>NZ_JAGLBB010000021.1 GCF_018260555.1 Deinococcus sp. | reverse complement strand
GGCGATCAACCCGTCGATCTGCTCGGACTGACGACGGATGATCTCGAAGAGATCCTTCTCAGTCGCCCTAGTGCTCATGCACAGCATGGTAACGGCAGGAGTGCCCGGCCGGAAGCCGGGCACCCGAGCGATCGCTAATCACAGACTCCTCTTGCTTGCGCCTGGGCGTTCTGCCTGGGCGCTCTTGTCTGCCTGAGTTGATCAGTTGACAGGTCCGGCGGCCGGTTGCGCTGGGTGTCCAGTCTGGGTGGGGACGCTAGACTTTGCGGTATGACTGGTCCGCTTTCTACCGCACAGATTCGCGAGAAGTACCTGCAGTTTTTCGAGAGTAAGGGGCATCTGCGCCTGCCGAGTTACAGCACGGTGGCGCCGGATCCGACGACGCTGTTCACGGTGGCGGGCATGCAGCCGTTCAAGGAGCAGTTCATGGGTGCGCCGGCCGTGTTTGATGGCGTGGCGAGCAAGCGCGTGACGACGGCGCAGAAGTGCGTGCGGATCGGGGATATCGAGAACGTGGGGCGCACGCGGCGGCACCTGAGTCTGTTCGAGATGATGGGGAACTTCAGTTTCGGGGATTACTTCAAGCGGGACGCGATTCACTGGGCGTGGGAGTTCCTGACGGGCGCCGAGTGGATGGGCATGGACGGCAGCAAGCTATACGTGACGATCTACGAGGATGACGACGAGGCGTTCATGCACTGGACGCAGGAGATCGGGATTGACCCGAGCCACGTGCACCGCTTCGGGGCCGATGAGAACTTCTGGCCGGCGGACGCGCCGAAGGAAGGGCCGAACGGGCCGTGCGGGCCGTGCAGCGAGATCTTCTACGACCGTGGCCCGAAGTACGGGGATGACAGCTGGGCGGATTACGCGGTGACGCGAGAGAGTGCGCGATTCCTGGAGATCTGGAACCTGGTGTTCCCGCAGTTCGACCGGCAGGAGCCGCTGGCGGACGGGACGCCCGTGCTGCGGGACCTGCCGTTCAAGAACATCGATACCGGCATGGGGCTGGAGCGCGTGGCGAGCGTAGTGCAGGACGTGCCGGACTTCTACAGTAACGACGTGTTCCTGCCGATCGTGACGCGCGTGGCGGAGCTGAGCGGGCAGCCGTACGAGGGTGAGGTGAGCGTGTCCCACCGCGTGGTGGCCGAGCACATCCGCTCGGTGAGTATGGTGATCGCGGATGGCAGTGTGCCCAGCAACACGGGGCGCGGGTACGTGGTCCGGAAGATCCTGCGCCGCGCGTGCCGTCACGCGTACCTGCTGGGCCTGCGTGAGCCGAGCCTGTTCAAGCTCGTGCCCATCGTGGTGGACCGCATGGGCGACGCCTACCCGGAATTGCGGGAGAACCAGGCGAAGGTCGAGGCGACGGTCCGGGCCGAGGAGGAGAGCTTCCTGCGGACGCTGGAGGGCGGCATTCAGCGCCTGGGCAAGCTGCTGAGCGGCATGGAGAAGGGCGCGACCCTGTCCGGCAACGACGCGTTCGTGCTGTACGACACGTACGGTTTCCCGGTGGACCTGACGAAGGAGATCGCCGAGGAGTACGGCGTCTCGGTGGACGAGGCCGGGTATGCGGAGAGCCTGGAAAACGCGCAGAATCTCGCGCGGGCGGGCAGCAAGTACGGGAAGAGCGAACTGTTCGGCGGCTCCCAGGAGGCGCTCGACGGCCTGTCGCCCACCGTGTTCGTCGGCTATGACGACCTGCAGGCGGACGGTGAGGTCGTGGCGCTGGTCGGTGCGGGCGAGCGCCTGACTCATCTGAGCGCTGGGAGCGAGGCGACGGTGGTGCTGTCGCGCACGCCGTTCTATGCCGAGGGGGGCGGCGAGGTGGGCGACACGGGCCGCATCGAGTGGGATGGGGGCAGCGCCGGCAAGGGCTGGGGCACCGTGCGTGACACCCGAAAGACGCCGCAGGGCGTGTTCCTGCACGACGTACTCGTCGAGTCGGGCGAACTGAAAGAAGGCCTGAGCGTACGCGCGGTCGTGTCCGGTGAGCGGCAGGCCACCGAGCGGCATCACACGGCCACGCACCTGCTGCAATCCGCGCTGCGGGCCGTGCTGGGAAGCGGCGTGCAGCAGAAAGGGTCGCTGGTGGCGGCCGACCGGCTGCGCTTCGACTTCTCGCACGGCGCGGCCCTGACCGCAGAAGAGATCGCGGCCGTGGAAACCCTGGTGAGCCGCTGGGTGAGCGCGAACTTCGCGGTCACGTGGCAGGAGATGCCGATTGCCGACGCGAAGGCGGCGGGGGCGACCGCGCTGTTCGGCGAGAAGTACGGCGAGACGGTGCGCGTGGTCCGCGTGGGCGGCAGCGTGGAGTACGCCGGGCAGCCCGTCAGTTCCATGGAACTGTGCGGCGGCGCGCACGTGACCCGCACCGGCGACATCGGCGCGTTCGTGATCCTGAGTGACGAGAACGTGGCGGCCGGGGTGCGCCGCGTGGAAGCCCTGGCGGGTGAGCAGGCCACCGCGTGGGTGCGCGAGCGCCTGAACGCCGCCGCGCGGGCCGCCGCGCTGCTGAACACCAGCCCCGACGGCCTGGAGGCCCGCGTGACTGGCCTCCAGACGCAGCTGAAAGCCGCCGAGAAGGAAACCGTGACCGTCCGCCGTCAGCTGGCCGAGGCGCAGATGGGCGGCGGCACTGGCGGGGCCGCGCAGACCCGCGAGCTGGGCGGCTTCAAGGTCGCCGCGCTGAAACTGGCGGGCATCGAAGGCAACGAACTGCGCGGCGCGGCCGACAAACTGCTCGATCAGAGCGGCGCGGATATGGTCGTTCTGGCCGGTGACAGGGGACTGGTCGTGAAGGCCACCAGGGACGCCGTGACGCGCGGCGCGCACGCCGGGCAACTGATCGGCAAGCTCGCGGCGGCAGGCGGCGGCAAGGGCGGCGGCCGCCCCGACATGGCCCAGGCAGGCATCACGGACGCCGGGGCGGCGCTGGCGGCACTCGACACGGCGTTCTAACCCGCCCCGTTCTGAACCCGTGGTGGTGGGGGCGTCCGGGGCTGACCGGGACGCCCCCGCCTCTGTGCCGTCCTGGGGTGAGCGGGGTGCCTCCGCCTCTGTGCGGCGGTCCGGCGGTGGGCAGCGCGCGCTACGCTACCCTCATGCCTCTTCTTGATACGGTGCGTGCCCTGACCCCCTACCTGCCGTCCTGGCTGGAGTTCCAGCGGGATCTGGCGCGCGTGCCGGGCGTGCAGGTCGCGGTGCGGGTAGGTGGGGAGCTGGCGGCGTCGTTCGCGCTGGGCGTGGCGAACGAGGCGACCGGCGAGACGCTGACGCCGGGGCACCTGTTCCGCATCGCGTCTCATTCGAAGACCTTCACGGCGACGGCTGTCTTTCAGCTGATCGAGGCCGGGATCGTGCGGCTGGACGACCCGGCGGGCCACTGGCTCCCAGAACTGGAAGGATCGCCAGCGGCGGCCATGACGGTGCGGGAGTTGCTGGGGCACCAGTCTGGCATCAACCGGGACGGAGCGGACAGCGATTACTGGCAGCAGCTCCACCCTTTCCCGGACCGCGAGGCGCTGCTGGACCTGTGCCGCGCGCCGCAGGTGTTCGCGCCGAACACGCACTTCAAGTACTCGAACATGGGGTACTCGCTGCTGGGCCTGATCGTCGAGGCGGCCAGCCGGGAACCGTACGGGGATTTCGTGGCGGCGCACATCACGGGGCCGCTGGGGTTGCAGAACCTCGGCCCGGAACTCCCGGCGGCGCGCGAGCCGGAACTGGCGGCGGGGCACAGCGGGCGACTGGCAGGGAACGACGCGCGGCGCTTGCTGCCGTCCAGTGACACGCGGGCAATGGCGGCCGCCACGGGCTTCTACGGCACGGCGCAGGACGTGACGGCGTACCTGTCGGCGCACGCGACCGGCCGCACGGACTTGCTGTCGGACCGGTCGAAACGGCTGATGCAGCGCCGGGAATCCGAGATCACGCGCCCCTCACGGCGCGGGTACGGACTGGGATTCATGCTGGACGAGGTGGGCGGGCGCACGCTGGTCGGACACTCGGGCGGCTTTCCGGGCCACATCACGCACTCGTGGTTGGACCCGTACTCGGGTCTGTCGGTATCGGTGCTGACGAACTGCCTGGGCGGTCCGGCGACCGAGTGGGCCACGAACCTCGTGCGGCTGATCGACCTGGCCGCAAAGACGCCAACAAAGGCAGAGGCGGACGCGCCGGGCACCGACTTGAACGCCTTTACGGGCCGATTTGCCACCGACTGGGGCGTGTTCGACGTGGTGAACCTGGGAGGCCGCCTCGTGTCGCTGGCGCCGCAGGGTGACCCGGCCCTGAGCGCCACGGAACTGACCGTGCTGGACGCCGATACCCTGAAACCCGCGCCGGAATCGGGATTCGGCGCGGTGGGCGAGGCGTACCACTACCAGCGCGGCGCGGCCGGTCAGGTCGAGTGGGTCCGGCAGGGCGGCGGGCAGGCGTGGCCGGTCGCGGCGTACCGGGCGCGGGTGGGCCTCCCGCCCCTCCCCTCTCTGGACTGATTGCTGGGGGCCGCGTCAGGTTTACCGGTCTGGCCGGGCCTCTGCCGCCAGCCGGATCAGGGCCACCTAACCGGCCGCGAACCACGTGCACAGCAGCGTGATCAGGATTCCCAGGCCCACGCCCGGCCACGTCAGGCAGCGTTGGAGTGATCCAGTCCGGGTCGCCCTGCACGTCGGTCAGGGCACACCTCTTCATGCCCGCCCGGTCGCCCTTGAACACCAGGGGGGCCGGGACGAACGGTAAGGTCGCGTGCGAGTGCGCCAGCGCCGCCCACGCTGCCCAGATGTGGCTGCTGGCGGGGTATCCGTCAGCTTTGCGTATCCGGGTCAATCCCCTCGGCGGTGTCCAGCGCCATATTCGCCTCGGTCATGCTGGCGTCCGCGCCGCCCATCAGCGCCTCGACCTCACGGGCGCTCAGGGCGTCCCCGGACGGTGCAGGAACGGCCGGGGCGGGCGGCAGATGTGCCGGAGCGGGCCCCTGTTCGGCAGATCGCTCTTCCGGGGCGGGAGCCGTGTGAGGGGCCAGGGTGGGATTCAGGCTGGGGGCATCGTCGGGGGTCATGCCTCAGGGTGCGCCCTCTATGTCATGACCGTCTGATGTTTTCCTCAAGAAGCCATGATGAACTGCTGGGCATGCGCCCACCCGCCCCCCTGCTGCCTCTGTTCCTGCTTCCGCTCCTGCTCTCGGCCGCACCAGCCCCAGCACTGGCCCCAGCACCGGCCCCAGCGTTGGCCTTTACGCCGGCCCTGGCCGGTGACGTGCGCGTGGCGATCCTGAGCGACTTCAACGGCCCGTACGGCAGCACCGCGTACCCGCCCGCGCTGGGGCGCAGCGTGGCGCGCATCGTGAACGACTGGCGGCCCGACGCGGTCCTGTCGGCCGGTGACCTGATCGCCGGGCAGAAGGCGTCCCTGACGGACACGCAGGTACGCGCCATGTGGGCGGCGTTCGACCGGGACGTGCGCGCGCCACTGAACCGCGCCGGGATTCCGTTCGCGTTCACGCTCGGCAATCACGACGCCTCCCTGCTCCGTGACCGCCGCGAGGCGCGCACCTACTGGCAGGCGCACCCGCCCGCGCTGGCCTTCGTGAACCGCGCGGACTTCCCGTTTCGCAGCAGTTTCACGCTGGGCGGCGGGACGGTGTTCGTGGCGATCCTGGACGCGGCGGGTCCGGTCGTGGACGCCGGGCAGCGCGCGTGGCTGGCCGCGCAGCTCGCCTCGGCGCCCGCCCGCGCCGCCAGCATCCGGCTGGTCATGGGGCACCTGCCGCTCGCCGGCGTCAGCGAGGGCAAGAACCGCGTGGGCGAGGTCATCCGGGACGCCGGGCCGCTGCGGCAGGTCATGCAGGACGGGCGGGTGCTGGCGTACATCAGCGGGCACCACGCGGCGTACTACCCCGGACGGCTGGGCACCCCTGGACAGCTGGCCTCTGCCGGACAGCCGGGTGGCCTGAACGTCCTCGCCAGCGGCGGCATCGGCGGGCGCGACTACGTGGGGCACCCGGGCACGGCCCGCAGCACCCTGACGCTACTGACCCTGCACCCCGCCACGGGCCGCGCCACCTTCCAGACCGTGGACGCAGATACTGGCCAGCCCATTCAGACAGACAGTCTACCCGCCCGGATCGTGGGCCTGGGCGGCACGATGAACCGCGTGAGCGACTTCCGCTAAGGCAGGGAGCACGCACCAAGACCGCCCTCGCCTGCCCGGTCAGGGCAGGGGCGGGCGGTCGGGCCTGCTTACTGCTTGGGCGTCAGGTGGTATAGCTCCAGGCCGCGCGCGGTGCGGTCCTTGAAGCCCTTCCAGGAAGTGTCGTCGGCCTTGGGGGTGCCGTCGGCGTTGCGGCTGTACCTGGCGTTGTTGGCGAGGGGGACCGGCACGTTCAGGTACTCGGCGGCGCTCTGGTCACCCTTGAGTTTCAGGTTCAGGAACGCCGTCACGAAGTGCTGGTTGATGTTGTTCAGGCGGGCGCTGTCCCAGGCGGGTTCGGCGTAGTGCATGAAATCGCTGAAGGAGGCGTAGGATTCGGCGGGCGCGGGGTTCGGCGCGACGTTGTGCTGCGCGTTCTGGTACACCAGCATGTAGCGTTCGGTGTTCACGGCATTCTCGAACAGGGGTTTGACGCCGCCCTCGTACCAGGACACGTCGTCGCGGTCACCCACGACGAACAGGGTGGGCACCTTGAGGTTCTGGAGCCCCGCGTCTTCCCAGAAGCCGTACTTGCCGCCGAAGTTCACGCCGATGCCTTTCACGGCGGCGGCGCCGCCCCAAGGCGCGAAGGCCACGACGGCCTTGATGCGCGGGTCAGGCGTGTAGTTGCCGGCCTGACGCGCTGCGAAGCCGGTGCCGGGGACCAGGGGGGCCATCTGCGGGCCGTACCCGGCGCCGGCCGCGTTCAGGGCGCCGTACCCGCCCATGGAGTACCCGACGATGGCGGTCTGGTCGGCGTTCACCACGCCACTCAGGGGTGAGCCGCTGCCCGCGGCGCCCAAGCGGGCCATCTCGCTGATCACGAAGTTGTCGTCGAGCGCGCGGTTCAGCAGGGTGCTGGCGAAGGCGGCGCGGTTGCCGTGGGTGCTGTCGGTGTGGTCGATGGCCGCCACGACGTAGCCCTTGCTGGCGAGGTTCTCGGCGAGGTAGGTCATCAGGAAGCGGCTGCCAGCATACCCGTGCGAGAGGATCACGAGCGGGAAGGCGGCTCCCTTGAGGGCGGGCGCGGAGCGGTTGGCGCGGCCGCGCGTCAGGAAGGGCTTGTTAGGGGCGCTGCCCAGCACATCGCTGTAGGTGGTCAGGCCGCTCCCGCTGCGGCCGGCGGTGGGGTACCAGACCTCGGCCGTCAGGGGGCGATCGTAGGTGGGCACGGCGCCGTCCTTGGCTTTCACAATGTCCAGCTGGCCCGGGTTGACCAGCTCCAGGGTGCGAACACCCACGGCGTACTGGCCGCGCGCGGCGAGTTCGGGTGCGTCGGGCCGCAGGTCGCCGGGAACAGTCAGGGAGGGAGTGAGCGGGGCGGGCAGGGTCGAGGTGGTCTGCTGGGTCGAGGGGGGCTGAGGCGCGGCGGTCTGGGCGTGTGCGGCGGATGCGCTCAGCAGCAAGGCAAGGGACAGGAACAGGTGGGTTGATTTCATGATGGGGCCTCCGCGCGCAGACCGGACCGCTCAGGCGGGTGCCCCGGGACGGCCCAGACCGTTCGCTGGTTGGTGATGCGGTACGCAGCCCACTCTGGACCTGAGCCGTCAGGGGTCAGTCATGGTGCCCCATGGTTCAGGCACGTCCAGACAACAAAAAAGCCCCCGCGCAGGGCGGGGGGTGGGCGACGGAACCGTTCAGTTTTCGCTGTAGCTTTTCTCGATGGGCATGCCCACCGCGTTGCCCCATTCGGTCCAGCTGCCGTCGTAGTTGCGCACGTTCGGGTAGCCCAGCAGTTCGCGCAGCACGAACCAGCTGTGGCTGCTGCGCTCGGCGATGCGGCAGTACGCGATGACCTCCTTATCGGCCGTGACGCCCTCACCCTCGTACAGGGCCTTGAGCTCATCGGCGGACTTGAAGGTGCCGTCCTCGTTGGTGGCTTTCGCCCAGGGAATGGAGCGCGCGCCGGGAATGTGGCCGCCACGCAGCACACCTTCTTGCGGGTAGTTGGCCATGTGCGTGACCTTGCCGCTGAACTCGTCGGGGCTACGCACGTCGACCAGCGCACCCTTGCCGTCCTGCACAGCTTTCAGGTGGGCCTTGACCTCGTCGCGGTAGGCGCGGAGGCTGTCGTCGCGGGTCAGGGCGGGGTACTCGCTGGCCTGCACGGGGGTGGGGTCGGTGGTGGTCTCGCGGCCCTCGGCCATCCACTTCTGGCGGCCGCCGTTCATGAGTTTCAGGTTTTTCACGCCGCTGTAGCTCAGGAACCAGTAGGCGTAGCTGGCCCACCAGTTGCTCTTGTCGCCGTACAGGATGATCTGGTCGTCGGCCCGGATGCCCAGGCGGCCCAGCAGTTCGCTGACCTGGTCGGGCGTGATGAAGTCACGTTCGACGGGGTGCCACAGGTCGGTCTGCCAGTCGAGTTTCACGGCGCCGGGGATGTGGCCGGTGTCGTACAGCAGGATGTCCTCGTCAACCTCGATCAGGCGGACGCCGTCCTTGTTCAGGTTCTGGGCGACCCAGTCGGTGCTGACCAGTACGTCTTTCGCGTATTCCATGTGTGTTGCCTCCTGTGGCTGGTGTGAGTCCGGCTGGGCCGGGGGTGAGACGGACTGCGGTTGATCCGGTGCGGTTTTCGAATCACTCCGGGCGGGTGCGAGGAGGAACAACAGCTGCCCCTGGGCGATGTGGAGCCGCAGGCGGGAATGCACCGACTGCGGCGCAGGAGAGCGCAATCCGTCTATACGGATTCCGTTTGTTTCACTGACACGTGCGGAACATCACCGGACCTGCCAGCTCCACGTCCGGAACCCGCTTCGGCTCCCACTCGCTTCGCTCGGATTGAACGGTCTTTGCAGCCCATTCAACCCGGAGTCCGTCTGAGACTGCGGGATGACCTCCGGAATTGTACTCCGGGACGACACCAGTTGACAAAAGTGGTCAACTGGACAGGGCCACCCAATCCCGCCCCCGACCCGGCGCTACAGTACCCGCATGAGCGACAGCGCCCCCGCCCCCCTGCCCGAGAAACTCCAGAGCATCGTCAGCATGTTCCGCAGCGCACCCAAGGCCCTGCGCCTCCAGGCCCTGCTGGAGTACAGCAAGAAACTGCCCGCCCTGCCCGAGAAGTACGTCGAGCATCCGGAGTTCCTGCAACCCGTCCCGGAATGCACCAGCCCCTTTTTCCTGGTCACCGAGCGGGGCGACGCGGGCGGCGTGAACATGTACTTCAAGGTGCCCGAGGAAGCCCCCACCGTGCGCGGCTACGCCGGCATCCTGCACGAGGCCCTCAGTGGCGCCACGCCTGACGAGATCCTCAGTGTCCCCGACCAGTTCTACATGGACATGGGCCTGAGCGAACTGATCACCCCCATGCGCCTGCGCGGCATGGGCGCCATCCTGATGCGCCTGAAGAACGACGTGCGCGAACACGCCCAGGCGTAAACCCATCCCCGTTCTCCCGGCGCTCCCTGAACGCCGGTCAACCGAGCGGCCGGTCAACCCAGCAGAGTGACGTCCCGTTCCGGCAGTCCGGCATGGTGAGCGGCGCACAACGCCGCGAGCGCCTGCCCCCGGTGGCTGATGGCGCGTTTCTCGGCGACGGTCATCTCGGCCAGGGTGCGGCGGTCACCATCCGGGACGAACAGCGGGTCGTAGCCGAAGCCGTTCTCGCCGCGCGGTCCTTCGAGGAGGGTGCCGGGCAGTTCGCCGCGGTACGTTTCGAGGTGGCCGTCCGGGTACGCGAGAACAATCACGGAGACGAACTTCGCGCGGCGGTTCTTTTGCCCGCGCAGGCGCTCCAGGAGGAACACGTTGCGTTCCGTGTCGTTCCCGACGTTGCCGTAGCGGGCGCTGTACACGCCGGGTTCCCCGCCGAGCGCCTCGACCTCGATGCCGCTGTCGTCGGCCAGGGCCGGCATGTTCAGCATGTGCGCGGCGGCGCAGGCTTTCAGGGCGGCGTTCTCCTCGTAGGTCGAGCCGGTCTCGTCGGGCAGGGGCAGGCCATCCAGGCCGCGCAGCGTCCAGCCGAGACCCCCCAGGGCCTCCTGGATCTCCCGGACCTTGCCCTCGTTCCCGGTCGCCACGACCACCGTCATTCCGGCCCCTGCTGCCCCGTCACTCATCACGCCCTCAAGTCTAGACGGTAAGGCCGTCCGTCGGTCAACATCCCGACAAGGTCAGTGAGCCTGTGCCATGGCCTGCACCACGCGGTCCTGCACGTCCCGCATGGTCAGGATGGAGGTGTCCTCGGGGCCGTTCATCAGCACGGCGAAAGCCAGGGTGCGGCCGCTGCGGCCCGTCACATACCCGGCCAGGGCGCTCACGCCGGGCAGCGTGCCGGTCTTAGCGCGCACATCGAGGTTCAGGCCGCGCATCCGCAGGGCCAGCGTGCCGCCGCGCCCGTCGTGTTCCGGCACGTTCTCGCCGGTGCCAGCCTGCGCAAGGGCCTCGATGAACGCATTGCCCCGGTCACGGTACAGAGCGTCCGGCAGCAGACGCGCGGGCTGAGCGGCCCTGAGGGCGGCGGCCTGCGCGGCGCGCGTGGGGTACGGCAGGTCATGCATGACGGTCAGCAGGGTGCCCAGGGCGCGCGGGCTCAGGCGCGACTCGCGGCTCAGGCCGCTGCCGTCCGCGAGGTTCAGGCCGCTCAGGTCCACGCCGATCTGCCGCAGGAACGCCCGTTCGCGGTCCAGTGCGCCGCGCAGGGTGCCGTTCCCGCCGGGCGGGTGCGCCAGGGTGGCCAGCAGACTCTCGGCCAGCAGGTTGTCACTGGGCCGCAGGGTGCGGGCCAGCGCGGCCTGCGGCGACCCGCTGCGCACCACGGCCACGCCCTGCTCGGGCCGCCGGGCGACCGGCACGAACGGATCGGGTTCGGCCGGCGTCTTCTCCGCCTCGGCCGCAGGGATGGGCGGCAGGTACGGCGTGAACGGCGCGGCCCGCCCGGTCACGTCCGACGCGACGCGCACCCCGGCCCGGCGCAGTTCGGCGCGCAGGGCCGCACCCAGGCGCGCGTGGGCCTGCTCGGCACTCTGTGGTGGCTCGTCGTGCCAGCTGTCCAGGCGCAGGCCAGTCAGGGGCACCCCGACGGTCAGCGACGCGAAACTCGCAGTGTCCAGGGTCTCGTCCACCCGGACCTCGCCCACCTCGCGCAGCCCGCGCGCGTACGCCTGCCGCGCCAGGGCCCGCAGGCTGTACCCGCTCTCCCCACCCCCCCCATTCACGCTGCCGCCACCCACGCTGAGGGTGGGATCGCCGCTCCCGCGCAGGGTCACGGCCTTCACGCGCGCCTGCACGCCGCGCGCGCCCACCTGCGAGGCCGGGACGGTCAACTGCGCCGTCCACGCGCCCCCCGCGCCGCCCACGTCATGCAGGACCGAGGCGGCCGTGACCAGTTTGGTCGTGCTGGCCGGAATGAACGCCCCGTCCGGCTCCTGCGTTTCCAGGACCGGGCCGCCCCCCACCTCGCGCAGCAGGATGCCCACGCGCACGCCGCGCGGCAGATCGGTCAGGGCCGCCTGCACGCCCGCACTCAGGCCCGGTTCACGCGTCAGGTGAAAGGCGCCCGCATCGGCCGGGGGGGGCGCCGGGGCCACGGCCGCGCCGCCAGGCAGCACAAGCAGTGAGAGCAGCAGAAAACGGCGCATCGCCCGCAGGATAGCGGCAAGCACCACGACGAACGTCCGGGCGCGCCCGGCGCGGCCTGAAGTCAGGGCCGGGTCACATCACGCTGTCGCTTTCACGCAGCAGGATGGGCGCCTGGAAGGCGGCGGGCAGCCACTGGTCCTGCTCGTGCATCGCCTGGGGCGGACACGAGTGCAAGCAGGCCATGCAGCCCGTGCAGGCCGTGAGGTTCAGCAGCAGGCGCACGCCGCCGTCGGGTTGCAGGTCGCGGGTGATGGCGTCGGTGGGGCACACGTTCGTGCACACGGGGCAGTCGATGCAGGTGTCGTCGATCAGCGGGGCGGGCCAGTACAGGCCCACGCCCCCGGGCGGCTCGGGTTTCAGGGTCCGGGCGCGCCACTGCCATTCCTGCGGGGTGCGGTCCTCGGGCACGCTCCAGTCCACGAACGGCAGCGGGCTTTCCGGGAGGCTGCGCGCGACCTGCTGTCCGGCCGCGCGGAACATCGCGCCGAACGCGCCGCGCCGCGAGACTCTCAGGGCGCGGCTGGCGTCCTGCGGCGTGACCGGCCGCACCGTGACCGGCGCGGGGCGGCCGGTCGGGGCGCGCAGACGCTGGGTTTCTTCCAGCACGCGCTCCAGGCGGGCGGGCACGTCAGGCGCGCCGACCGCGCAGGTGTCGCAGGCGCCGTGAATCAGGGTCAGCGGGGTGTTCCACGCGCCGGCCGCCGAGAGCAGCGCGGGGGTCACGCGGCCCAGGCACGGCAGGCTGGGGCCGCCCGCGCCGCTCTGCGAGCAGGTCAGGCTGGCGTCGTGCGCCGGGGCGCCCGGCCGGAACTGCTGGTCTTTCACGCTCTGCAGGGCGGGCAGCAGGTTGAACTCCAGCGCGCCGGTCGGGCAGACCTGCACGCACAGGCCGCAGCCGGTACACAGGTCCGCGTCGATCTGAATGCTGGCCCCCACCAGACCGACGTTGATGGCGCCGTGCGGACAGGTGGCGTGACAGGCGTCACAACCACCGACCGCCTGCCGTTCCAGCAGGCAGCGGGGCGGCGTGAACCGCGGAACGTGATTCCCGGAGTCATCCAGGCGTGCCAGAACACCTTGCAGCATGAGCGGAGTCTACGCGCCCCGGTGCCCGCAGGCCTCTGGTCTGCAATCCTCTGGTCTGCCCAGGATCAGCGGGCGCGCGTCACGGTACGCTGCGCCGGGTGGGAACACGCCGTGTAATGAACAGCACGCCGGCCAGCCCGATCAGCACCCACGCCACCTGCGCCGCCAGAAGCGGAATACGCGGCACGCTCAGGCCCACCGCCAGCACGATGCAGACGCAGGCGATCCACTTGGCGCGCAGCGGCATGCCCCGCCCGGCGCGGTAATCCGTGATCAGCGGCCCCACCACCGGGCGCGACAGCAGCCACGCCTCCCAGCGCGGGTCGCCGCGTGAGAAGGCGGCGGCCGCCAGAATGAACCACACGGTGCCGGGAAAGCCCGGCAGGATCAGGCCCAGCAGCCCGAAGGCGCACAGCACGAACCCCAGCGCCACCCACAGGGACCGGAAACGGGAGGGGGGGCGGGTCATGCCGCTCAGAGTAGCGTCTGCCTGCCCGGACCGGCAGGACGCCCGCATACGGAGCACGGTTCACAGCGCCACATCCGTCTGTTGTTCCTACTCTGTTCCTACTCGCATCCGCCCGGATTGATTCGCAGCTGCACCGAGTCAACCGTGACCGGCATCAGGCCAGTGTGGGCGGCAGGATCAGGATGCCGTCCTCGTCGGCGCTGATCAGGTCGCCGGGGTGCACGGTCACCCCCGCGAAGGTGACGGGCACGTCGCGCTCGCCGGTCGCTGCCTTGCCACTGCGGCGTGGATGCACGGCCAGCGCGCGAATGCCGACGTTCAGCACGCGCAGTTCGGTGGTGTCGCGCACGCAGCCGTTCACGATCACGCCCGCCCAGCCCCCCTGCTCGGCCAGTTCGCCCAGCTGTCCGCCCAGCAGCGCGCAGTTCAGGCTGCCGCCGCCGTCCACGACGAGCACGCGGCCCTCGCCGGGCGTGCCCAGCACCTCGCGCACCAGGGGGTTGTTCTCGTGAACGCGCAGCGTCACGGCCCGCCCCGTGAAGCGTGGGCGACCCCCGAACTCCTGGAAGACCGGCGCGAACACGGGCGCGTCCGGGTACAGGTCGCTCAGGTCGGTGGTGGGCAGGTCGGTCAGCGGCAGGTCCTGTTCCGGCAGGTCGTGGGTCATGCTCCAGTCAAGCAGTCGCCCGTCGCGCGGGGCCGGTACCCGACCGGGAACGCCCCTGCAACCCGCGCAGGAACGCCCGGCCACGCGGGTCACACCCAGGTCGTCTGTTTCGCTGACAACCCAGAACGTCGCCGGGTGGTCAATTCCACGCCCGGAACCTGCCCCGCTCTCACCCGCTTTGCTCGGACTGAATGGGGCTGCAAAGACCGTTCAATCGGAGTTCTTATCATACGGACTGCCGCTCCATTCCACCACAGTCGGAAAAGCGCCGCCTGCGGTTCCAGAGCGCGAAGGGGCGTCTGCCCTTCCTCCTCGCGTCCGCTCGGATTGATTCGGGACTGTACCAAATCAGTCGGAATCCGTATCAGGTGGGGCCGGGGGCGGCGGGATGGGTGGGCGCGTGGTGAATGCGGCCCGCGTGCCCGCTCAGGAACGATCCGTCGTAGCCGCGCCGCCACGCCATGAGTTCTGCCAGGATGCTCAGCGCGACCTCCTCGGGCGCCTCGGCTCCCAGGCGCAGGCCGATGGGCGAGCGCAGGCGCCCCAGCGCGTCTCCGAAGGTCACGCCCTCGCCTTCTAGGGTGGCGAGCAGGTCCAGCGCGCGGCTGCGGGGACCGAGGACGCCCACGTACGCCGCGCCGGATTCCAGCGCGTGCCGCAGGCAGACCCGGTCGCGGTCCACGTGGTGGTTCATGACGATCAGGTGCGCGCGCGGCGAGGGCGTGAACGCCGTCAGGTCCTCCGGGCTCAGGGCGTGCAGGGTCGCGCCGGGAAAGCGGCCGGGCGTGAGGTACGCGCCGCGCGGGTCAATCACGTGCACGTCGTAGCCCAGCGCGTGCGCCTGCGCCGAGAGCGGCATGGCGTCGTGCCCGGCGCCGTACAGCACCAGTTGCGGCGGCGGGCTGCTCAGGTCGATGAAGACCGGCGTGCCCCCTGCGCCGTCCGGGCCGGGCAGGGTCAGGGTCGCGGCCCGCGGTTCGCGGCTCCCCAGGCGTTCCAGCGCCGCCGCGACCGCCGGGGCGTGCAGGTCGCCGCCCAGCGTGCCCAGTACCTGAGCCACCTGGACCTCAGCTCCCTCGGCGCCGGAAAACCCGCCGCCGGGCACCTCTGCGCCGGGCAGGACCAGCGCGCGGCCCTCGCCGTGCAGGGGCACGATCAGCGCGGCTGCCCGCCCCGCCTCCAGCGCCGAGAGCCACGCGGCCGTGACCGGCTCCTGGGCGTCCACGCGTTCCACGCGCACGTCCACGCTGCCGCCACAGCCGATGCCCAGGCCCCAGGTGGCGTCCTCGGACAGGTCGTAGTGCGTGAGGCTCGGCGCGCCCGTGCGGATCACGTCCAGCGCCACCTCGACCACCTCGGCCTCCAGGCACCCGCCCGACAGCATGCACACCTGCGCGCCGTCATCCAGGACCAGCATGCGCGTGCCCTCGCGGCGGTACGCGCTGCCGCGCACGCCCACCACGGTCGCGATGGCCGCCTGTTGCCCCCGGCCCAGGGCGTCACGCAGGACGCCCAGCAGGGCGCGGGTCTCGGCAGCGTTCATGACCGCTCACTGTAGCGCCGCCAGGGTTGGCGCAAGGTGGCCTCTCTTTCCCTGAACCCCCCCCGGTTGCCCCAAGGTTTTCTGGGCGGCCCCTCACGCGCCCGCACCCGCGCGTGCTTCACACTGGGGTCATGCTGGACAACATCCTGAACACCGTCAAACGAGGAGCCGAACGGGTCCAGAGGCGCGGCGAGGAAGTCGCGCACGTCACGCGCCTGCGCATGGAAGTCTTTCAGCTGTCGCGCGAACTGGACGCCCTGTACGCCCGTCTGGGCCGCTCCTACCACGCCGGAGCCGACGTGGAGGTCCTGAGCGGCGTGCGCGAGGACATCCGCCGCGTCGAGGAAGAAATCCGCGCCCGTGAACACCTGATTGCCGAACTCGGCGCGGACACCGAGCCGGAACGGCCCGCCCCGGCAACCGACACCGGACCGGTCAGCGTGGCTGCCCCGGGCCACGCGCCCGCGCCCCGCACAGAAGCGACCGTTCCCGCCGCCGCGCCCTACCCGACCCAGCTTCAGCACCCGACCCCGGAGGTCCGCATGACGAAAGACACTGAAACGCCCAACCCCACGTCCACCGCGCCCGTTCCGACCACGCCCGACCCGACTGTGCAGCACAGCGACGAGAAGCTGCCGCTGGGCGACCAGACCGCCAGCATGGGCAACGAGGCCGCCCGCGACGACATGTTCCGCCACCAGAACATCATCGAGGAAGGCAAGGCCGCCAGCCGCAACCCCGACCCGCTCGACAAGTAATACGGACAGCGGCTGGAACGGTGTTTACCCACCGCTCCAGCCGGGCAGAGCGAATGATAGGGAAACACACAGGAGCCCGTCTGTTGTTCCTACTCGCATCCGCTCGGATTGATTCGGAACTGCACCAAATCAATCGGAATCCGTATCAGAGCGCGTCCCGTACAAAGTGCGCGGGGCGTTTTTCCTTGAAGGCCGTCACGCCCTCCTCGTGCTCCCAGTGCTCCCCGGCGAGTTGTTGCAGGGCGGCTTCCTGATCGAGCGCCTCGTCGAGGGTGCCGGTCATGGCGGCGTTCAGGGCCTGCTTGGTGAGTTTGAGGGCGTTGGCGGGACGCTCGGCCAGGCGTTCGGCGTAGGCCTGCACGTCCTGCCCGAAGGTGTCGTCCGGGAAGACCTGCTCGCACAGGCCCAGGCGCAGGGCGTCGTCGGCCCGGACGCGCCCGGCGAGGGCCATCATCTCGAAAGCGCGGTGGTAGCCCACGAGGCGCGGCAGGAACCACGTACTGCCGCAATCCGGGACGAGGCCAATGTTGCTGAACACCTCGATCAGGCTGGCGGACTGCGCCCACAGGCGGATGTCGCCGCTCAGGGCGAGGCTCGCTCCGGCTCCGGCGGCGACGCCGTTCACGGCGGTAATCACGGGTTTGCTCAGGCCGCGAATGGCGCGGATCAGGGGGTTGTATGTGGCGTTCAGGTGCTCGCTGAAGGTCCCGCCGCGCCCCGACACGTCCCCGAGGTCCTGCCCGGCACAGAAGCCCCGCCCGGCCCCGGTGATCACGACGACGCGCACGGCGTGGTCGGCGTCGGCGGCGCGCAGTTCGGCCTTCAGGGCGAGCAGCAGGGCGTCATTGGCGGCGTTCAGGCGCTCCGGGCGGTTGAGGGCCAGGGTCCGCACGCCTGCGCGGGTATGCGCGGCAACCACGTTTGGTTGTGTCATGCGCCTCAGGGTACTGCCTGCCGGGGGGCGCGGTACACTCGCCCGCGTGAGTGACCCCCAGCCAGAGTCCCTGAACGCCGACCAGAGCGGCCCTGCGAACGCGCCTGGAGTGCCGGTGATCCTGGCGCTGGATGTCAGTCGGTACCGCATCGGGTTCGCGGTGAATGCGGGTACGCTGGCGTTTGGTCGGGGCAGCGTGGACCGCAAGCGGTTGCCGCTGGACCTGAAGGCCGTGCGCCTGAAAGTCGCCGAGACCGGCGCGACCCTGCTGCTGCTGGGCCTGCCCCTGCGCACCGACGGCGCGCACAGCCCGGCTGCCGACCGCGTGCGGGCTTTCGGGAAGATCCTGACCGAGAAAGGCTACGTGATCGCCTACCAGGACGAGCGTTTCACGACCCGCCGCGCCCGCGACCTGGGGGCCGCCGACGAGGACGAGGCGGCCGCCGTGCAGATCCTGGAACTGCACCTGCTGGGCCGCTCCTGAGCGCGGGCCGCACCGGGGTGTGCCTCACGCAGAAACGCCCCGAACACGGGGCCGGTAAGGAACCACGCGGGCACGCCCGTATAATCGCGGTATTCAAAGGATCAGGTGCTTGTGCCGGGCCGCCCGTGGCCCGCACGGCCGGGCACCCACGGAGGTTTTCATGCAGGGCAACATGATGGACGTTCAACTGACGGTACCGACCATTCTCGAACGTGTCCGCACGCAGTACGCCGCGCGCGAGGTCGTGAGTCTGCTGGTCGCCGGACGCGACGAGCAGGGCAACCCGGTGGCCCACAAGCACCGCACCACGTACGGGCAGGTCGCGGACCGCGCGCTGCGCCTCGCGGGGGGCCTGCTGGGCCTGGGTCTGCAACCGGGCGACCGGGTGGCGACGATGGCCGTGAACTCGTTCCGGCACCTGGAGGCGTACCTGGGCGTGCCCAGCGCCGGGCTGGTGCTGCACACCGTGAACATCCGCCTGCACCCCGATCAGATCGCCTGGATCCTGAATCACGCCGAGGACCGCGTGCTGCTGATCGAGAACGTGTTCGCCGCGATGATCCCCGCCCTGAAGGCCGCCTGCCCGAAACTGGAGCACGTGTTCGTGCTGGGGCCCACGCCGCAGCCCATCGCGCTGCCCGGCGTGGCCGACTACGACACGTTCGTGGGGGATCATGCTCCCCTGGCCCGCTACCCACAGCTTCACGAGACCGACGCGGCCGCCATGTGCTACACCAGCGGCACCACCGGCAACCCCAAGGGCGTGGTGTACACGCACCGCTCCACGCTGCTGCACTCCATGATCAGCGCGCCCAAAGACGCCCTGAATGTCGGCGAGGCCGACAGCGTGCTGCCCATCGTGCCCATGTTCCACGTGAACGCCTGGGGCCTGCCGTACACCTGCGCCATGTACGGCGCCAAGCAGGTGTACGCCGGGGTGTTCGCGGACGGCCACAGCGTCGCCGGCCTCCTGCAAGATGAGGGCGTGACCCTCACGGCGGGCGTGCCCACCATCTGGATGGGCCTGCTGGGCGAACTGGACCGCGCCGCCGCCGACGGGCACCCCTACGACCTGAGCCGGGTGGAACGGATGATCGTGGGGGGCAGCGCCGCGCCCGAAAGCATGATCCGCGCCTTCTGGGACCGCCACCACCTGAGCCTGATGCAGGCCTGGGGCATGACCGAAACGCACCCGCTGGGCACGGCCAGCGCCGTCCCGGTCGGCGTGGACCCCACCAGCGACGAGGGTTTCACGCTGCGCGCCAAGCAGGGCCGCACCGTGCCGCTGATCGAACTGGAGATCCTGGATGACGACGGGCAACGCCTCGCGCACGACGGGAAGACCATGGGCCGCCTGATCACGCGCGGTCCCTGGGTGGCCAGCAGTTACTTCAAGGGCGAGGGCCAGAGCAACTTCTTCGACCTTGACGGTCAACTCTGGTTCGACACGGGCGACATTGCCACCCTGGACGAACGCGGGTACATGCACATCCAGGACCGCGCCAAGGACCTGATCAAGAGCGGCGGCGAGTGGATCGGCAGCGTTGACCTGGAAAACGCCATCATGGCCCACCCGGCGGTCGCCATGTGCGCCGTGATTGCCATGGACGACCCCAAGTGGGACGAGCGCCCCCTGGCCATCGTCGTGCCGCGCCCCGGCCAGACGGTCACGCACGAGGCCCTGATCGAGTTCATCGCGCCAAAGTTCGCCAAGTGGTGGCTGCCCGACGCGACCGTGATCACCGACACGCTGCCCATCGGCGCGACCGGCAAGGTCCTGAAACGCGAACTGCGCGAACAGTACCGGGGGTACAGCACCAACCCCGGCCTCGTACCGCCCGCCAAGCCCGACCGCAGCGAGTAGGCGAGTAAGGGCGGGGAGGCGGGAGGGGGGAAACGGGTGAACGACCGACCGCTTCCCCCCTCCCAGTTCCTTGACAGCGCCCCACGCACCGTGTCCCGCACACCCCACGGACTCGGAGGAAATGGTCGGCAGACAACCCCTCCATCCAAGTGGATGCGAGTCGAAACAACAGACGCCGCCGGGCGGTCTGAAGCTGCAGGCGGCGCTTGACCGACCGTGGCGCAGTGGAGCAAAAGCCGTACTACACTTGCGGGCATGGCTGTTTCGGTGGATGGGCAGTGGGTGACGTTCTCGCCCCCGGCGGGTGCCGTGGGCCTGATCGGGGACGTGACGGACTGGCGCAAGCGTGAGCCGATTCCGGTGGTGGACGGCGCGCCGGTGCGGCTGCGCCTGCCGCGTGGCGCGTGGGTGGAGTACGCGTGGGTGGACGCGGCCGGCAAGGCGTTCGCGGACCCGGACAACGCGCAGCGGTCCCTGAATCCGTGGTGGCCGTACCCGCGTGCGGCGGCGGTGGGCGAGTACGCCCGGCACCCCCTGTGGCAGATGCCGGACGCCACCCAGAAGGGCTCGGCGAACCGCCTGACCTGGGAGAGCACGGTGTTTCCGGGCACGCGGCGGGTGATCGTGTACACGCCGCACGGGTACGCGGGCGGGCCACTGCCGGTGTACTACGTGCAAGACGGCGTGGCGTTCTACCGCACGGGAAGACTGGGCGAAGTCATGGACCGCGCGGTCCAGTCGGGCCTGACGGGCGGCGCGGCCCTGGTGTTCGTGGAACCGGGCGACCGGAACGAGGAGTACTACCTGAACCCCCGCTACCTGGATTTCCTGACGCAGGAGGTGATGCCCCGCGTGGAGGGGCCGCTGGTCACGGCGTCCGTGCGGGGCCTGTGGGGCGCGAGCCTGGGCGGGCTGATCAGCCTGTTCCTGGGCGCGCGGCACCCGGAGCTGTTCAGCCGGGTGGCGGCGCACAGCGGGGCCTTCATTGCGCGGCCTGGCGCGACGCGGGACGGCGGCATGATCGACACCGTAACGGCCGGGGAGTGGCTGCTGGAACAGCTGCGCGCCAGCCCCCCCACACACCTGACGACCAGCCTGGACGCGGGGACGCTGGAATGGCTGACCGGCCCGAACCGCCGCATGGCGGGCCTGTTCGCGGACCTGGGCCTGCCGCACCAGTACCGCGAGTACCCCAGCGGGCACAACTGGGTCACGTGGCGTGAGGCGCTGCCCGAAGCGTTCCTGTACCTCCAGGGCGGCGCCTAAGGTCACTCCTCACCACCGGGGCGGCGCGGCGCGGCATAGTTCGGGGGACACATGCGACTGCCTTCCCTCATTCTTTTCGCTGCGCTGGGCCTGTCGGTTGCGGGTGGCGCCGGAGCTGTCACGATGACCTACCCGCACAGCACGACCATCCTTCATGAGCAGCCCGGCGACTGGGCGGGCGCGCAGGCCAGCGGCGTAAGCGTGGGCGGCGGCGGCCTGAGCCTGCAAGTCGGCGCGGCGAGCGGCACGCTGACCTCGGCCACCTTGCGCGCCCCGGTCTTCGATGAACTGGTGCCGTCCTGGAACGCCATGACCCCGGCGGGCGGCAGCGTGAGCGTGGAAGTCCGCGCAGAGCTGACGGGCGGAACGTGGTCCCGGTGGTTCAGTTTCGGCACCTGGAGCAGCGGCCCGGAGCGGGCCAGCCTGGACGGGCAGAAGGACGCCTCGGGGCAGACGTTGACCGACACGCTGCGCCTGAACGCGAAGGCGGCGGCGTTCCAGTACCGCGTGACCCTGCGCGGCGCGGGCACCCGCGTGAGCCTGCTGGCCTTCACGACCTCGGAGCGGGCGCGGCGCGCGGCGGGCCTGGGTGCGCCCGGCGACCGCGCCTCGTGGGGCCGCGAGGTGCGCGTGCCCACGCGCTCGCAGATGCTGTACCCGGACGGCGGCGAGGGCTGGTGCAGTCCCACCAGCGTCAGCATGATCCTGGCCCACTGGGGGCGCGCCGTGACTGTGCCCGACGCCGCACGCGGCACTTTCGACCGGGTGTACGACGGCACCGGCAACTGGCCGTTCAATGCGGCGTACGCCGCCACGCAGGGCATGCGGGCCTTCATCACGCGCCTGCCCAGTCTGGCGCAGGCCGAGCGCTTCACGGCGGCCGGGATTCCGCTGGCCGTCAGCCTCGGCTGGAAGGTCGGGGAGCTGCCGGGCGCGGCCATTCCCAGCAGCAGCGGGCACCTGATGGTCCTGACCGGCTTCGACGCGGGGGGCAACCCGGTCCTGAACGACCCGGCCGCGCCCAGCGACGCGGGCGTGCGCCGCACGTACCCGCGCGCGGCCTTCGAGAAACTCTGGCTGACGCACAGCGGCGGCCTGACCTACGTGATCACCCCCCCCGGCACGCGCCTGCCCTGAAGACCGCCGCCCCGCCACCAGGGGCGCGCGGGTAGACTCGCGGGTATGGACTTCCCGACCGTCTGCCCGGCGTGCGCCCGTGAGAACCGCGCGGAGTTCACGGACAGTTCCGTGCATGCCCTGACGTGCGCGCACTGCGGGGCGCGGTACTGCGTGTTCCTGCGTAAGCACCGCTTCGAGGTGCTGTTCGACCTGGGCACGCGGGCATCGATGGACGGCTACGCGCGCGAGGCAGTCGCGAGTTTCGCGGCGGCCCTGGAGCGGTTTTTCGAGTTCTACGTGTGGGCGTTCACGCTGGAGCGCGCCGCGAACGCCGAGCAGGAGTTCAGCGCGGCCCTGGCTGGGCTGGAGGGGACGTGGCGGCACGTGGCCAGCCAGTCCGAGCGGCAACTGGGGATGTTCGCGCTGGCGTACCTGCTGCGTGAGGGCCGCGAGCCGGACTTCCTGACGGCGCGTGGCCTGGGCACGGATTTCCGCAACCGCGTGATTCACCGGGGTACGCTGCCCACCCGCGCCGAGGCGGAGGCCTACGCGGCGCTGGTGTTCGCGCTGATCGACCGGCTGCTGACCGAGCTGGGGCCGGGCGCGGCGCACGCCGAACTGGCGCAGGAGCAAGTCTTTGCAGCACACCTGGCGGGGCTACCGGACGGCGTGACGGCGGTGTTCGAGGAACATCCGGGCATGTTCCGCGCGCGCCGCTTCGGGGGGCTGGCGCCCACGCTGAAACTCCAGGCCCAGCCCGGGCCGCCGGGACAGGGAGCGGAGCAGGCGCGCAAGCCCGGCAAGGCCGTAAACGACGCGCGCGCTTACCAGCAGGCGCTGTTCCGGCAGGCGCTGGAGGAACGCGGTGCGCTGCTGCGGGCGTTCAAGGGGCCGCCGCCGGGCGGGTCGGGTCAGGGGTAAGACGGACTGCGGTTGAAGGGGCGGCAAGGACCCTGCAATGCGAGCGAGTCGAGTGGGAGCAGGGCGGATTCCGTGTAAAGCCCTCCGGGCTGCTCTGTCCGGGGCGACGCCTCCGGCGGAGTGAATCTGGCCCAGTGAATCTGGAGGAGTACGTCTGGGCAGGCGGGCGGCGCGTCCGGACTTCTCCCCTACACTGCGTCATGTCTGGTGTCTACGAAGGAACGGGTGTGGTGGATCGCCGCCGTCTGGTGCGGGTGGCGCGCGGTGAGGAACCGGGGGACCTGCTGGTACGGGGCGCGCAGGTGGTGCAGCCGGCCACCCGCGAGGTGTTCGGAGCGGACGTGCTCGTCGCGGACGGGCGGATCGCGGCGCTGGGCTCCGGATTCCAGGCGGCGCGGGTGGTCGAGGCGCGCGGGGCGTTCCTCGCGCCGGGATTCACCGACGGGCACGTGCATATCGAGTCGAGTCTGCTGACCCCGGCGGGCTTTGCGGGCGCGGTGCTGGGGCGCGGCACGACGGGCGTGGTGGCCGAGCCGCACGAGCTGGTGAACGTGCTGGGCGCAGCGGGCCTGGAATGGATGCTCGCGGCGGGCCACACGTCGGGGCTGCGGGTGTGGGCGTCCGCGCCGTCGTGCGTGCCCGCCAGTCCGTTCGAGTCGGGCGGCGCGGTGGTGAGCGCGGCGGACGTGGCGGGCATGTTGCGCCTGCCGGGTGTGCTGGGACTGGCCGAGATGATGAACTACCCCGGCGTGCTGGGCGGCAGCGAGGACGTGTGGGACGTACTGGAGGCCGGGCGGGCGTCGGGCCTGCGGCTGGACGGGCACGCGTCGGGCGTGCGGGGCCGGGATCTTCAGGGGTACGCGGCGGCGGGCCTGCACTCGGATCACGAGGCGACCACGCCCGACGAGGCCCGCGAGCGGCTACGGGCGGGCCTGTGGTTGATGGTGCGTGAGGGTTCGGCCGCTCGCAACCTGGACGCGCTGCTGCCGGTGCTGCTGGAACGGCCCCGTCGGGCCATGCTGGTCAGTGACGACGTGAGCGTGGACGAACTGCTGGAACTGGGTCACCTGGACCGCCTGCTGCGCACCTGCGTGGCGGGCGGCCTGCACCCGGCCGACGCCGTGGCCCTCGTGACCTGCAACCCGGCCGAGTACTGGGGTCTGCACGACTCGGGGCTGGTCGCGCCCGGCTACCACGCGGATTTCGTGCTGCTGCGTGACCTGTCGGATTTCGGGGTACTCGACACCTTCGTGGGCGGCCAGGAGGCGCGCGCCGGGACGGTCACGCCGCCGCTGCCGGGTGGAGGCGTGTCCCTGGGGGCCGGGTGGGACACGGCGACCTTCGAGGTGCCGGCGCACTGGCCGGTCATGCAGGTCAGCGCGTCGCAGATCACGACCGGGGTGGGCGCGCCGGGCAGCGGGGACGCGCGGCTGGTCGTCGCGGACCGTTACGGGCGGGGCGAGTGGTCGGCATGCCTGACGTCCGGCACCGGCATGGGCGACGGGGGAACGCTGGGCATCAGCGTGCTGCACGACGCGCACAACGTGGCCTTCCTGGGGGGCACGGATGGGGACGTGCGGACCGCCGGTCGGGCCCTGGAGGCCATGGGAGGCGGCGTGGTGGTCGTGTCGGGCGGCGAGGTGCGGGCGAGTCTGCCGCTCCCGTTCGCGGGCCTGATGACCGACCAGCCTCCCGCAGAAGCGGCCGCGCGGCTGGGCGAGGTAACGAGGGCCTGCCGGGCGCTGGGCTGCCGGTTGCCGTACCCGGTCACGACCCTGAGTTTCCTGGGCCTGACCGTCATTCCGGCGCTCAAGCTCACGCCGCGCGGTCTGCTGGACGTGAACGCCTGGACGTACCTGCCCTGAACCGCTCTTGCCTGAACCGCACCCGCTGAGGGGATACCCGCCCGGCCCGGCAACCGCTAGACTACCGTGAGGTTTTTCTCATTTCTCAATCGTCGCCACAGGTCCCAGAGTCCCGTTCACTGACGTCCACGCAGGCCCTCAGGGTCTTCTCGTGGTCGCGGTGGTGGCTGCTGTCGGCCCTGATCGTCACGCAGGCCCTGACGCTGCTCGTGGCGCTGTGGAGCGACCGGCAGAACTCCGAGCGGGCCCTGAAGACCCAGGCGCAGTCGTCGCTGGAGCAACTGGTGCGGGTCACGTCCGACAACGTCCGCAGTTACCTGCAGAGCGCCTCGCAGATCGTGAAGGTCAACCGCGCGAACATGAGCAGCGGCCTGATCAGCGCCGACGACCCCAGCGGGCAACTCCTGAACTTCCAGGCGCTGCTGGACAGCGTGCCGCAACTGAACGGCGTGCTCGTGGGCCACGCGGACGGCCGCTTCGTGTTCGCCCGGCGCGGCGGCCCACACAACACCGACCGCTTCACGCGCGTGATCGAGGTCCGCCCGCAGCGGCGCGTCCTGACCAGTACATACAACCAGACCGGCACACTGACCAGTCAGTCCAGCGCGGCAAACGACTACGACCCGCGCACGCGGCCCTGGTACGTGCTCGCGCAGCAGAAGCCCGGCGAGGTCGTGTGGACCGACCCGTACATCTTCGCGTCGTCCGGGCAGCCCGGCGTGACCGTGGCCTCCTCACTGACCGGGTCCAGCGGGGCACTCGTGATCGGCGCTGACGTACAGTTGCGGCAACTCGCGGACTTCCTGACCGGCATGCAGATCAGCGCCAACGGCCGCGCGTTCATCACAGACGGCGGCGGGCACGCCATCGCCACCTCCCGCGCGTGGCCCGGCGAGCCCAGCACCGACGTCCCGCTCCTCTCGGAAATCGCGGACCCGGCGCTGCGCGCCCTGCTGGACGAGCACGGTCTGCCCACCACGCGCGACGGCACGCACTGGTACACCGTGAACGGCCAGCAGTTCGCGGCCATCTTGCGGCCCGTCGAGGTGCAGCCCGGTGTCACCTGGATGGTCGGCGTATACGCCCCCACCGCCGACTTCACGGCCGGACTGAACGGCTCGCGCAGTCCGCTGCTGTTCGTGCTGCTGGTCAGCCTGAGCGGTAGCCTGCTCGCGTGGCCCATCGTGCTGCGCGCCACCCGACCCCTGGCCGAACTGCAACGCCAGGCAACCACCGACTACCTGACCGGCCTGCCCAACCGCGCCAGTTTCATGGCGCAACTGCATGAAACGCTGCGAGACCCGCCCGGCCGCGCGGCGCTGGGCGTCGCCATATTCGACCTGGACGGCTTCAAGCAGGTGAACGACACCTTCGGCCACCACACCGGCGACGAGGTGCTGCACGCAGTGGGCGCGCGCATGCTGGCCGCGCTGCGCGTCGGAGACACCCTGGGCCGTCTGGGCGGGGACGAATTCGCGCTGCTGATCCAGGCGAACTCCCGCGAGGAAGTGCGCCTGCGCGTCGAGGGCGTACTGGACGCCATCGCCCGCCGACCCATCATCGTGGACGGCATCTCGCACGCGCTGGCCTCCACCGCCGGACTCGCCTTTCATGACGCCGGTACCCGCACCACCTACCCCACCGAACCCCGCCCCGAAAACAGCGCCCAGCTGATTGCCCGGGCCGACACCGCCCTGATCCGCGGCAAACGCCGCGAGAAAGGCCGCGTGTGGGTCGAAGGTGAGGTCACCATGCCCACCCTGTTCAGGTAAGACGGATGCCGTCTGTTGCCCCGACAACCCGGGAGGGCGCCGATGTGCCAACTCCACGTCCGGAGGGCCGCCCTGCTCCTAAGTACACTGCGTTTATCCTGTAGATAAACCGCGCGGAGCGCGTAGCAGAAGAAAGTACGTTGGAGCGGGAATGGAGAGGTTCCGGCGCTTTCCCGGAATCTCGCAATGTTAGCTCCAACGTACTTAGTCGCACCCACTCCCTGCACCCTACAGTTCCATCAGCGTCCCGCTTCGACCTCGATTCCGCCTGATTCGCTCATGCGGACGATGTTCGCCAGGGTGTGGATGGGCACGTTCAGGTCCGCGAGTTTGGCGCGACCCTCCTCGAACTGCTTTTCCACGACGCAGCCGATTCCCAGCAGATCGGCGCCGCTGACCTTGATCATGCCCGCCAGTGCCCGCAAGGTGCCGCCGGACGCCAGGAAATCGTCAATGACGACCACGCGGTCCCCGGCGCCCAGGAACTCGCTGCTGATGAACAGGTCCACCACGCCGCCCTTGGTGCGGCTGACGGACTGCGCCGTGAACGCGGGTTCCTTCATGGTGACGGGTTTCTTCTTGCGGGCGTACACCATCGGCACGCCCAGCACCATGGCCGTCGCGATGGCGGGCGCGATGCCGCTGACCTCGATGGTCACGATCTTGCCGGGGTTCAGCGGCGCGAAGTGCGCGGCGAACACCTCGCCCATCTCGCGCGTCAGGTGCGGCAGCAACTGGTGGTTCACCAGTCCATCCACCTTGAGAATCCCACCGGGAAGAACTTCACCCTGCTGCCGAATCGCGTCCACGAGTGCCTGCATGCCCCGGAGTGTACCCGCTGAGGCGCGGCGGTTCGCTCTCACTCCTGTCATGCGGATTCCGTTTGTTTCGCTGACACTCCGGAACTTCACCGGGTGGCCAACTCCACGTCCGGAACCCGTTGTACTCCCACTCGCTTCGCTCGGATGGCAGGAGGCGCTGGGGGGCTGCTGACGCGGCTTACAGCTCGTTGATTTCGGGTTTGAAACCCACCTGCCGGATGTACTCCAGGTATTCGGGGCCGGTCAGGGCCTCACGTTTGCCGCTCAGGGCGACGAACATGGCTTCCAGGACGTTGGTGGCGAAGTTGCGGCTGCCCATGCGGGGCGTGGTGGTAATCAGGCGGGCCACGCCGCGCGCTTTCATCCAGTCGCGGTCGGCCTGGGTGATGGTCTGCGTGAGGATGGTCTTGCCGCTCAGGTCCTGCGGGGCGTAGCGTTTGGCGTAGTGGGTGTCTCCGGCGATCACGTCGGCCCAGGCGTAGTAGCGCGTGCCTTTGCCCTGCACGCTGCTTTCCTGCTTGGCGCCGGTCGGGTAGAACCAGTCTTGCGGCAGGCGGGTCAGGGCGGGCAGGATCAGCCGCGCAACGCGCCGCAGGGACGTGATGCTGCGCAGGGGCCGGTCGACGTTCAGGCCGAACACGAGGTCCCCGAACACCATGTCCGCGCCCTGTTCAGCGAGGGCCTCGGCCATGCCGAAGCGGTCCACGGCGGAGACCATCAGGACCTTGCGCGCGCGCCAGTTCAGGACCGGGTCGAGTTGCGTGATGGCGTCGCGTTCCAGGGTGTTTTTCAGGCCGCTGCCGTCGAGGACCGGGGTGATGCGCGCCCCGGCGACCAGTTTGCGGACGTTCGTGAAGGTGTAGCGTTTTCCGTCGGCCAGCAGGTACAGGTCCGCGCCGCCCAGCCCGAAGGCGTCCACGCGGCCGTCGAGCGCCTGGAACATGGCGGCCATCTTGCGGGGATCGCCGTCCGTGCCGATCCGTTCGATGATGAAGGGCTGGCCCAGCACCGTGACGGTTTCGCGGGCGTTGCGGGCGCTGCTGCCCAGGCTGACGCTGACGACGTGCTTGTGCCCGGCGGGCGCGGGCTGCCAGCCCTGGAGGGGATCGGTCATGCGGGGCATTGTACGCGTGGGGCGGCCCAGTCAGCGTTTGCTGAGCAGGTACGCCTTGGGATGGTGGCCGCCACTGGCGACCTGGAAGAGTTCGTGGGCGTTCCATTTCTGCTGGTCGGCCAGGACGCGTTCGAACAGGCGGATTTCGTGCGTGATGACGCACAGGCGGCCGCGCTGGCTGGTCAGGCGGTGCATTTCTTTCAGGAAGGCGGGGTACAGGGCGTCGTTGCCGCCGTGCGTGCCGATGGCGTCGCCCCAGGGCAGGTCGGTCATGACCAGGTCGAACGAGCGGGCGGGCAGGCCGGTGTGCAGGGCGTCGACGGCGGCCACCTCGATGTCGCGTCCGGCGGCGCGGATGTTCGTCTGGGCGCACCTGACGGCGTCGGGATTGATGTCCACGCCGACCAGGGCGTCGTAGGGGCCCATCAGGGCACGTTCGATCAGGAGCGTACCGCTGCCGCTCATGGGGTTGAAGATGCGGTCGTTGTCGCGCTGCCCGGCGAGTTTGTGCGCGGCGTAGGCGATGGTGGCGTTCAGGCCGCCGGCCATGTTGCACTCGCGCCACGCGCGGGCACTCAGGGGGCGGCGGGTGATGCGGGCCAGGACGTCCCAGCCTTCACCCTGCTGCTGCGGCAGGATGCGGATCAGGAGTTCGCCGGTTTCGGGCTCGTGTGGCAGTTGCAGCGCCGTCTGGAGTTCCTCTGCGATGCGCTGCATGACGCTGCTTTCCCGTCCGGCCGCGCCGATACGGAAGGAGGTGTGCCCGCCGACCGCGATGACTTCTTTCAGGAAGGCGCTCAGTTCGCCGAGTTGCTGGTGGCCCAGCAGGCCGCGCGGGCGGGGAACGTCCCAGCCCTGCACGCGGTACACGGCTGTCACGCTTTTCAGGCGGGTCAGGCGTTCCGGGTCGCCGGGGTACCAGAAGCGCGGGCCGCGAATGTCACGGGCCAGCGGCACGGTATCGAGTTCGGTGGTGGCCACGTGTTCAAGACCGGCGAGCGCCTCAAGTTCGTACTCCCGCGCCGGGGCGCGGGTGCGGTGATCGACCTTGGGTCGGCTGGTTTTCCGCCCGTAGGGCGAGGCGCGGTCTGTGCGGGCAGGTCTGGGCATAGCAGGACAGTATAGGTCGGCGGTGCGGCGGGGGTGTGCGCGGCGTAGAATCCGGCCACTCTATGACCCGCCCACCCCCGAGCCGTCCCCCTTCAGATCCGCCCGACGCGGCGCGTGCTGTTCGCCGCAAGACACTGTACTCACGCCTGAGTCCGCCACAGCTGATTGCACTGTCGTTCATGGTGGCCATTGTGCTGGGCGGCGTTCTGCTGTCCCTGCCGGTGACCCACGGTCTGAACGAGGACGGCACGCGCCGCCCCGTGAATTTCCTGCAGGCGCTGTTCACGTCCACGAGCGCGCTGTGCGTGACGGGCCTGAACGTCATCGATCCCGCCAAGGACTTTAACCGGCTGGGGCAGGTGATCATCATGCTGCTGATCCAGCTGGGCGGTCTGGGGATCATCACGTTCGGCACGTCGTTCGCGCTGCTGTCGCGCCGCCGCGTGAACTTCACCGAGCGGATGCGGGTGGCGCAGCAGGTGGGCGCACTGAACGCGGGTGGCGTGCTGGCCCTGATTCGCAGCATCTTCCTGTACACGTTCCTGATCGAACTGGTGGGCGCGGCGCTGCTGGCGTTCCGGTTCGTGCCGCTGGAGGGCTGGGGGCGGGGGCTCTTCTACGCAATGTTTCACTCGATCAGCGCGTTTAACAACGCGGGCTTCGCGCTGTACAGCAACAACCTGATGGACTTCGTGGCCGACCCGCTCGTGAGCATCGTGGTGGCGCTGCTGATCATTCTGGGCGGCACGGGCTTCCTGGTGCAGCTGAACGTGGTCGCGCACCTGATGAACCCCCGCCGCAACCGGCTGATGGTGCACAGCAAACTGGTCCTGACCATGATGACGCTCCTGCTGGTGGTCGGCACCCTGACGTACCTGATCTTCGAGTGGAACAACCCGGCCACGCTGGGCCCGCTGGGCTTCGGCACGAAACTGCTCGCGAGCTTCTTCCAGAGTGTCACGACCCGCACCGCCGGGTTCAACACGCTGGATTACGGCGCGATGGGCCTCACGACGCTGTTCATCAGTATCATCCTGATGTTCATCGGCGCGAACCCCGGCGGGACGGGCGGCGGGATCAAGACCAGCACCTTCTACGTCATGATGGCCAGCGCCTGGAGCATGGTGCGCGGCCGGAGCGACGCGACCCTGTTCCACCGCCGACTGGATACCGACACGGTCCTGCGGGCCATGACGGTGGGCCTGCTGAGCATCGGACTGGTGAACTTCATGTTCGTGCTGCTGCTGGCCCTGAACACCCGCGCGGACGTGCGCTTCGTGAACCTGTTCTTCGAGGCGGTCAGTGCCTTCGGCACGGTGGGCCTGAGCATGAACACCACGCCGCTCCTGAACCCCGACCAGCACATCGTGCTGATCATCCTGATGTTCCTCGGGCGCATCGGGCCGCTGACGTTCGCCGTGGCGTTCAGCCGCTCGGTTTCCGGGGACCTGGTCCGCTACCCGGCCGAGAAGGACATCCTGATCGGATGAAGACGATCAACCTGCTCGCGCAGATAGGTGGGCTGAGCATCATCCTCCCCCGGCACGTTGTCCGCGCTGCGGGCCGGGTGGCGCGCGCCCAGCAGCGAACGCCAGCACCCCGCGCAGCAGGGAAGCGCCCTGAACGGAGGCGTGGTATCGCTGCGACCCTCGCTGCCCTTCGCGCGTCGGCTGTTCGAGCCGGGCAGCGGTGGCAGCGTCCGCTACCCGCCAGAACGGGACATTCTGGTCGGGCGATCCCGGCCGCCCCTCACCTGAAGTACTCTCTTGGAACACCGGCCCGACTGACCGCCGGCGCGCGAAAGGAATCCCCATGAAAAGCAAACAATGCCTCGTGATCGGCCTGGGCCGCTTCGGTACGGCTGTCGCCACCACCCTGTACGAGATGGGCCACGAAGTCGTGGCTGTCGATCAGCACGAGGAGAACGTCGAGCGGGTCATGAACCTCGTCACGCACGCCGCCATTCTGGATGCCAGCGACGAACGCGCCCTGCGGACCCTGGGCGTCGCGGACTTCGACGTGGTCGTGGTCGCCATCGGCACGGACGTGCAGGCGAACATCCTGGCCACCATGAACGCCAAGAGCCTCGGCGCGCCGTACGTGGTGTGCAAGGCCATTGACGAGATGGCCCGGCGCGTACTGGAACGCATCGGCGCGGACCTCGTCATCCGGCCCGAACATGACATGGGCGTGCGCCTGGCACGGCAGATCGCCACGCCGAACATCGTGGACACCCTGGACCTGGGCAGCGATTACGCCGTCGTGGAAATCGAGGCGAACGAGCGCCTGAAAGGCACGCTGCGTGACCTGAACCTCACGGGCCGTTTCGGGGTGCAGGTGATCGCCATGAGCCGCGCCGGGAAGATCGAGGTCACGCCCGGCGCCGAGGACGAACTCCGCCCGCACGACAAACTGGTCCTGATCGGCACAACCCACGCGCTGGACGAACTGCGCCGCTACCTGGGCGAGTAAGACGCACTGCGGTTGAACCGGTGCAATCCCGAATCCATCCGAGCGGACGCGAGGAGGAAGAGCAGACGCCCCTTCGCGGTATGGAGCCGCAGGCGGCGCCCTTCCAACTGTGGCGCAGTGGAGCGGCAGTCCGTCTTACTGCCGGCCCAGGGCCACGACCAGCGCCGCCAGCAGCGGCAGGGTCGCGGCGAGTCCCCATACAGTCCCGGCGCGGGCCACGCCGGGACGCAGCAGGAACATGAGCAGCAGCGCGGCGACGGCCAGGGTCAACAGCAGGTACAGGGCGTTCATGCGCGCCAGTGTACGCCCCGACCCGCCGCCGTCAGGGCTGAGAGCCCCTGGATCAACGCTGCGCCTGTCTCAGTACTGCGCCTGGATCAACGCTGCGCCTGAGCCTGCGCCTCGTCGAGCGCGGCCTTGGCGCTCATCGTTCCGCTGGTGGCCTTCTGAATGGCGGTTTCCAGCAGGGCCGTCCAGGTGGCGTAGGCGGGCGTGGTGGGGCGCGGCACGGCGCGGTTCATCTGGGCGTGCGCGGCGCGCAGTTGCGGGTTCTTCGCGTACCAGCCTTCGAGCAGGGGCACGGCGGCGCGGCGGGGCGGGGCGTAGGCGGTGGCCTGCACCCAGTTGGCCAGCCGGTCAGGGGTGTTCAGGAACTGCCAGAACGCGGCGGCTCCGGCCTGCTCGGCGGCAGGGGTGCCGGCCGGGACGGCCAGGGTCGCGCCGCCCAGCGGGACCGTGCACGCGCCGACCTTCTCGCAGGGGAACGGCGCGACGCCCAGCTTGAACAGCGGGAGTCGGCGCGCGTCGGTCCAGTTGGCGACGCTGGCGAGTACGAACACGTTCTGGCCGCGCGCAAAGTCGATAGCGGCGCGGGTGGCCTCGTTCAGGGTGCGGGGCTGCGCCTGGGCGGCGGCACTCATGCGGGCCAGCTGCGTGAGGGCCTCGGTGGCGCCCGGGCTGTTCAGGCGGGGTTCCTGGCCGCTGCTGAGCGTCCCGCCGCGTGACAGGACGTTCGCCTCGAAGGTCCAGGCGTCGGCGGCGACCACCAGGGGTCGGCGGCCGCCCGTGGCGAGGGCGCGGCTGACGCGTTCCAGGTCCGCCCAGGTGTCCGGGACCTTCTGATCGGCGTTTTCCAGGATGCGGGCGTTGAACATCAGGACCGGAACGCTGACGTTCCAGGGCAGGCCGTAGGTGCGCCCGCCCATCTCGCCGGCGCGCCACACGGCCGGGTAGAAGTCGTTTCGCAGGGCGGCGGGCAGGGCGTCCACGGTGCGGGTCAGGTCCGACAGTTGCCCGGCGGCGGCCAGCGCGGGGAACTGCGTGAATTCCAGTTGTGCCAGGGCGGGCGCGCGGCCGCTCTTGATGGCCGCCTGGAGTTTGGGCAGCAGTTCGCGGTAGTTGCCCTGCGCGACCGGCACGATCTCGTAGGTGCCCTGCGAGCGGTTGAAATCGCGGGCGTAGGCGGCGACGGTGTCTTTCACGCCGGTCATGGCGTGCCAGAATTCCACGCGGACCGGCGCGGCCTGCGCGGAGGCGGGGAGCAGCAGGGTCAGGGTCAGCAGGCAGGCCAGTGAGCGCATGCGCGGAGTGTACCTGCTGCGTCTGATGCACAGCTGCCAGCCGGGCTGACGTGACGTGGCGCGGGTCAGGGCAGCACGGGGTACAGGTCCACGCGGCTGCCGGGGCGCACGTCCTGCCGCGCGGCGATGCCGACGGTAGCCACGTTGCCGCTGCGGGCGTCCAGGCGGCCCAGCAGGGCCACGAACTCGGTTACGTCCAGGCCCTTGACGTACTCGCTGGGCACGCCGCGCGTGGTGATGTCCAGAACGGTGTCGCGCACCAGGTCGCTCAGCTGTTCCTGCAGGGCGCCGGGCGTGGCGCGCAGGTTCACGGCGGCGCGGCGGATCACCTGATTTGCCCGGTACAGCACGGCGTTGGGGCGGGCGTCACAGGTCAGATCGACCGGGAACCCGGCGGCGGCGTTCTGCGCGGCGCGGCACTGCACGAAGGTGCTGACGTTCAGCCCACGTAACTTGGTTTCCAGGGCCGTGCGGGCCTGGGCGTTCAGGCGGGCGCTGGGCGCACCCCTGGCGCCGCGCGTCTGGGCGCTGCGGGCGGCGTCGGCCAGGAAGGTATCGAGGTTGCGCACGCTGGGGACGACGGCGGCGTACACGAGGTCGTTCTTGGGGTACGCGAGGTCCGTGTTGCGGCTGGCGCTCAGTTCGGCGCGGCTGCTGGAGTACTCGTCTTGCAGTTTGCCCAGCGTGTCACGGGCGGCGGCCAGGTCGCGGCCCAGCGCCTCGTTGCTGGCGCGCAGCTGGGTCTGCTGGGCGCGCAGTTGCGCCTGCTGCGCCTGAAGGGTGGTCAGTTCGGCGCGCACGCGGTCACGGTCGCGGGCGGCGGCGTCGCGGTCGCTGGTCAGCCCGGTGCGTTCGGCCAGCAGGCGGTCACGGGTCTGCTGCGCGGCCTGCTGCTGCTCGCGGGCGCGGGCCAGGGCGGCCTGCGCGGCTTTCAGGGCCTGCTGGGCGCTGGTCAGGGCGGCGCCGGCATTGGCGCGCGAGGCGTTCAGGTCGCGCAGCTGGGCGCTGAGGGCCGCGACCTGCGCGCCTGCCTGGGCGGTCTGGGCGCGGGCGGCCTGCTGGGCGGCCTGCGCGACCTTCTGCTGCGTGGCGGCGCGCGCCTGGGCCTGCTCGGCGGCCCGCTGGGCGGCGGCGGCGCGTTCCTGCGCGGTGCGGGTTTCCTGTTCACTCAGGGCGATGCGCGCGGCGAGGTCCACAACCTGCGCGTCGAGCGCCTGGGCGCGCCGCTGGCTGCTGGTCAGGGCCTGTTCGATCTGCGTGAGTTTCAGGCGGCTTTCCTTGGCGCGGCGTTCCAGCGAGGAGCGGGTGGTGGTCAGGCTGCTCACGCGCTGCTGAAGGTCAGCGGCCTGCTTCGCGAGAAGCTGTTCGGCGGCGCGCGCGGCGTTCAGGTCGGCGCGGGTGCTTTTCAGGTCGCGCTGCGCGGCCTGCTGCTGTTCACGCAGCGTCTGCGCTTCCTGCTGCGCGCGGTCGCGTTCGGCCTGGGCGCTGCTCAGGTCGGCCTGCACGCGCCCGATCTCGGTGCGGAGCGCTTCGAGCTGGGGGCGCAGCTGGTCGGCCTGGGCGATGGTGTTCACGGCGCTGCTGTTCAGGGCCAGGAACGCGGCGAGGCTGGCGGCGCTGATGCCCATGCCGGACAGCACCGCCACGAGCAGCGCGGTGGTCTTGGGGCGCAGCCCGAACAGGCGGATGTGCTTGCGACCGGCCTTGCGGGCGATGGTGTCCGCGGCGTAGGCGACCACGCCCGAGAGCACGATCACGAAGGGAAGGAACAGCCACAGCATCTTCAGGGTCTCCGGTGGGCGGCAGCGCCCGCGACTGGGGTCACGTCAGGCACAGCGGGGCTCACAGTTCGAAGTCGTCGCCCAGGTAGTACTGGCGGGCGTCCCCGTCCTGCGCGAACTGGGCGGGGGTGCCTTCGAACTTCACCTGCCCGTCGAACATCAGGTACACGCGGTCGGTCAGGGCGATGGTCTCGCGGACGTTGTGATCCGTGATGAACACGCCGATGCCCCGGCGGTCGCGCAGTTCGTGAATCAGGCGCTGAATCTCGCGGATGCTCTTGGGGTCCACGCCGGTGAAGGGTTCGTCCAGCAGCAGGTAGTCGGGGTCGGTGGTCAGGGCGCGGGCCAGTTCCAGGCGGCGGCGCTCCCCGCCGGACAGCTGGTAGGCGTAACTGCCCGCAAGGTGCGTCAGGCCGAACTCGGCGAGCAGCGAGTCCGCGCGGGCTTCCTGCCCGGCGCGGCTCAGGTTCTGGTATTCCAGGATGGCCAGCAGGTTGTCGCGGGCCGTGAGTTTCCGGAAGGCGCTGGGTTCCTGCGGCAGGTAGCCCAGGCCCAGGCGGGCGCGTTCGTGCATGGGCAGGCGCGTCACGTCCCGTTCGCCCAGCGCGATGCGGCCCGCGCCGGGGCGAATGAAGCCCACGAGCATGTAGAAGGTGGTGGTCTTGCCCGCACCGTTCGGGCCGAACAGGGCCACGATCTCGCCGGGCCGGACGGTCAGGCTCACGTCGCGGACCACGGCGCGGCGGCCGTAGCTTTTGCCCAGGTGCTCGGCGTGCAGGACCGGGCGCTGCGAGGCACCCGAAACGGACGTGACCGCCGTGTGAGAAGGAGTCTGGGAGGCGGGAGCAGTCACGTCCGCAGCGTACCACGCGCCCCCCGTGAGGCCCGTGATGATCCCGCAGGGCCGGGCACAGAGTGTGGCCGGGCAGAGTGTGGCCGGGCAGAGTGTGGCCGGGCGCGGGGAGTGACGGCCGGCCAGCGGATTAGACTGGGCGGCATGTTACTGACCATTGTCGTCCTGGATTCCGTGGGTGCCGGCGAACTACCGGACGCCGCAAGTTTCGGGGATACCGGCGCCCACACCCTGAACCACACCCTGCAGGCCGCGCCCGTGGCGCTGCCGAACCTCGCGGCGCTGGGGCTGGCGCGCGTGCCGACCGTGCAGACCAGCCCGGCGACCATTCCGGACGTTCCCGCGCAGGGAGCGTTCGGGCGGATGCGGGAGGTCAGTCCCGGCAAGGACACCAGCACCGGCCACTGGGAGTTCATGGGCGTGCAACTGGAACACGCTTTCCAGGTGTTCCCGGACGGCTTTCCGCCCGAGGTGATGGACCGCTTCGACGCGGCGACCGGCACCGGGCACCTGTGCAACCGCCCGTACAGCGGAACCAACGTGCTCGTGGACTTCGGGGAGGAGCACGTGCGAACGGGCAAACCCATCGTGTACACCAGCGCGGACAGTGTGTTCCAGATTGCTGCGCACGAGGACGTGGTACCGCTGGAGACGCTGTACGCGTGGTGCGCCGCCGCGCGCGAGATCCTGCAGGGCAGGTACGCCGTGGCCCGCGTGATCGCCCGTCCGTTCCGGGGCGAGCGTCCCTTCGAGCGGGTGAACGAGCACCGCAAGGACTTCAGCCTGATCCCGCCGCCCACCGTGCTGGACGCCCTGAAAGACGCGGGGCGGGCGGTCGTGGGCATCGGGAAGATTCCGGACATCTACGCGCACCGGGGCTTCACGGAGGAGATCCACACCGACGACAACGCCGACGGTATCGCCAGGACCCTGGAACGCATGCGCCGCGCCGGGGCCGAGGGCACGAGCGGCCTGATCTTCACGAACCTGGTGGATTTCGACAGTCGTTTCGGGCACCGCCGCGACCCGCAGGGCTACAGCGCCTGCCTGGCGCAGTTCGACGCGGCCCTGCCGGACCTGATCGCCGCCGTGCCCGCCGGGGGCGCACTGGTCATCATCAGCGACCACGGGAACGACCCCACCTGGAAGGGATCGGACCACACCCGCGAGTACGGGCTGCTGCTGGCGCACCGCGCCGGGGCGGTGGGTGTGGACCTGGGTGAGCGCGCCACCTTCGCGGACGTGGGCGCCACCGCCGCCGACGCGCTGGGCGCCGACTGGACCGGCCCGGGCGAGAGCTTCTGGCCGCTGCTCACGTGACAGCGCCCGGCGGCCCCGCCCTGGGCGCAGCGGCCGGTCAGTTGTACGCCGCGCCGGAAGCGTTCACGCTGACCCTGACGCTGGGCGGCCGCTACGCCGGTGAGCAGCAGTGGGCCATCCACCCGGAGCGCAGCGTCGTCGTGGCGCGCGTGCAGACCGATTTCGGCGGCGTGCTGCCCGAGATCCGGCGGGTGCAGACCAGCCGCCTGCACCCCCGGCAGTTCACCAGCCTCGGGTACGCCGAGGGGGACGGGCGGAGCCGCGCCGCCTTCGAGGCGAGCTTCGACCGGCGCAGCGGACTGGTCACGCTCCGCCAGGGCCGCGATGAGGCCAGCGCGCCCCTGACCACCGACTACCAGGACCCGGTCAGCCTGCTGCTGTGGCTGCGCGCCCAGGTGGCGCAGGCCACCCCGGAAGGCGCGGGCGACCCGGCCACGCCGGAACGCACGCACGCGCAACTCACGGGCGGCCGGGTCCTGATTCAGCGGCTACCGGATCAGGAGATCGGGGGCAGGCCGTGCAGCGCCTTCTACCTGCGGCCCGGCGGCGCGTACGTGTTCGTCGAGCAGGCCGCGCCGTGGCGGCTGATGCGCCTGATTCAACCCACCGATTTCGGACCGGTCGAGGCGAACGTGGTGGCCGCGCCGGGTCGCCGGGCCGCGCCAGCCGGCACGCCGGAACGCCGCCGACGCCCCTGAAGGCCGACTGAAGGCCGACTGAGAGCCGACTGAGAGCCGACCTCTTCCCGGCTCATCGTTGCCCGGCTCATCGTTGCCCGGCTCATCTGGCCCACCGTCTCCCCCCCTTCTTTCTGGAGTGATCATGCAAGTTCTGCAAGGCCCTGACGCCCGCCGCGCCCTGACGCGCACCTTCAATGACCTGCCCGTCCCGGACGCCGTGCTGGCCCGCATCGAGGCGACCTTCGGTGAGGCCCTGAGCCCCACGCAGGTCGCAGAGCGCATCCTGGCCGACGTGCGTGAGCGCGGCGACGACGCCGTGCGCGACTGGACCGAGCGGCTGGACGGCACGCGCCCGGACACCCTGGCCGTCAGCGCCGACGACCTGCACGCGGCCAGCGTGCCGGCCGACCTGCACGCCGCCATCCTGACCGCCATCACCCGCGTGCGGGCCTTCTACGAGCAGCAGCCCGCGCACGGCTTCCTGAACCACGGACCGGACGGCGCGCTGGGGCAACTCGTGCGGCCGTTGGCGCGCGTGGGCGTGTACGTGCCGGGCGGACTGGCCCCGCTGATCAGCACCCTGATTCACACGGCGGTCCCCGCGCAGGTGGCGGGCGTGACGGACATCGTGATCACCACGCCGCCCGCCCGTGACGGCAGCGTGCACCCGGCCATCCTGGTCGCGGCGCGCGAACTGGGCCTGACGCAGGTGTTCCGCGCCGGGGGCGCGCAGGCCATCGCGGCGCTCGCGTACGGCACGGCCAGCATTCCCGCCGTGGACAAGATCGCCGGGCCGGGCAACCTGTTCGTGGTGATCGCCAAGCGCCTGGTGTACGGCCAGACCGGCATCGAGAGTCTGCCCGGCCCGACCGAGACGCTGGTCGTGGCCGACGACAGCGCCGACCCGCGCCACGTGGCCGCCGACCTGCTCGCGCAGGCCGAGCACAACGGCGCGGAACCGGTCCTCGTCTCGACCAGCCGCGAGTTGCTGCTGCGCGTGCAGGCCGAACTGAACGGGCAGCTGGAGGCGCTGCCGGAACCCAACCGGGGCTGGGCGCGTGACAGCGTCTCGGCGCGCATGAAAGTCGTGCTGGCCGACTCGCTGGACGAGGCGCTGGAACTCTCGAACCTGTACGCGCCCGAGCACCTGTGCCTGCTGACCCGCGACCCCTGGAGCCTGCTGGGGCAGGTGCAGCGCGCCGGGGGCGTGTTCATCGGCGAGTACTCCATGGAGGCCCTGGGCGATTACGTGGCCGGACCCAGTCACGTCATGCCGACCGGCGGCACGGCGCGCTTCATGAGCCCCGTGAACGTGCGGGACTTTCAGAACATCATCTCGGTCGTGGGCCTGACCGAAGGCACGCTGCGCCGCATCGGGCCGGCCGGGGCGACCCTGGCGCGCGCCGAGGGCCTCGAAGCGCACGCCCGCGCCATCGAGAGCCGCCTGCCCCGCGACCCGTCATGAGCGCCCCCACCCTGAACCCGGCTCCCACGCGGGCGCTGACACCGCTGGTCCTGCTGTGCCTGGGCACCGTGTACGTCGTGTGGGGCAGCACGTACTTCGGGATCAAGGTCGCCATCGAGACGCTGCCGCCTCTGGGCATGCTGGCCGCGCGGTTCGGCGTGGCGGGCGCGCTGCTGCTGCTGGTGCTGCGGCTGCGCGGCGCGGCCCTCCCGAACGCGCGGCAGTGGGCGGCCAGCGCCGCCGTCGGCACGCTGCTGCTGGGCGGCGGCACCGGCCTGGTCACGCTGGCCGAACGGGACGCGAGCAGTTCAGTGGCGGCCATGATCATCGCCGTGTCGCCGCTGTTCGCCGCGCTGTTCGGGCAGCTGTGGGGGGAACGCACGGGCGGCCGCGAGTGGCTGGGGATCGCCGTGGGCCTGATCGGGATCGCGCTGCTGAACGCCGGGGAACTGCGGGCCACGCCGCTGGCCGCCGCACTGCTGGTCCTGGCGCCGCTGTGCTGGACCTTCGGCAGTCAGTGGTCCCGGCACCTGCCGCTCCCGCCGGGCCTGATGGGCAGCGCCGCCGAGATGCTGACCGGCGCCGGCGTCCTGCTGCTGCTGAGCCTGCTGATGGGCGAACGCTGGGGCGCGCCCAGCACCGCCAGCCTGTGGGCGCTGGCGTACCTGACGGTGTTCGGCAGCCTGCTGGCGTATTCTGCGTACATGTACCTCGTGGCACACACCCGCCCCGCGCTGGCCACCAGTTACGCCTACGTGAACCCGGTCGTGGCAGTCGCGCTGGGCGTCGGCCTGGGCGGCGAGCGGCTGGGCACGCTGGGCTGGGCGGCGCTGGGCGTCATTCTGACCGGCGTGCTGCTCGTCGTGTGGCCCCACCACGCCCCGGCCGCCGGGCCCGCTCCCGAGCCCGCCGCCAGTGAGGGCGCGTGAGCGGCGACCTGCACCTGCCCGACACGCAGCCCAACGACCCGGTCAGCCTGGTCTTCCGCCGCCGCATCCGCCCCGGCCGGGAAGGCGAGTACGAGGCCCTGCTGACCGAAGCGAACGCCCTGCTCGCCCGCAATCCCGGCCACCGGGGCACCGGCGTGGTTCGCCCGCCGCCCGGCGAGCAGGAGTACACCCTGCTGGCCCGCTTCGACTCCGTGAGCGCCGCCGCCGCCTGGGAACTCTCGCCGGAACGCGCCGAATGGCTCTCACGCGCCGCGCCACTGGTCGATGAACACGTCAGTTTCGAGAAACAACCCGGCCTGGACTTCTGGTTCACGCCGCCCGCCGCCCCCCGCCTGCGCCAGCCGCCCCGCTGGAAGATGGCGCTCCTCACGCTCGCCGCCCTGTACCCCGTCACCGTCAGCACCTCATGGCTGTTCGGAGAAGCCCTGAACCCCTGGCTGGGCCACTACCCCATGCCCGTGCGGGCACTGCCGCAGATCATCGTGGTCGTGCTGGCCATGACCTACCTCGTCATGCCCGCCGTGACCCGCTGGGCCACCGACTGGCTACGCCGCTAACGACGTTGCACCAGACTCCGGGCACAGCTTGCGACGGGACTCACGCGGATCCCGATTGATTCGGAACTGCACCGTAACTGCTCAGCAGGGGGGTGGGGTGCGGCGCAAAGTGTAGAGTCTGGGTATCGCTGACGATGCCTGCCCAAACTGCGCCAGACTCGAAGCCCAGCTCGCTGAGGTGCTGGCTGAACTTCGCACTATCAAAGCTCAACTGGCCCGAAACAGCACCACGTCCAGTCAGCCTCCCAGTCAGGACAAGCCCTGGGTACCCAAGAGTGAGCGCCAGAAGACCGCGCGGTCTTCTGGCGCTCAGCCCGGTCATCCGGGGAAAACGCTCAAAATGTCCACACATCCAGATGAGATCGTCACCCTCCCCCTCACTGGCACCTGTCCCTGCGGACACGTCTGGGACGACGTCACTCCCCAGACGACGGTCGCCCGGCAAGTTCACGACCTGCCGGAACTCCGCCTCCACGTCAAGGAGTATCGCGCGCACGTCAAGGTCTGTCCCACGTGTCGCCACCGCCAACAGGCGCCATTCCCTCGAGATGTTGCGGGTCAGGTGCAGTACGGCCCCCGCGTTCACGGGCTCGCGGTGTATCTCAACGCCGCGCATTTCGTGCCCATGGAACGGACGAGCGAGATTCTGGACGCGCTCTGTGGAGCGCGCCCCAGTGACGGCACCATTGCCCTGAATCTCAATCTGGCGGCTGCCCGGCTGGAGGACTTCGAAACCCAGTTGAAAGCGGCGCTCCGTCAGCAACCCGTCCTGCATGCGGACGAGACGGGCAGCAAGGTCAATGGGCGCCTCCAGTGGATGCATGTCGTGAGCTG
>NZ_JAGLBB010000020.1 GCF_018260555.1 Deinococcus sp. | reverse complement strand
GATCTGGTCGTAGGCCAGTTTTTCGATGGTGGGGTCCGAGGCGGCGGCGGTGAAGGTGATGGCCGCCGTCAGGGTGGTCTTGCCGTGGTCGACGTGACCGATGGTGCCCACGTTCACGTGGGGCTTGGTGCGTTCAAACGTTCCCTTAGCCATGTGTGTGTCCTCCTGAGGTGGAACTGCCCGGTTTCCGGGCAAGCCTTGACAGTGTACTGGTCTGCGCGGGAAACGCAAAGAGCCTAGCGGCTCAGGGTTCTCACGGCCGGCCAGTGGTGGTGTGACAGTGAGTGCGAGGAGAAGAGGGCGGGCGAGGAGAAGAGGCGCGGCCCACAAGTTGAGGGCCGCGCCAGTTGTTGGAGCTTCTGATCGGGTTCGAACCGATGACCTCTCCCTTACCAAGGGAGTGCTCTGCCACTGAGCTACAGAAGCGTTAGGAAAAGCGGGAAACGAGACTTGAACTCGCGACATTCAGCTTGGGAAGCTGACGCTCTACCAACTGAGCTATTCCCGCGTGATCGTGGTGGGCAGGGGCGGATTCGAACCGCCGTACACGTACGTGAACAGATTTACAGTCTGTCGCCTTTAACCACTCGGCCACCTACCCAGATTGTCATACCCACTGTCTCGAATCTATCACGCCCGGGCTTGTGGAGGTCCTTCGCGCTTGGAGCCACCCAGGAGAATCGAACTCCCAACCTTCCGATTACAAGTCGGGTGCTCTACCAGTTGAGCTAGGGTGGCACCGTCCCTGTTCGGATGCTGGAACAATGTCCGGCTTCTGAGTGCGGAAGCTGCTGCGCAGGGCGCAATCACTTCCGGCTGGGAATAGTAGCACCGCCCCCCTAACGTGTCAATCATCCCCATTTGGACCCGCGTTCCTGCCTGATCCGTCTGACAGATCTTCCGGCCTTCAGGACCCTCTGAGACGGGCTGGGGTTGAATCTTCATCAGGAGATTCCGGCCCGAGGGAACCCGCTAAACCGCGCCGCCGAGCAAGCAGAAGAGAAGTGGATTGCGGGCGTCAAGGTGGCGGGCCGTGGCACCCGGCCGGGTGTTCCCTTGAGCAAACCCTGAACGAGGCGGTGGTATGCGCCATGTGGCTCAGTTGCGCCTGAGGCAGCGGGCGTATGCTGACCCGCGCACGGGACCGCGCGGCTGCCCCGACTGGCCAAGTCAGGGCAGGGCGGCTGGGGCCCGATGAACGGCCACTGACCCTCCCAGCCTGCCTTTCTCCGCCCCTCTTCACCTGCTTGCCCCCGCTCCCCCCACGAGGTTCCCCTTGGACAGTTTCCGCACCCTGATTCCGTATCTGCGGCTTCACCGGGGCCAGTACGTGATCGGCCTGATCGCCGTCGTGATCGCCAACTCGGTCAACCTGCTGCCGTACTACTTCATCCGCCTGACCATTGACGGCCTGACCGGACAGGTGGACGGCGACCCGGCCACGACTGGTATCGCGCTCGGCACCGCCGGACTGTACGCGCTGGGCATCGTGGCCGCCGCGCTTGTTGCCGGGGGTTTCATGCTGCTCATGCGGCGCATGATCGTCGTTGCGTCCCGTCAGACCGAGTACGAGATTCGCCGCGACCTGTTCGCGCACCTGCAGGGCCTGGACAAGCCGTATTACGACCGCGCGCGCACCGGCGACCTGATGAACCGCCTGACCGGCGACCTGAGCGCCGTGCGCGAGATGCTGGGCTTCGGCGCGTGGCAGATCGTGAACATCGTGTCGGGGTTCATCACGGCCTTCTCAGTGATGTTCAGCCTCAGCTGGCAACTCACGCTGATCGTCCTGGCCCTCGTGCCGGTCATCGTGGGCGTCCTGACGTACCTGGCACGGCAGATCAACGTCCGGCACCGGCTGGCGCAGGAGCAGAACTCGCTGATCGCCGCCAAGGCCCAGGAGAACTTCAGCGGCGCGCGGGTCGTGAAGGGCTACGCCATCGAGAACCGCGAGATCGACGACTACCGCGCCATGAACCTGGAACTGCTGCGCCGCAACATCGCCCTGACCAGGGTGGACGGCCCCCTGCGCTCCTTCATGAGCCTGCTGCTGGGTCTCGCCTTCGGCCTGATCCTGCTGGTGGGCGGGCGACTGATTCTGGCGCCGGACAGCACGTTCACGGTCGGCATGTTCGTGCAGTTCGTCGGGACCCTGGAACGCCTGACCTTCCCGATGCTGATGGTCGGCTGGATCACCGGCGTCACCCAGCGCGGCCTGGCCTCCTGGCTGCGTCTGAAAGAGATCTTCGACTCTCAGGCCCTCGTGCGCGATGAACCGGGCCGCACTGACCCGACGCTGCGCACCGTGCGCGGCGACGTGACCTTCGAGAACGTCACCGTGCGCTACGGCGACAAAACGGTCCTGAACGACGTGAACCTGCACATACCCGCCGGGACCTTCCTGGGAATCACCGGCCCCACCGGCAGCGGCAAGACCGTGCTGGGGCAACTGCTGACCCGCTCGATGGACCCCACGGGCGGGCGTGTCCTCGTGGACGGCCACGACGTGCGCGTCATCCCGCTGCGTACCCTGCGCGACGCGGTCAGCGTGGTCCCCCAGGAACCGTTCCTGTTCAGCGACACCATCGCCAACAACATCGGCCTGGGCCTCGACAACCGCGACCTGCCCCCCGTCCTGACGGGCGTGAGCGTGGTCGGCGCCCCCCCACCCGACGACATTCCCCAGCAGCCGGACCCCGCCCGCGTGCGTGAGGCGGCCCGCCTGGCCGGGCTGACCGAGGACGTGGACGGCTTCCCGCAGGGCTTTGGCACCATGCTCGGAGAGCGTGGCGTGACCCTCAGCGGCGGGCAGCGGCAACGCACCGCCATCGCCCGCGCCCTTGTCCGCGAACCCCGCATCCTGCTTCTGGACGATTCCCTGAGCGCCGTGGATACCGAAACCGAACGCCGCATCCTGGACGGCCTGCGCGAGGTCAGCCGGGGCCGCACCGTCATATTGATCGCGCACCGCGTCAGCACCCTGCGCCATGCCGATCAGATCGTGGTTCTTGAGGACGGCCGCGTCACCGAGCAGGGCAGTCACGACGCCCTGCTGGCGCAGAACGGCCACTACGCGCAGCTTGAGCGCCTGCAACGCCTTGCCAGCGACCTCGACGCGGACGAGACGCCCAGTGATGAACAGGCGCCCCGTGATCTCGCCGCCCCCCTGGACCCCGAGGCAGCTGCCGACAGGCTGCCAGCCGCCCCCACCCCCGAACAGGTGAACCGATGACCCGCCCCGACGCCAGCGACGCCTTCCAGAAAGGCTTCGACACCCAGCTGACCCGCCGCATCCTGCACTACGTCCGCCCCTACCTGCCACTGGTCATCGGCGGCGTGCTGCTGGCCCTGCTGATCTCGCTGGCCGCGCCCGTGTTCGCGCTCATCCAGCGGCACGCCATCGACGCCTACCTGTCCCCGCTGGCCCTGCGAACCGAACCGGACCTTGACCTGCTGCGGCGCGGCCTGACCGGCGCGGCCCTGCTGTACATGGGCCTGAAAGTCGTAGAATTCGCCCTGCAATACGCCTTCACGCTCGCCATTGGGTACCTGGGTCAGAACGTGCTGCGTGATATCCGCGCCGACGTGTTCGGCAAGTTGCAGCGCCTGCCGCTATCGTACTTCGATCAGAACCCGGTGGGCCGCCTGATCACCCGCGTCACCAGCGACGTGGACGCCATCAACCAGTTCATCACGGGCGGTCTGGTCAGCCTGATCCAGAGCAGCTTCATTATCGTCGTGTACGTCGTCATCATGCTCAGCGTGAACTGGCAGCTGGCGCTGATCTCGTTCACGGTGCTGCCGGTCCTGTTCCTGGCGACCAACTACTTCCGCGCCCGCCTGCGCGACGCGTTCCGGGAGACCCGCACGCAGCAGGCCACCGTGAACAGCAAACTGAACGAGAACATCACAGGCATGCTGACCGTGCAACTGTTCGGCCGCGAACGCCGCAGCGCCCTGGACTTCAACCTGAGTAACCGCGCCCTGCTGAGCGCCAACGAGAATTCCGTGAAGTGGTTCTCGCTGTTCATGCCGGTCGTGGCGGTTCTCGGGCAGGTGGCCGTCGCGCTGATCCTGTACTTCGCGGCGCGCCAGATCCTCGGCGTGGACGCCAGCGGCGCCGTGGCCGGGGCCATCACGGTCGGCACGCTGTTCGCGTTCGTTCAGCTCTCGCAGCAGCTGTTCCAGCCCATTCAGGACCTGGCCGACGTGTTCAACAACCTCCAGGCGGCCATGGCCAGCAGCGAACGCATCTTCGGCGTGCTGGACACCGAGGAGAGCATCACCGACAAGCCGGACGCCCGGAGCCTCACGAACTTCGAGGGCCGCGTGGATTTCCGGAACGTGTGGTTCGCGTACGATCAGACGGTCACCGCCGACACCCCCGATACCGACGAGCGCTGGATTCTGCGCGGCATCGACCTGCACATCCGCCCCGGTGAGAGCGTTGCCCTGGTCGGCGCGACCGGCGCGGGCAAGACCAGCGTCACGGCGCTCGTCAGCCGCTTTTACGACGTGCAGCGCGGCAGCGTGAACGTGGACGGCACCGACGTGCGCGACCTCGCGCAGCACGACCTGCGCCGCCACGTGGGCGTCGTGTTGCAGGACGTGTTCCTGTTTGCCGGGACCATCGAGAGCAACCTGACCCTGAACAACCCGGACATCCCCCATGAACGCGTGATCGAAGCGTGCCGGTATGTCGGCGTGCACGAGTACATCCTGAGTCTGGAACACGGCTACCAGACCGAGGTGCGTGAACGCGGCGCGACCCTGTCAACCGGGCAGAAGCAACTGCTGGCCTTCGCCCGCGCCCTGATCCAGAACCCGGACATCCTGCTCGTCCTCGACGAGGCCACCGCCAACGTGGACACCGAAACCGAACTGCGTATCCAGCAGGCCCTGAAGCGCGTCATGCAGGGGCGCACGAGCATCATCATCGCCCACCGCCTCAGCACCATCGAACACTGCGACCGCATCGTCGTGATGCGCCGGGGCCACATCGTGGAACAGGGCAGCCACCATCAACTGCTGGAAAAGGGTGGGTACTACGCCCGCCTGCACCGTCTCCAGTACGCGCAGGCCGACGCCGCCGACTGAACGCGGGGAATCGGGCGGCGGGGCGTAGCGGATAGACTTAACCGATACGCCCCGCCGCCCAGGCACCTCTCTACAGGTAGGCCAGTTCCCAGCCGTCCACGCCATGATCGAGTCCGGCGCGCAGCAGCGCCAGTCCGTCCGGGGCGGGGTCGCGGCGGTGGGGCAGCGGAGCCGTCAGGGCCACGAAGTCCTCCAGGCGGTGCTTGGCGGGCGCGTGGCGCACGCCGACGACCGTTGCGGCCTGCACGTCGTACGCCGCGCCGTACACGTTGCCCTTGCGGGCGTCCATGGACACGGCCTGCGGGCCGTCGCCGGTCACCAGGGACTCCAGGGTGCTCACGCCACGCACCGCCGCGCCCCACACCCGCGCGAGGCCCAGCGCGTAACTCGCGCCGACCCGCACGCCCGTGTACGAGCCGGGGCCGGTCCCGATGATGACCAGATCGGCCCGCAGCGGCAGCCCCGCTCCTGCGAACAGATCAGCGACCGCGCCGGGAAGCTGCTCGGCGTGCGCGCGCCCCACCTCTCTCGACACGGTCCGTTCGCCGCCGGACCAGCGCAGCGCCAGCGTCAGCCAGGGCGTGGCCGTATCCAGGGCGAGCGTCACGGCGGGCAGGGCGGGACGCACAGGGAAAGCAGAAGGGGGTTCAGGGGCCGTCATTGCCGGGCATTCTAGGCCGGCGGCGGGCCTCCGGACAGGCCGCTGTCACCGCTGCGGGAACGTCCGCCGGACCCGGTTCAAAGCGGGGGGTGGTATGCTCGATCATCATGACGAACATCGCCAAAGGGCTTGAAGGCGTCCTCTTTACAGAGAGCAAACTCACGTTTATCAACGGGGCCGAAGGCGTCCTGACGCACCTGGGCATTCCCATTCAGGAATGGGCGGAGAACAGCACCTTCGAGGAACTGTCCCTCGCCCTGCTGAACGGTCAGCTGCCCACCGCCGCGCAGCTCGCCACCTTCGACGCCGACCTGAAAGCCAACCGCGCCATTCCCGATGCGCTGGCCCAGGTCATCACGCACATGCCCCGGGGCGTGCACCCCATGCAGGCGCTGCGCACCGCCGTCTCGTACCTGGGCCTGCTGGACCCGCAGTCCGAGGACACGGGCGCCGAGGCGCGCCGCGCCATCTCCGTGCGCATGATCGCGCAGTTCTCGACCATCATCGCCGCCATCAGCCGCGCGCAGGAAGGCAAGGAGATCGTCGCGCCCCGCATGGACCTCACGCACGCCGGAAACTTCCTGTACATGCTGACCGGCAAGGAACCCACCGCCGAGCAGACCCGCCTGTTCGACATGGCGCTCGTGCTGCACGTCGATCACGGCATGAACGCCAGCACTTTCACTGCCATCGCCACAAGCAGCACGCTGTCTGACATGTACTCCTGCATGACCAGCGCCATCGGCGCCCTGAAAGGCCCGCTGCACGGCGGCGCGAACGAGGCCGTCATGGACATGCTCGACGAGGTCGGCACGCCGGACAAGGCCGAGGCGTACATCAACGCCAAGCTGGACGCCAAGACCAAGATCATGGGCGTCGGGCACCGCGTGTACAAGTACTTCGACCCCCGCAGCCGCGTCCTGCGCGACTACGCCGAAGTGGTCGCCAACAAGGAAGGCAAGAGCACCTACTACCAGATCCTGGAAACCATCGAGAAGGTCGTCGTGGAACGCATCGGGTCCAAGGGCATTTACCCCAACGTCGACTTTTACAGCGGCACCGTGTACAGCGACCTGGGCATCCGCAAGGAGTTCTTTACGCCCATCTTCGCGCTGGCCCGCATCAGCGGCTGGTGCGCCAGTGTGATCGAGTACACCGGCGACAACCGCCTGCTGCGCCCCGACGCCGTGTACACCGGCGTGACCGACGCGCACTACGTGCAGCTGCAAGACCGCCAGTAACAGTGGCCCACAGGAATGGCAGGTGCGCCCGGGCGGGTGCGCCTGCCATTTTCTGTTCAGGCCAGGGCAGCACTGAAGACTGAATCAAGCGGAATCTGTATCAGGCGCTCATGCCACGGCTGCCGTGCAGGGTGCGTTCCACGGACTCCGTGACTTCCGCCTCGAAGCGGCGCAGGTGCTCACGCAGGCGGTCCATCTCGGCCGCGCCCATGTCCGGGAGCCACAGGACGCTGCGGCCCAGCACCGCGAAGGTCAGCGGGGCCTCCTCGTCCGTTTCGTCTTCCGGATCGACCGGATCGAGGTTCAGCGCGCCGTAATCCAGGCCCTGGTTCATCAGGTTCATGCCCATCAGGATGTCCGGCAGGCTGTCCTCTTCCACGTACAGGTCCAGGTCCAGGTGCAGCCGCACGATCACGCCGCCCTGCTCGTCACTCTCGGCGAACAGGGCCACGCGCGTCTCGCCGTTCTGAATCAGGGCGCCGTCCTCGATCGCCTCGACGGTCAGGCCGCTCTGTTGCAGCGCCGTCATGATGCGCTGCAGTTCCGACTGGGATGCCGTCATGCGACCGAGTATAGAGCCCGCGCACACGGGCGACGGTCACGGGATACACGGTCCACTGGCGGATCGCGTGGGGGTTGGATGGTTGCTGGTTGCGGGTTGAAAGTCGATGAACCTTTCCCTCTCCATCAACCATCAACCTTCAACCATCAACCATCAACCATCAACCATCACCCTACACCCTTCACGCGTGGTACAGCCACACGCTGCGTTCCTCGTTCCAGGTGCGGTACAGCTGCCCCAGCAGCCGCAGGTGCTCCAGGTGCGCCAGCGTTTCGGCCAGCGCGAAGCGGCGCCCACTGACGTTCAGCTCCCGGTTGAACATCACCAGCGACAGGTCGTAGGCGCTGCGGGCCTCGCGGGCCGCCTCGGCCTTCAGGAAGTCCAGCCGCTCGTGGTGGTGGTCGCGCAGTTCACGCGCGCGGGCTTGCACGCCCCCCATGACCGGCCCGTGATGCCCGACGACTGCGCGGGCCGGGTTCAGGGCCTCCAGTTTCCCCAGGGTCTGAAGGTAGTCGCCCAGCGGGTCCGGGCGGGTGTAGGCGTACAGGCCCACGTTCGGACTGATGCGCGGCAGGATGGCGTCTCCGGCGATCAGCACACTTTCCTGCTCGTTCCACAGACCCAGGTGTCCGTCCGCGTGACCGGGCAGCCACAGCACCTCCCATTCCAGGCCGGAGAGCGTGACGTGCTGCCCCTCGCGCAGCGGATGCACGCGCGAGGCCGGGTGAACCCGCTCGCGGCCCCGGTGGGTGTCGGCGATCATGTCGCTCAGGGATTCGGCGCTCAGGCCGTGATCGCGCATGTGCTTGAGGTGCCCGGGCAGCCATTCCTCCCACAGGTGCCAGTAGCGTTCGCCGCGCCCGATCTCCACGTCCAGCATGTGCACGGACGCCCCGCTGCGTTCCTCGACCACGCCCGCCAGCCCGTAATGGTCCGGGTGGTGGTGCGTGATGATCACGCGGTCCACATCGGCCCAGTGCAGGCCCAGCGCGCCCAGCCCATCCTCGATGGCCTGACGCGCCTCGGGCGTATCGAGAGCCGTGTCGATCATGGTGACCGGCCCGCCCGCAGGCCGGTCGATCAGAACCGTCACGTACTTCATGGGATACGGAATCGGGACTTGCAGGGCGTACAGCTCGCCCAGCACGGGCGTCAGCAGCGGGGTAGAGGGCTCGGCAGTCATACCGGGCAGCGTAGCGCCTGACCCGCTGCCAGAACGGCGGGCCCCGCGGAGCGGGCGCCACCGGTCCGGGAACACCGGGTATTCAGGGGTGAGGGCCGATCAGCGGACACCGCAGCGGTACTCGCCTGCCGTGACACTGCACACCAGCGCCGTGACCCGGCTAGCATTCACGCGCACCAGCACGTTCTGCGCGCTCAGGCGGCGGTCGGCGGGAACCACGTTCACGGAGAACACGCCGGGCCGAACGTTCAGGTCCAGTGGCGTATTACCCGCCGCCCCTCCCTCGATCAGCACGGCCGCCGGAACGTCACTGCGGACACTCAGGGTGCCCGTAATGCGCCGCAGGGCCGCGCTGACCTCACTGATGGTTTCCGGTTGGATGGTCAGGCGCTGCGTGAACGTCTGGTAGCCGCCCAGCGACACGCTGACCGTCACCGGTCCCTGCGGCAGGTCCGTCACCACGAGCGGGGCGGTCCCGACCGGGCGGTCGTTCACGCGGACCTCCGCGCCCGGCTGGGACGCCCGGACGCTCAGGGCACCGAACTGCTCGACGCGGTACGTGGTCGTGGCCGCCGTGTACGCCCCGCGCGGCAGACTGGCCGCCGCCGCCTCGACCGCGCGCGCGATCTCGTTGACGCCCCGCGCTCCGGCTGCGCCGCCCAGGTTCAGCGGTTCCAGACTGGCGACCGTGAACACCTGCGTGAAGCCCAGTGTGCCGGGCAGAGCCGTCACCTGCGCCTGACCCGGCGTGACCGGCACAGCAGGCAGCACGGCCGCCCCGCCGCCCTGCGGCAGTACCACACTGGTCACAAACGCCGCGCGGTCCGAAGACACCAGCAGTGTGCCCGGCCCCGGCGGGCGGTACAGGTCCTGCTCGCCTGTAACCGCTTGCACGGGCGGCGTGCCCAGTGTGACCCGCAGGCGCAGTTGCGCGTCCGGTTGCGCCCGCAGCGGCGCGGGCACACACCCGCTCAGAAGTCCTGCCAGAACCAGTCCCGCCCACGCCCGTTTCATGCCCACAGGGTACTGCGGCACTCGCCAGGCACGGATAAGGGCGCCTGACGCGCCCTTCACCTAATTTGATCGGCGGGTGCTCGGATGCCCTGTCTGTCCGCCTGCTCGCAACAGAAAAAGGCCCCCGTCTGCGGACCGGGGCCTTCTGGGCTGAACAGTGGATTACTTCAGGCGCTTCATGATGGACTGAAGGCTGGCGCTGTCGGCCCAGTTCATGCCCTTCTCGGCGTACGTGCGGGCGGTGGCATTGTCACCACGCTGCAGGGCCAGGTAGGCCAGTTTCGCGGCGCTCAGGGAAGCCCACTGCTTCTCCTGGTCGCTCAGGGCACCCAGGCGGCCCCAGGCGTTGTAGGCGTTGATCCACCACTGCGTCTTGGTGTACAGCTGCGCCAGGTAGGCGCTGTAGTCGCGGTTGCTGGCTTCCATGCTGGAGGCGTAGTAGGAGTGGTCCACAGCGGCTTTCCAAAGCGTGCGGTCGTAGAAGGGCACCGGGTAGGCCACGTCGGCCTGCACAGCGTATTCCTGAGCCTTCGCGAAGTTCTCGCTGGCGCTCATGGCGGCAGGACCGGCCATTTCCACGGTATCGGCGGGAGCAGAGTTCTGCGCGGCGGCAAGGCCGGTCAGCGCGAACGCGGTCAGCATGAGGATCTTCTTCATAACAGTTCGCATCTTAGGCTTTACCCTGTCAGGCGTCCACACTCGCCGCCCCCCGTGGCCCTACCGTAAAGGGTCTGTAAAGGAGCTTACCTTCACATGAGGATCACCCACGTACTCCCCCTTGCTTCTCTGCTGACACTGGTGGGTTTTTCGGCCGCCGCTGCACAAACCAGTCCTGCACAATCCACTCCTACCCAGGCCACCCCCGTTCCCACTTTCGTCGCGCCCAAGGTGGGCGTGTTCAAGGAACTGCGCGTCATTTCCGGCGTGACCGTCAGTCCCAACGGCGACCTGACTTTCATAGCTTCGGATGCCCGCGTGCACCGCACCGACGCGACAGGCAGCGAGAAATGGTCGTTCCTGACCGGTGATATCGGCCGCGCCTACCCGGTCGTGACGCCCCAGGGCACCACCATCGCCGCGACCTACGACGATACCGTGTACGCGCTGGACCCTGCCGGGAAACTGCTATGGAAGACCAAGCTCGACGGAGACATCTTCGCCACGCCTGCCCTGCGCGCCGACGGCAGCGTGATCGTCGCCACCGCCGGCGGCACCGTGTACGCCCTGGACCCCCAGGGGAAGACCTTGTGGGCCTACAAGGTCGGCGCGCCGGTGTTCAGCAGCCCCGCCATTGCCGCGGACGGCACCATCTACTTCGGCGGGCAGAACAGCCGCCTGCACGCCCTGAGCCCCGACGGGAAACTGAAGTGGGCGTACGCGGCCGGGTCCCTGGTGTTCAGCAGCCCCGCCATCGGGCCGGACGGCGCGGTGTACTTCGGGTCCAGCGACCGCCGCATCTACGCCCTGAACCCCAACGGCACGCCCCGCTGGTCCCTGCCGACCGGGTTGTTCGTGAACGCCAGCCCCATCGTGACCAGCGCCGGACTGGTCGTGGTCGGCAGTTACGACGGCAGCGTGTACGCCGTGAACCCCGCCGGCGAGATCGAGTGGACGTACAAGGCGGGCGCCGGGATCGCCGGGAGCGCCGCCGAACTGAGCGACGGTAGCGTCATCGTGCCGGACCTCGCGGGCACCGTGCACGCCATCGGCAAGGCCGGGCAGTCCCTGTGGCAGATCAAGACCGGTAAGAAGATCGACCTGGGCATCAGCGTCAGTGATCAGGGCAGCGTGTACTTCACGACCGAGGGCGGCGGCCTGAACATCCTGAACAGGCAGCGGCCACTGGCGGTGGGCGCCTGGCCGACCTTCCACGCCAGTCCCGCCGCGTGGGGCCGCGTGCCCAGCGAGCCCGAGTTGCAGGCGCAGGCCAGGGCCCGGCGTGACGCCGCAACCGCCCCGCTGGGCGCCCCGGTCGCCGTGAAACCCCAGACTCCTGCACCGGCGCCCACCCCGGCGCCCACCCCGGCACCCAGGCCCACGCCCCCCCAGACGGCCCCACAGCCGACCCCGCAACCCGCACCGGCCCCGAAACTGGCCCCCACGCCCGAGCAGCTCGCGCAGTCGGCCGCCAGCCGCGTGCGCGTGCTCGACGGGCAACTGTTCCTGCCGCTAGAGGACAGCGTGGGCGCGCTGCGCCTGAAACTCCAGACTGTGACCGCCACGACCGCCACCGTGCTGGTCGGACCGACGGCCGTGCCCGTCACCGTGCGCGTACTGGACCGCGTGCCGTTCGTGCCGCTGGCAGCCCTGACGGGCCTGCCCGGCGTGCGCGCGCAGCTGGTGACGGGGAACGCGCCCGCCGTGACCCTGACCCTGAACGCCCAGACGACCCGATTCCCGCTCAGCCTCGGGAAACTGGTTCCGTTGCCCGGAAAACCCGAGTTCGTGGGACCCCTCCAGAAAGGCTGAAGGTCCGTTCGTCTGGCCGGATGCGGCCTGCGGTTGAGCATTCAACCAGACCCGTGGGAGCAGGTGCAGGGCAGATTCCGGGCGCGGAGCTGACCTGCTGTTCCGGAATCCGTATAACCCGTAAACGCTACACGCTCCCGGGCCGTTGCCTTGGGGCGTGTGGCACTTAAGTACGGGGAGTTGCCGCTTCTGGTTCTGCCATGACCGGGCAGACGAACGCACCCGCCTGCGTTGAAACAGGCGGGTGCGGTTGGGTGGTGGAGCCAAGCGGGATCGAACCGCTGACCTCGTCATTGCGAACGACGCGCTCTCCCAGCTGAGCTATGGCCCCACAAGCGAGAGGGAATCTACCACGCTCCCGGTACCCCGCGCAAGGGCAGGCCAGGCGGTCAGGCCATATGGACGCGCTTACCTTCTGCTTACGTACCGTCCCTTACACTCGCCTGCATGAGTGCGCCCGCCACGCCCGTCCCCGCTGCCCAGGGCAGTGACCGTTTCGCCTACAAGTTCGCGCAGGAGGGCATCACCTTCGATGATGTGCTGCTGCAACCCCGGCATTCGCGCTTTCTACCGCACGAGGTGAACATCGAGGCGCAACTGACCCGCCGGGTGCGCCTGAACATTCCGTTCATGTCGGCTGCCATGGACACCGTCACCGAGACGAACATGGCGGTCGCCATGGCCCGCGAGGGCGGCATCGGCGTGGTGCACAAGAACATGCCCATCGACGCGCAAGCCGAGATGATCCGCAAGGTCAAACGTTCCGAGAGCGGCATGATCGTGGACCCCATCACGCTGCCCCCGCACGCGCCCGTGGCGGACGCCGAGCGCCTGATGGGTGAGTACCGCATCAGCGGCGTGCCCATCACGGCTCCGGACGGGAAACTGCTGGGCATCATCACCAACCGCGACATGCGGTTTATCGAGGATATGTCCACCCCCATCGCGGACCTCATGACCCACGAGAACCTGATCACCGTGCCGGTCGGAACCACCCTGGAAGAGGCGCAGGAGATCTTCAAACGCCACCGCGTCGAGAAGTTGCTCGTCACGGACGCTGACTACACCCTGCGTGGCCTGATCACCATCAAGGACCTGACCAAACGCGTGAAGTACCCCCGGGCGTCCAAGGACAGCCTGGGCCGCCTGCGTGTCGCGGCAGCCATCGGGGTCGGCGCTGACCTGATGGACCGCGCCGGGGCGCTCGTGCAGGCCGGCGTGGACGTGCTTGTACTTGACAGCGCCCACGGGCACAGCCAGGGCATCCTCAGCGCCCTGAGCCGGGTCAAGGAAGCCTTTGACGTGGATATGATCGCCGGGAACGTCGCCACGCGCGCCGGGACCCGCGACCTGATCCTGGCCGGAGCGGACGCCGTGAAGGTCGGTATCGGGCCGGGGAGTATCTGCACCACCCGCGTCGTGACCGGCGTGGGCGTTCCGCAGATCACCGCGATCTTCGAGGCCAGTGCCGCCGCCATGGAGGCCGGCATTCCGGTGATCGCGGACGGCGGCATCAAGCAGACGGGCGACGTGCCCAAGGCCATTGCCGCCGGTGCGAACGTCGTCATGATGGGCAGCATGCTGGCCGGCACCGACGAGAGCCCCGGCGAGAGCATCCTGCGCGAGGGCCGCCGCTACAAGAGTTACCGGGGGATGGGCAGCCTGGGCGCCATGGACCAGGGGAGCGCCGACCGTTACTTCCAGAGCGGCAGCCGCAAGTTCGTTCCCGAGGGCATCGAAGGTATCGTGGCGTACAAGGGCACGGCGGGCGAGGTCATCTACCAGTTCGTGGGCGGCCTGAAAAGCTCGATGGGCTACTGCGGCGCGCCGGACCTCCAGACGCTGCGTGACGAGGCGCAGTTCGTGCGGATCACCGGGGCCAGCCTCGTGGAAAGCCACCCGCACGGCGTGACCATCACCAAGGAGGCCCCCAACTACGGCGGCCGCTGAGTCTCTGCCCGACCGGGCGGGGGAGAGGACGCCATCCCGTCTCATACGGACTGCGCTCCACTGCGCCACAGTCGGGAAGACACGGCCTGTGGCTCCACACCGCGAAGGGGCGTCTGCTGTTTCTACTGGCGTCCGCTCGGATTGACCCGGAACTGGACCTAATCAACCGGAATCCGTCCCAGTTGATAGACCGTCATCAGCAGTGGGAGCTAGGGTAGAGGAATGCGCTTCCTGACCGCCCCCCGCGAACCCGTCAACGCCCTGACCCACTGGGCCGGTGTTCTCGCGGCGCTGATCATCCTGGGGCCGCTGCTGTGGTGGGCGCACACCCGCGACCTGGCCGTGTGGCCCTTCGCCGTGTTCATCGGCAGCATGACCCTGCTGTACGCCGCGAGCGCCAGCTACCACTCGTTCTTTCCCGGCGAACGCGGCCTGCTGTGGCTGCGAAAACTCGACCACGCCGGAATCTTCCTGCTGATCGCCGGGACGTACACCCCGGTCGCGTACTTCGGCCTTCAGGGACCCTGGCAGGCGGCCGTCCTGTGGGTCATCTGGGGAATCGCCCTGAGCGGCATCACCCTGAAACTCGTGACCCTGAGCCTGCCCCGCTGGGTCAGCACCGGCCTGTACCTCGGCATGGGGTGGCTGGCCCTGGCCTTCGTGCCGCAACTGGCCCGCCACCTGCCACCCGCCGCCATCTTCTGGCTCGCGGCCGGCGGCGTGCTGTACTCCGCCGGGGCCGTCGTTTACGCCACGAAACGCTGGAACCCCCGCCCCGGCGTGTTCGGCTTCCATGAGATCTGGCACCTGTTCGTGCTGGCAGGCACCGCCGCGCACGTCATCATGATGTTCAACCTGCGCTGAACGACCGACACTGAACGACCGGCACTGAACACAGCAGACAGCCGGGCCGAAGGTTAAGTACGTTGAAGCTAACATTACGAGATTCCGGGAAAGCGCCGGAACCTCTCCATTCCCGCTTCAACGTACTTTCTTCTGCTACGCGCTCCGCGCGGTTTATCTATAAGATAAACGCAGTGTACTTAGGTGCTTCCCTCCGGCCGGGCTGCTGTTCAAGGTCGTATGGACTGCCGGCTGTTTCGTGAACACCAACTCCACGCCCGCAACCCGTTTCTCTCGCACTCATACTGATTCCGATTGAGTTGGTGCAGTTCCGAATCAATCCGAGCGGATGCGAGCAGGAACAACAGACGCCCCTTCGCGGTATGGCGCGGAATCCGTATCGCTCCGCTTGGATGGAACAGGTGTTGCCCACCAGTTCGTCGCAGTCCGTTTCACACGCCGACGAAACCGATGACCCATCTCTGCACTGTACCGATCAGCTGCCCGATCTGCGGGCGGAACAGGTAGATGAAGCCCATCACGATCAGGAACGAGTACGGCATCATCTCGAACTGATTCAGGGCGCGGCCCAGCGACGGCACGAGTGCTCCCAGAATGCGGCTGCCGTCCAGCAGCGGAATCGGGATCAGGTTAAAGACCGCCAGCACCACGTTGATGCCCAGGACCATCATCAGGATCGTGTACGTCAGATCCGTCTGGGGCGCGACCTTGAGCAGCACGGCGCATACCACCGCGATCAGCAGGTTACTGATCGGCCCGGCCGCCGCCACCCACATGGTGCCCCAGCGGCCCAGGTTGTTCGGATTGATCGGCACGGGCCGCGCGAAGCCGAAGCCGACGAGCAGGAGCAGCAGCGTCCCGAACGGATCGAGGTGCCTGATGGGATTGAGCGTGACGCGCCCGAAGCGCCGGGGCGTGGGATCGCCCAGACGGTCCGCTACGTACGCATGAGCGAACTCGTGAAAGGCGAGGGACAGGACCAGCGCCGCCGCGATGATCACAAACGCGGTCGGGTTGCTGCTCAGCAGAGAGATGAGGCCCATAGGCAGGCATTCTAGAGGGTTGGCCTACCGGGCTTTCGTCTCCAGGAACGCTTTCAACGCCGCCCGCTCGGCCTCGGCGCTGCCCAGCGTTCCGGCGCGGCGCAGGCCCGCCAGGTGCGCCAGTGCCTCGCCCACGCCCCGGCCCGGCGGAACACCGTGCGCCAGGACGTCCTTCCCGGTCAGGGGTTCGTGCGCTTCCGGTCGGAGCAGGGCGCGCAGTTCGCGTTCCGGGGTGCCGTCCGGGAAGTGGGTGTCGGACAGGGCGCGCGCCAGCAGCGCCGACGGCCGGTCGCCCAGGCTCAGCCGCTCCGCCAGCGCCGCCGGGTCGGGCGCGGCGTGCAGCAGCGCCGCCGCGTAGGCGTGCATGGGCAGGGTCGCCCCCGCGTCCCGGCGGGCGTCCAGGGCGCGGAGCAGCGTCGTGTCCGGTAGCAGCGCCCCCGCTCCCCACTTGCCCAGCACGCCTGCCGCGCGGCCCGGCCTGGGCTCGTGCAGCAGCAGCCGCAGTTCCGCCCACAACCGGGGCGTACGCCCGGCCATGTCCAGCGCGTCCGGCACCTGAGAGAGCAGTTCGGGCGCGGCACCCAGGTTCAGCCGCGCGGCGAGCCGTGCGCCGCGCACCAGTCGGCTGGCATCCTCCCGCAGCGAAGCCGGGTGCAGGGGCCGCAGCCGCCGCGCCCCCAGGTCGTTCAGGCCGCCCGTGACATCCAGCAGCGTGGGCTCGCCAGCAGAAGGGACGTGCAGGGCCAGCGCATTCACGCTGAAATCCCGCCGCCACAGATCGTCGGTCAGCGAGCCAGGCAGCGGCAGTGGGTTGCCGCCCGGCACCGGGTAGACCTCCCGGCGTGCCCGCACCAGATCCGCCGCCCGGCCGTCCGGCAGGGTCACAGTCGCGTTCCCGAACACTGGGTGGACCACGAAGGGCAACCCCAGCCCGGCCGCCAGTGCCTGCACGTCCACGCCGGGAATCACCACGTCCAGGTCCAGTGGCGCTACTCCCAGCAGCGCGTCCCGGACCGCGCCGCCCACCAGCGCCGCGCCGCCCGCACCCGCCTGCGCCGCCACGCTCAGCAGCCACGCCCGGTCCTGCGGGCGCAGCGCCCCCCAGACGGCCCGCGCCCGCGCGGCTTCCTCAGCGGAACGATGTTTCATCCAGCGTGACCTTTACCGCGCGGGACTTCCCGGCCCGCACGACGGTCAGCGTCACGGTATCCCCCTCCTTGCGGTCAATCAGGCCCGCTTGGAGGTCCTCCAGGGCGTCTACCGGTTTGCCGTTCACGGCCGTGATCACGTCCCCGCCCAGGCGGATCGCGCCGCCCCGGAACGTCTCGGTGCGCGTACCGCCCTGCAAGCCCGCCCGCGCGGCCGGGGTGCCCGGCGTGACCTCCCCGATCACCAGTCCCCGCTCCGGCAACCCCAGTTGCCGTTTGCCTTCCGACGACAGCACGCTCAGGCCCACCGCCAGCGCCTGCTGCTGCCCGCGCACCAACAGGCCCGCCGCCACGCCCAGCGTCGGCGCGCGCACCTCCCGCCCGCCGGCCGCCTGGAGCCGCGGCAACAGGTTCCTGGCGGTGTTCACGGGAATCGCGAAGCCCACCCCGGCACTCTGCCCCACCCCGGTCGCCTGCCCGCTGGGCGAGTAGATCTGCGTATTAATACCGATCACGCGCCCCCCGCTGTCCAGCAGCGGTCCCCCGCTGTTCCCCGGGTTGATGGCCGCGTCCGTCTGAATGGCCTTCTGCGTGATGCCCTGGCCCACGCCGCTGCCCGAGAACCCGATCGGAATCTGCCGCGCCGCGCTGCTCACGATGCCTTCGGTCACGCTGAAATCCAGACCGAACGGCGCGCCCATCGCAATGGCTTTCTGCCCGACCTTCAGGGCGTCGCTGTCACCCAGCGGAATCGGCCGGATCAGTCTGGCGTCCAGGCCCACCGGGCGGATCAGCGCCAGATCGTACTGCGGGGCCAGCCCGATCACGCGCGCCTCCACGCTCTGCTCCTGCCCCATGACCCGCACGCTGATCTTCTGAGCCGCGCCCGACCCGGACTCGCCGGCCACCACGTGATAGTTCGTCAGGATGTCCCCCGCGTCGTTCACGAAGAACCCGCTGCCCAGCCCGCGCTGCACCTCGCTGCCGCCGAACATCCCGAACGGATCCTGGCCCATCACCTCGTTCTCGGTGCTGATAAATACCAGACCCGGCTCGAAACGCCCCACCACGTCAATGGTGTTCTGCTCGTTCTGAAGGCGTGCGCCTGCCTCCGCCGCCAGCGAAACGGCCGCCACCGGAGTGGCCGCTGCCGCATCGGGCGCTGCGCCCCTCATAGCCGGAGCCTGCGCCCCGCCCACCGGCACCTGGTCACGCAGCAGCGTCGCCCCCAAACCTAGACCCACCAGCACCAGCACGATTCCCACGCCACGACCCTTCATACAAGGCATTATCCGCCCAGGGACGGACACCGGGTGGGGACGCGCTGTGGTGTGCTTCATGCATGAACCCCCAGCCGCATGAATCCCGACTGCATGGACCCCAAATACACCGACCCCGGCCACATGGACCCCGGTCACATGAACGCAGTGGAATCGCAGAGCCGCGCCGCAGAGCCGAGTAGGGAAGCGGGTTTCCGGGCGTGTGGCTCATAACCCGGTGCGTGGGAAGGCGGCGTGCAAAACGGATGGCAGCCCGGGCTCACCCCAGGGTGGACCAGCCTGCCATGTAAAAACCGCCCCCGGAGGGGCGGCGGTGCGGGGCATGTGCCCATCAGCCTAAAGACTCAGCGGGTACCAAGTCCGTCGAAGGTATCGACGTTGAACACGTCCCATTCCACAGACGGGTCGAAGGCGTCGGCCCCGTTGATATCGCCAGTGGTGACGCTGGCTTTGCGGCGCAGGGTCTTATCCAGGGTCGAAACTGAACCGCCGGTCCAGGCGGTGCCAGGATCGAAGCCCACCTGTCCGAACGTATCGACGACCGCTCCGTCGAGCAGCAGTTCCAGGGCGTCGTCACCGTTGAAGGCCGTCACGGCGCTGGTTGCGTTGGATTTCGCCGCCAGCGTGGCGTTTGCACTGGAGTTGGTGATAACGAAGGTCTGACCGGGCGCCAGAGCCGACGGGATCGTGTACGTGCTGCCGGCGGTGGTTCCACCGTTCGAGTACAGCTTCACGCTGACGCGGTTGGCGGCCACGGTCTGTCCCGTTCCGTTGTAGATCTCGATGGCCTTGTTGTTGCTGGTGCCTTCCACGTACTCGCTGAAGATCAGCCCTGCCTGGGCCGAGGACACGGCGCCGACGGTCACGGTGAAGGTGGTGGTCGCGCTGCTGATGCCAGTGCCGCTGCCGGTCACGGTGACGGTGTAGGTGCCGGCCGTGGCGCCAGTCGCGTCGATGTTCAGGGCGCCGCTGTTGCCGGTGCCGGGCTGCGTGGTCACGGTGACGTTGGGGGCTGTCCCGCTGCCGCTGACGCTGGTGGCGAGGCTCACACTGCCGGTAAAGTTGCTGCGGGTAACGTTGACGGTGTTCGTGGTGCTCTGGCCCGCTGGGACGCTAACGCTGGCGGTCGCCGCGGAGAGGCTGACGCTGCTGGTCTGGGCGGGGGGCGTGATCGGCGGCTGGGCGGTCAGGTTCAGGCCGATCAGCAGGGGGTCGTGGTCGCTGCTGCGGAAGGCGTCGGCGGCGTAGAAGCTGGTCTGCTGCGCGGCGCTCTTGTATTCGGTGTTGTAGTCCAGCACCGCGGGTTCATCACTGTTGATGTGCCACTTGGTCTTGCCTGTGACCTGCGCGGCCAGGCTGGCGCTGCCCGTGGCGTGATCGAGGCTGCCCCACTGCCCGTCGAACTGGTAGGAGTACACGTTCTGACCGAACAGGTTGGCGTACCCGCCGCCCCCCAGAATGGTCAGGGGTTCCTCGGCCGCGTAGGCGTTGTAGTCGCCCATCAGGATGCGGTCGTCCTCGGTGACGCCCGTGGGGTTGGTGTTCAGCCAGGCCACGATGGCCCTGGCGGCGTTGCGGCGGGCGATGTACCCGTTGCCCTGCCCGTCGCCGGTGTCGGCGTCGCTGGTGTCGGCGCAGGCGCTGCCCTTGCTCTTGAGGTGCATGGCCACGGCCGTGAAGCGCCCGCCGTTCGCGTTGCTCTGGAAGGTCTGCGCCCAGGTGGGACGGTTGCAGGTGTCGGTGTAGGTTGCGTCGAAGGTGTTGTTCAGGAGGGCGAGGTTTCCGACCGGCGTCACGGCGCCCGGCTTGTAGATCATGGCGACGCTGATGGCGTCCGTGCCGACCTTCGCGCCGGGGTTCACGTAGGCGTACGTGCCTGCCCCGAGTTTGCTGTTCAGGGCGTTGACGAGCCACGCCACGGAGCTGCTGCTGCCCTTATCGAAGTCGTTCTGGATTTCCATCAGGTTCAAAACGTCGGGGTTCATGCCGCTGATGGCCGCCACGATCTTGTCCTGCTGGCGCAGGAACTCCCCGCAGTCGTTCGCCCCCCGGGCCGCGCTGCCGCCCACGCCGTTGGGCGTGCAGCCGGTGTTGGTCGTGACCAGCGCCGTGAAGTAGTTCAGGACGTTCATCGCGCCGACGCGCAGGTTGCCGCCCACCGCTTCCGGGGCGTTCAGGCGGGGGTTGCTGTCCGTGATCTGCACGTCGCTCTGCGCGGCCAGGACGCGGTAGGTGTAGAGGCTGCCGCCGCTGGTCAGGGTGCTGCTGTCGTTACTCCAGGTGAGGACGCCGGTGGCCTGCACGCTGTCGCCGCCGCGCAGGGTATTCGCGGCGCTGAGGTTCTGGCCGCCGCGCGCGAAGATCTCCGGGTCGGGGTTCTGCTGACGGTTGCCGTCATCGATGCGGATGAACCGGTTCTTGAAGTCCGCCTGATACGCGGCGTTCGCCGCCACGTCGGGGGCGTTCAACTGCGTGAAGTTCATCACGCGGTCATCGGCGATGTCGAAACTCCCGAAACGGCCCAGCGGGAAGGTGTTCGTGACCTTCCCACTGACGCTGACGCGCATGCCTTCGGACCGCTCGCGAGCCGTGAAGTTCAGCGGCAGGGTCAGCGACTGCACGTCCGGCAGAGCCACACCGCTGGCGAGCGTGGTAACACTGCTGGCCGTGGCCGTGATCTGCGTGGAAGTGTTGAATTCAGTGGCGGTGCCGGTCACGCGGACGCGGTCCCCGACATTCACGGTGGGACAGCTCGTACCGCAGTACACGAACACGCCGTCGCTGGTGGTGGCGTCACTGTCCGCGTCGATGCCTTCTTCCTGCACGAAGAAGCCCTGCAGGGACGCGTTGAATGCGGCCGTGACAATCCCTTCGACCGTCACGCTCTGGCCGCTAAGGGGCGTGGCGGCGTCCCCGGCGGGAGTGCTGCCCTGCACGCTGGCAACGTTGGTCAGGGCCACGCGTCCGGGCGTGTCGGCCACCGCGAACATCAGTTTGAAGATGAACGGGTCGGCGTCGCTGATCTGGGCGCCCTTCAGGGGAACGCGCGCGGCGAAGGTGATCGTCTGGGACGCTCCCGGAGCGAGCGCGCCGCCTTCCCAGCCCTGGTGGCTCAGGCCCGCGACGCTCTGCCCGGCAGGCGCCGTGACCTGCAGGCCGCCGGTATCCAGGCCGTCCCGCAGCGGGGTGGCGCTCGGGTCGGGCTGGATGACGCCGCCGGAACTCTGGTGAGAGACCTCGACCTGCATGCCGGTGGCGCTCACCGGCGCGCCGGTGCGGGTGCGGACTTCACCGAACGGCGTGCTGCCGCTGGTGCCACCGGTGCCGGCGGTATCCACGGGAATGTAGGTGGGCAGCGCGATGGGGGTCTGGGTGGTGTTCGTGACGGTGAAGGTGGCGGTCATGTGCACCACGTGGTTGGTTTCGTCCACGAGGTTGGACATGTTCGTCCGGGTAAAGCTCAGGCCGCCTGTGACCTCGGCCGCCTGGGCGCTCAGGCCGGTGGCGGGTCGGATGGTCGCCTGGGCAGACGGGCCACTCAGGCCATTCACGCTCAGTTCGTACAGGCCGAGCACGCGGGCGGCCTTGGTGGCGGGCGTCTGCGCGGTGGGTGCAGTGGGCGTACCGGTGGTGGCGCAGCCGCTCAGGGCGAGCAGGCCGGCGAGGAGCAGTGCGCGGGATTCAGTACGAGCCACGGTTGTTCTCCTGTCCCGGCAGTCCCGGGAAGCTGTTAAAGCCCACAGAGGCGATCAGCGTGACGGCCTGCCAGGCGCCGAGGTCCTGCACGCGCGGCGCTTCGTAGGTGCGGCAGGACCCCGGCTGCTGGTCGCAAGGCTGCTGGACGCAGGGCTGCTGGGAGGAAGGAGGGGTGGACAGTGGCAGGTGCTTCATTCGGACTCCTGGGTGGTACTGGAAGAACTAGGGCCGCATGTCGGTGCGGCCTCACACGTCCCCCGGCACGGGGTAAAGGTGGAACTGAACAGTCGCGTGGCAGCCGACGAAGCGGCGATTCCACCGGCGCGGTCTCTCGAATGACGGTCTCAGGAACCAGGACTCCTGACGCCTCCATCCTCCGTCCCGCTCGGTCAACTTCACTCGCTTCGCCCAGCCGTAAAGACAGTGCTTTAGACATGCCTTCATGGCAGATGCTCGGGGGTACCCTAGGCCTCAACTGTCATGGTTTGTTCAGAATTCAGCGTTGCGCGTTCAACCGGGAACCGTCCGGCCCGGTGGGCGCGCCGCTGCGCTACCCTGCCTGTCATGTGGCAGAGAAACGGGGATGTGCTGGTCACCGATCTGGACGATGAGCTGGTCCTGATGCACGCTGGCCGCAGCGAGATGTTCAGCCTCAACTCGACCGGGCGGCTGCTGTGGCAGGCCCTCCCGGCGACCGAGGAGACCCTGACGGCGCTGCTGGCGACCACCTTCGAACTCCCCGGCGGGCAGGCGCAGGCGGATGTCCGGGCCGTCCTGAACGACCTGTCCGTCCGGCACCTGATCCGGGCGGTCTGACGGGTGGCAGACGCGCCGCCAACTCCCGAGCAAACAGCTTGGCCCAGCCTGGACGCCCTGGTGAACTGCGCGCCAGACGTGCCGCCCACCTGGCTGGACGCCCTGCGGTACGACTGGGGCCTGGGCTGCCCTGCGCAGCAGAGCGCCGCAGCGGCCCGGCGGATCGAAGTGCAGGTGGGGCCGCTGCCGCCCCTGCCGTCCGGGGCGGTCACGCGGGAAGTGGCGCTGCCGGACGGCGCGGCGCAGGCGCAGGTACTCGGGGATGAGCTGTGGCTCGGCGGTCGCCTGCACGTACGGCTGGGCGCGCGTCTGAGCGTCCTGACCTGCGGGCCGCAGGGGGCCGGGCGGGACCTGTGGGCACTGGCCTTCACCGAAGCGCACCGCGCGGCCGGCTGGGTGCCGCTGCACGCCGCGCTGATCGCCGGGCAGGGCGGGGTGGTGGCCGTCACGGGTCCCAGCGGGGCAGGCAAGACGACGGCCTGCCTGCGGCTGCGCGCGGCCGGATGGACGGTCCTGGCAGAGGACCGCGCCTGGATCGGTCCCGGTGGGCAGGCGGCCGGTCTGGACCGCACGCTCCGCGCCCTGGACGACAGTCTGGCGCTCTTCGCGCCGGAGTGGCTGGGCGGCGCACCCGCGCACCGCGACGGCCGTGGCAAGCGTCTGCTGCCGCTGGCTGCGCCGCCGGTGTCGCTGCCATTGACGGCGGTGCTGCTGCTCGGACACGCTGGAGCGCTGGGCCCGGCGGACCGGGTGCGGGAATTCTGGCAGGCGACCGGCGTGCCGCTGGGCGCAGCGGGCCAGCAGGCGGTCAGTGCCGCCGCGCAGCGGCTCGTTCAGACGGTCCTGTGGCGTCCGGCAGGCCGGGAGGAGCTGCTGTCACTCGTGCCTGAGCTGCTGGGCGCACCGCTTCACACCGACTCCGCTTGAATCCCCTGCCAGGTCGTTCAACCGGAGTCCGTCTCATCTAAGTACACTGCGTTTATCTTGTAGATAAACCGCGCGGAGCGCGGAGCAGAAGGAAAGTACGTTGGAGCGGGAGTGGAGAGGTTCCGGCGCTTTCCCGGCATGGCGCCATGTCTCAAGGTACTGAGCCGGGCTGATCAGGAGTACCTGTGTCGGATTCTGGTGGATACGTGAACAGAACCCGGAAGGCCCGCCGGTTGTGGTCCTCTCCGTAGATTTCCAGGATTCCACGTGTGTCCTCGACCCAGGCGTGCCCCGTGATCTGGGTGCCGTGCCGGGCCGCGCCGCTCACGAACACGGCCGGGTGACCCAGGCGGCGCAGCGCGCGGTACGTGGCGTAAGCGCGCGGCACGCACACCCCGGCGCTCTTCTGCCGGGGATGCAGGGCGCGTGTGAGCAGGCGGGCGTTCGTGACGGCGCGGTCCAGACGGGCGGGGTCCAGCGTGCGGGTCGGGCCGGGCGGGGTCCAGCGGTTCAGGTGGGCGCGTGGGTCGCCTCCGCGCCGCACAGCGTGCATGGCACTCAGCACGTCCGCCGTGGCCTGCGGAACACCCGGTAGCAGAAACGCGGCCCGCTGCGCGCGCAGCCAGTGGCGCCGCAGGGCCGGGCGCAGTCCGTCCCGGCGAAGGGCGCGCGCCAGAACCGGTCCAGTGCGGGCCGGGTCCAGGGTCGGTTGCGTAGGGTCGCACAGCTGCTCGAAGGCGGCCCAGGTGTGCGCCGCGCCGAGGTCTGCGGCGCGCGCCGCCAGCTGCGCTGCTCCGTCTGGGGTGTTCAGGGCGTACCGGTCCCGCAGTTGCCGTAGGTCCAGCAGGTCAGCGGGTTTCAGGCCGCCGGTATCGCCTCCCCAGCTTCGGCTGATGGCCAGCGCCGCGACCAGTTCATCCAGCGGGTCCGGACGCCAGACGCGCAGGCCGTCCCAGTCGTGCGGCCGGGCGGCGGCCCACACCTGCCGGGTGACCGTGACGGTGCGGCGCCGACCGGCGTACCAGTCAGGAACCAGCCAGCGGTGCACGTCCAGCCGCGCGTGCCCGCCAGGGCTGAACAGGTGCATGGTCTCGTGCGTCCAGCGGTCCGGGTGCGCGTGCTGCCCGTCACTGCGCCAGCCGCGTGCCAGCGCCAGGTGCGCCGCGCGCGACACCGTGGCGGGATCGCCCGGCAGCAGCAGGTCCACGTCCCCGTAGAAGCGTTCGGTGCGGGTCGCGTACCCGAACTCGCTGAGCGCAAAGCCCTTGAACAGCAGGGCCCCGATGCCCTCGGCTGCCCAGGCGCTTAGCAGGTCACGCAGCTCCGAGCGGATCAGGGCGTGCCTCGCGCCGAGCGCCAGTGCTCCGGCCCGCAGGTCTGCCCGCAGCGGGTGGTCTGCGGGCAGGCGGGCCCGCACGGCGCCCTCCAGGCCGGCGGCGCGCAGGTGCGGCAGGTCCGGGGAGCCCAGCGGACCGCCCCGCAACGCCCGCTCCAGCACGCGGAGGTCGGGTCGAACGCCAGCGGCGGGGTCAGGCATAGGCGGCAGTGTACCGGGGGCCGGGCGGTGGGGGAAGGTCAGGCGCGGGCGTGGGTGTCGGTGGCGTCCAGCGCGGCGATCTCGTCGGGGGTGATCTGGTAGTGTTCGCCGCACCAGTGGCACACGATTTCCTGCCCGCCGGCGTCGATCATGTCCTGGCGCTCGTCGGCACCAAAGAATTTCAGGGAGTCGCTGGCCTTCTCGCGCGAGCAGCGGCACTCGAAGCGGGAGCCCTGCGCCTCGGCGGCCAGCTGCACGTTCAGGCCGTCGGTGGCGCGGTTGATGGCTTCCATCAGGCCGCCCCGGCGCAGGTTGTCGGTGATCTGGCCCATGGCGCGGATGTTCGCCTCGAGTTTCCCGAGGGTCTCGTCGGTGACGCCGGGCATCGCCTGGATGAGCAGGCCGCCGGCGTGCGCGACGCGGCCACCTTCCTCGTACACGCCGAGCAGCACGGCGTTCGGGATCTGCTCCGAGACGCCCAGGTAGGTGCTGATGTCCTCGGCGATCTCGCCGCTGACCAGGTGGGCGCTGCCGGTGTAGGGTTCGCCGTTGTCGAGCAGGCGGGTGACGCTCAGCTCGCCCTGCGTGCCGACGATGCCGCTCACGTCGAGTTTTCCGTCGCTTTCCCGCAGGGGCAGGTCCGCGTCGGGATGGCGCACGTACCCGCGCACGCGGCCGTCCACGCTGCCCTCGGCGACCATAAAGCCCACCGCGCCGTCACCCTCGACGCGCACGGTGACGCGGCTGTCGCTGCGTTTGCCGAGCACGGTGGCCAGCAGCACGCTACCGGTCAGGGTGCGGCCCAGCGCCGCCGTGGCAGTCTTGCTGAGGTGGTGACGCACGCGGGCGTCCTCGACGACCTGTGTCGAGTCCATGCCCACGATACGCAGGGTGCCGCCGGCTGCGGTGCCGCGCAGGACGTAGGAAGCGGGAATGGAAGCAGTCATCCCGAAACCCTAACGGGCGGGCCATGGGGGCGCTGTGGGTGACCTTTCATTTATGAAGAGACACCCGGCCGCGTGTACCCGGAAACCGTCAATCGGAGTCTGGTCATACCGATTCCGATTGAATAGTCTACAGGCCCATTCCATCTGAGCGAACGCAGGCAGGAGCTCAGGTGGCGTGTCGCACGTGGAGGGGGCCGCCCGGTGTCGTTCGGGGTGTTGAGGGCAGCAGGCGGCCGTGTGGGGTGTGGTGCGGGCAGCGTGGGGCCTGTCGTTCCTGTCTCCCGGACACCCGGACTGGCGCTGTCCGGCGGCGTAGGGTACCTTCAGCCTTCCGGGGCGGAGTTCTCATCTGCGCTCCCTACGATGCGAAACCGTGAAGGCCCGGTGTTTGAAGGCCTGTGCTGAAGGTCGCACGCTGCCTGTGACTTCTCGTGAGCACCGACCGGCTTTCCGGCCCGCAGGCTCAGACGCAGACGCACCGTATTCCCCTGTCCTACGTTCCCCGGCCCCACCGGCTTTCCTGCACCACTGGCCGCAGCGCACTTCCGGCAACAGGGCGTTCCCGACAGGCCGGAGCCCGTATCCGGGGCTCAGCCCGGCACCGCCCGGTAGGAGCAGGAGGCGCGGCGCAGGGGAACACGGGCGCGCGCCCCAGCCAAGGAGGCAAAAATGAAGCGCAACAAGATCTCAGGAGCCGTCGCTCTGACCACGCTCGCCATGACGCTCGCCGCCTGCAACAACAAGGAAAACGCCGGTGGCGGCGCGAGCGACACCCTGGTCATCCAGCAATCCGCCGACATCCCCACCCTGGACCCCGGCACCACCTACGACACCGCCAGCGCTCAGGTCGTCGAGAACCTGTACGAAACCCTGATCGGGTACAAGGGGAGCAGCCTGACTGAACTGGCGCCCGTGCTGGCCACCGAGTGGAGCGCCAACGACGCCGGTACCGAGTACCGCTTCACGCTGCGCGAAGGCGTGAAGTTTCACAGCGGCAACGACTTCACCTGCGCGGACGCCGAGTACACGCTGCGCCGTAACCTCGTGACGAACACCGCCGACAGCGGCAACTGGTTCATCGCCGAGAGCCTGCTGGGCACGCCCGCCAACGCCAACGACGACAAGGGCGTCACGTGGCAGCGCATCACGGACGCCGTCAAGTGCGACGGGAACGTGCTGGTCCTGAAACTCCCGAAGACCGACCCGGCCTTCCTGGCGAAACTCGCGTACATCGGGCAGGGGATCGTGGACAGCAAGCACGCCACCGAGATTGGCGAGTGGGACGGCACCGAGGCCACCTGGAAGGCGGCCGTCGGCAAGGAGCTGACGGGCAGCCCCCTGTCGCAGAAGCCCAGCGGAACCGGCGCGTACAAGCTGGTCGGCAAGGACGCCACCAGCGTCAGCGCCACCGCCTTCGACGGGTACTGGGGCGAGCAGAAACCCAGCATCAAGAACGTGGTCATTCAGAAGGTCCCCGAGCAGGCTGCCCGCATTCAGGCCTTCTTGAAGGGCGACGCGGACTTCATCGAGGAAGGCGGGCGGTCCATCATCTCCTCGCAGTTGCAGGGGAAACCCGGCGTGAGCGTACTGGACGACCTGCCCAACACCACCGCTGCGGGCTTCAGCATGAACGAGAATATCGCCAAGGGCGGCGCGCTCGGCAGCGGCAAACTGGACGGCCAGGGCATCCCCGCGAACTTCTTCAGTGACGCCGACGTGCGCCGCGGCTTCGTGGCGGCGTTCGACGTGCCCACCTACATCAAGGAGGTTCAGGAAGGCAAGGGCGCGCCCCGTAACTTCCTGCTGCCCGACTCGTTCCCCGGGTACGACACGAACATCGAGGCCGCCACCTTTGACCCCGAGGTCGCCAAGGCCGCCTTCCAGCGTGCCTGGGGCGGTCAGGTCTGGAAGAACGGTTTCACGGTCAGCATCTCCTACCGCGCCGGCGCGCAGACCCAGCAGACCGCCATGGAACTCCTGAAGAAGAACATCGAGTCCCTGAACCCCAAGTTCAAGCTGAACATCGTCGCCAAGGAATGGAGCGAACTGATCAAGGCCGACAACGCACCCAGGGAAGCCATGATCATGTCCGCGTGGGCGCCTGATTACGCCGACCCGGACAACTTCGTCACGACGTTCTACGCCAGCACCGGCTACTACGGCCCGCGCCTGAACGCAAAAGACGCCCAGATGGACTCCCTGATCACCGAGGCCCGCACCACCACCGACCGGGCCAAACGCGACGACCTGTACGCGCAGATCGCCAAGCGCGGACTGGATCAGGCGTACTACGTGATCATGCCCGCCTCCCCGAACGTCTTCACGTACCGTGACAACATCGGCGGCGTGGGCGAGAGCACCTACAACCCCATGATCGCCTTCTGGGCCGGCACGTACTGGAAGAACCTCACCAAGAGCTGACCCCTTCCCGGCACAGCCGGACAGACCGGGCCGTCCTCCTGCGGGGGGCGGCCCGCTGCCGCCGTCTACGGGGCCGTGCGCGGGCGGGTCTTGCACTATCCTGCCCGTATGCTCGACGCCGATACGCTGCAATCCGGGGGCGCGCGCCCCATCACGCTGCTGCTGGTCGATGACCACCCGGTGGTGCGCAAGGGCACGCGCGAACTGCTGGAATCGGGCGCGGACCTGCGCGTGATCGGCGAGGCTGGCAGCGGCGAGGAAGCAGTCGTCAAGGCGCGCGCCCTGAACCCGGACGTGATCCTGATGGATGTCAGCATGCCCGGCATGAACGGCATTGACGCCACGCGCGCCATCAAGGCGGAGCGGCCCGGCGTGGGCGTGCTGGTCCTCACCAGTTACGACGACGACGCCTACGTGTTCGCGCTGCTGGAGGCCGGAGCGGCCGGGTACCTGCTGAAGAACGCCAGCGAGGACGATCTGCTGGGCGCCGTGCGGGCCGTCGCGGCGGGCGAGAGCGCCCTGCACCCCAGCGTGGCCCGCAAGGTCCTGGAACGCTTCAGCGCACACACCACGCCCACCCCGCCCGAGGACGACCTGTCCCCGCGTGAACTGGAGGTCCTGCGGGTCGCCGCGACCGGCCGCACCAACAAGGAGATCGCGCGGGACCTGGAGATCAGTCCGCGCACCGTGCAGGTGCACCTGGCGAACATCTTCTCGAAGCTGGGCGTGGGCAGCCGCACCGAGGCCGTGCTGCACGGCATCAAGCGCGGCTGGATCGACCCGCAGACTATCTGAGGACGTGAGCGCTCACCTTCCGGACCGTGCGGGCGTGACGCTGCCTCCGTTGCCGCCGGGCCTGTCGGCGGCCTCCACGGTCTCGCAGTTCGCGGGCCTGCTGGCCGCCTACGCCTGCCGCGCCACGCACGCGCACGGCGTGCAGGTGTGGGTGGTCACGGACGGTCAGCCGCTCCCGGTGGCCGAGGAGGGGCGCGGGCTGGCCCTCAGCGACGGCACGCTGGTCGCCCGCGCCCTGAGCGGCGGAGCGCTGCTGCACGCGGGAATGCTGGCGGCCCTGCCGTTCGGGTGCGGGGTGCTGGAGTTCGTGGGGGCCGACCCGGACAGCCTGCACGCTCTGCTGGGAGCGGGGCCGCTGCTGGCCCTGGCCGTCGAGGGCGTGCAGGCCCGCGAGGCGCGGCGCGGCCACGGGCGCATCGCGGAGACCGTCGAGGGCCTCATGCGCCGCCTGGGCGGCAGCCTGAACCTGTCCGAGGTCCTGACCGTCACGGCGCAGAGTGCCGCGCTGGCGCTGGGGTTCCGGCGGGCCTTCGTGGCGCTGTTCAGCGAACTCAGCGACGGCGGGGCGCGCACCGGGGAGGTCTTCACGCACGGGTTCACGCAGCCGTTCACGGGCGGGATCGGCGTGGGCCCCGTGACCTTCGAAACGCTGGTCCGCCGGGGCGAGGCGATCCGCTTTGAGCGGGGCCGTGACCACGAGTCGCCGCTGGCGCGCGGCCTGCGGGAACTGAACCCGGAAACGGCCGTCATCGCGCCCCTGAACGCACGCGGGCAACCGCTGGGCCTGCTGTACGTGGACACCTCCGAGCCGGTGCCCGCCACCGAGGACGACGCCCGCATCGTGCTGGCCCTGGCCGAGCAGGCCGCGCTGGCCATCGACAACGCGCGGCTGTACGGCATCGAGACCCGCAAGCGCGAGGCGGCCGAGGCGCTGCGTGAGGCTGGCGCGGCGCTGGCCGGCAGCCTGCACCTCAGCGAGACCCTGGAGCGCGTGCTGGAACGCGCCGTGACCCTGTTCCGCGCGGACGCCGCCGCCGTGTACGAGAAACAACCCGACGGGCGCAGCATCAATATCCGCTCGGCGGTGGGCCTGAGCAGCGAGTACATGCTGCGCGTGAAAGCCAAGGTGGGCCTGGGCGTCACGGGCCGCGCGGTCGGGGAAGGTACGCTGATCGCCGCGCGTGACCTGACCACCGAGAACGGCGGCGGCAGCAGCCGCTACACCCGGCAACTGCTGGCCAGCCACACCTACCCCTACCGGGGCGTGATCAGCCTGCCGCTGCGGGTCGGTCCGAACGTGTTCGGCGCACTGACCCTGTACTGGTCGGCGCCGCTTCCGCTGGACAGTGACGACCTGGCGCTGGCCGGGGTGTTCGCCTCGCAGGCGGGCCTTGCCATCGAGAACGCCCGCCTGTACGAGGAAGAGCAGCTGCGCGAGCGCGAAGCCGGGGCGCTGCTGGCCATCAGCCGCATGCTGGGCGAGCGCCCGCAGGGACACCCCGACGACGCGGCGCTGCGCGGCGTGATCCGCGAGGCGACCCTGGCCCTGCACGCCGGACGAGGCCTGCTGGCCCTGTTCCCCGACGCCACCGGCAGTTTCCCGGCAGACGCGCCGCCCGGCCCGGACGGCTGGCGCGTCACGCGCTGCGCGGCGTACAACCTGCACCCCCCGGACACCTCCGAACTGGCCGACCTGAGCGCGCAACTGGGCCGCGGCCCCCGCGCCCTGACCCGCCGTTACGCCCTGCCTGTGGCCGGCAGCGCCCTGATCGTCCCGCTGCTGAGCGCCCAGAGCGACGCCCGCACGCCGCTGGGATTCCTGTACTTCGACGATCCGGGCCGCGACCTGCCGGGCGACCGCACCCTGCAACTGGCGCGCAGTCTGGCCGACCAGATCGCTCAGACCCTGACCCGCGAACGCCTGCTGGCCGCGCTGGAACGCGAGGAAGCCCGCTACCGGCAACTGGCCGAGGGCGCGCACGACCTGATCATCAGCAGCGACGCGCACGGCGTGATCGACTACGCCAACCCGGCCGCCCGCACGCTCCTTGAACCCCTGACCGGCCCGCTGACCGGCGCGAACCTCCTGACCCTCCCCACCCGCGACACGCAGGCGGCCCTGCAAGTCGCGTGGGCCGACGCGCAGGCCCGCACCAGCGGCAGCCGCGCCGAGATCCGTATCGGCCCGTACCACCTGGAGGTCCGGGTAGGCAGCGTGGACCACGGGCGCGGCGTGCTGACCGTCAGCCGTGACCTGAGCGAACTGCAGACCCTGGCCGACGAGATCGCGCGGCGCGGGCAGGCGCTGGAAGCCGCCACCAGCCGCCAGAGCGAACTGCGCAGCTTCCTGACCCTGTTCACGCAGGCGCAGGAGGAGGAGAGGCGCCGCATCAGCCGCGAACTGCACGACGACACCGCGCAGGTCCTGACGGCCACCACCCGCCGCGTCGCCCGACTGGCCCGCGACCTGAGCGGCGAGCAGAAAGCCCGCGCCGACGACATCCTGCTCGACCTGAACGCCGCCATCGACGGCGTGCGCCGCTTCGCGCGGAACCTGCGCCCCAGCGTCCTGGACGACCTGGGCCTGCTTCCAGCCCTGGAATGGCTGGCCACGCAGGCCCAGACCGCCACCCGCCTGGAAGTCAGCGGGGCCGAGCGCCGCCTGAGCCCCGCCACGGAACTCACGGTGTTCCGGCTGGCCCAGGAAGCCCTGAACAACGTCGATAAGCACGCCCACGCCCACACCGCCGCCATCCGCGTGGCCTTCGGCGAGGCGCCGCAGGGGGGCGTGCGGGTCGCCATCACCGACGACGGCCGGGGGTTCACGCCCGAACAGGCCCGCGCGCAGGCGCAGGCCGGACACCTGGGCCTGCTGGGCCTGCGTGAACGCGTGACCCTGGCTGGCGGCACCCTGGCCGTGCAGAGCGCCCCCGGTGAGGGCACCACCCTGACCTTTACCCTGCCGGGCTGACCTTCACCCTGCCGGACTGACCTTCACCCTGCCGGACTGACCTTCAGTGTGCCGGGCTGACCTTCAGTGTGCCGGGGCAGGGGCGCGCGGGGTCATCGGCGCAGCAATTCCTCGATGGCGTCCGCGAGGTGCTCGGGGTTCAGGTAGCTGTCGCCGCGTGCCACGCGCAGTTCGTAGGCGCGGCGCAGCACGTCCGCGTCGCGCAGGCCCTCGGGCGTCTGGAACTTGTAGCAGGCCAGTTCGACCTTCATGCCGTTCGGGTCGCGGAAGTACAGCGAATCCATGAAGCCCCGGTCGCGTTCCAGCACCTCGATGCCGCGCGCGCGCAGCCGTGCGGGGGCCAGCTGGAAGGTCGCGCGCGACACGTTGAACGCGAGGTGCTCGACGGTCCCGGGTTCGCGCGGCGCGTCCCGCCCGGCGTCCACGCGACTCTCGTTGGTGAACACCGTCAGCAGGCGGCCGTCGCCCGGGTCGAAGTACAGGTGGTTCTCGGCCGGGTTGCCGAGGTTGGGTTGCTCGAACACGAACGGCATGCCCAGCACCCCCTCCCAGAAGTCCAGGGCACTCTGGCGGGTGGAACCGACGATGGTGACGTGATGCAGGCCCTGTACCTGCACCCTGCTTGCGGCGCTGCGGATCATACTTCATGGTACGTGATCAGCCGTATCGGCGCAAAAAGGCCTCGCGGGGCATCCATCCCATCTTAGGCGTGCCCTCGCTGGGCGCTTTGATCGTGCCGTACGCGCCGCGCAGCAGCCGGAAGCCCAGCCCGTACCAGCAGGCCCGGGCGGGCGGCAGGTCCAGCAGCGTGAAGCCCGCCTGCTCCAGCGGCCGGTGAAACAGCGTGACGGCGAACACGGCCTGCGCGGACTCCAGTTCCGGGCGTTCGCGCAGCGCGCGGCCCACATCCTTCAGGCTCCGGTGGCCCGCCCGGTACGCGCCGAGCACGTTGCGCGACGCCAGCCCCACCGTCCGGGGGGAGTGCAGGTGCAGTTCGGCGGTGGGGGTGCCTGGCGGCAGGGGCAGGGGAGGGGGCGCGTGATCCAGCGGCGCGACCCGCAGAACCGCGTCGACGCGGTCGGTCAGGTCGATCACGCCGTGAGCGCGCGTAAAGCGGTCCTCGACTACGCGGGTGTACGCCAGGTTCAGCAGGTCGCGCGGCGTGCCGGCCCGCCGGCCCGGCAGGTCCCGCAGCGGTACCGGCCGGTAGCCCAGCGCCCGCCACTCTGTCAGGGTCGCGTTCAGGTCAGCGGGCCTGACGGCGCGCAGCGATCCCGGTTCGGGCCGCTCACTGGTGGCCGGCAGGGGTCTCAGTCCACGGACCAGCAGGCTCCGCAGGGCGGCGGCGCTGTCCGGCGCGGCCCAGTCCGTGATGGCCTGACCGGCCGTGGCTTCCAGCAGGGTCACGCCGGCCGGGTCGCCCTGACCAGCCAGTTCATGCCCGGCCTGCACGGCCTCGCGCACGCCGCGCGGGTCCAGGAGGGCCAGGGCGGGAGGGACCAGCAGGGTGGCGGGCGTGCCTGCCAGCGCCGTCAGCGCCGCCTGCAACTCCCCGGCGTCCGCGACCGGCACCAGCAGGCCCACCTGCGGAACGCCCAGATGCCCGCCGTGCCAGGCGCCGCCCACCCCGGCCCGCAGGGCCAGGCGCAGCAGCCCCTGCGCGGCGCGGGGGGGGCGGTCGTGGGTCGCGCGTTCCTGCGAACTGTGAGGGGAGGCCATGGGGTGAAATCTACCCCATGCGCCGCGGTCCGCCCTGCCTGCGGGGACCGCGTGCAGGGCAGGGTGGTGGGGGTATCCACCGCAAGTTGGGCGACACTCTCATGTTCGGCGTCGTATGCTCCTCAGAGCGATGCCTCAGGACTCCTTTAACTTGTACGGGCTCCGGATGACCGGCCCACGCGGCGGCCGCGCATGAAACCGCTGCGGATCGGGCTGTTCACCGACACGTTCCTGCCGGACCAGAACGGCATCGTGACGAGCGTCGCCCTGCTCAGTGACGAGCTGCGCGCCCAGGGACACCACGTGGACGTGGTCGCCCCGGACTTCCCGGAACATGTGGACACCCGCAGCGACGTGGTCCGCGTGGACAGCCTGCGCTACGTGTTCCTGCCCACCTACCGCCTCGCGTGGCCCACCCGCAAGGACTTTCACCAGAAGTACGACGTGGTGCACACCCACACGCCCCTGACCCTGGGACTGGCGGGCGCGCGACTGGCCCGCAAGTGGGACGTGCCGCACGTCGCCACGTACCACACGCATGTCGAGTCCTACACGCACTACGTGCCGGGCGCCACGGCCCTGCAACGCCACACGGGCGTCGTGACCCGCGTCATGAGCCTGCTGTACGGCCGCGCCGACGCCGTCATCACACCCACCGCCGGGATGCTGGACGTCCTGAGCGCGATGCGGGTGCGCCACCCGGTCGTGATTCCCACGAGCATCGACCCGCGCGTCCTGCAGGCCGCCCCGGCCGTCGAGAGTCCCTGGCCCGCCGGGAAACGCCGCCTGCTGAGCGTCGGCCGCCTCGCCCGCGAGAAACGCTTCGATCACGTGCTCGACACCCTGGCCGGCCTGCCCGACGCTCACCTCGTGATGCTGGGCGAGGGCCCGGAACGCCAGCACCTGGAAGCGCACGCCGCCCGCATTGGCGTGGCGGACCGCGTGACCTTTCTGGGCGTGCGCCCCTGGGAGCAGATCGGCGCGTACTACCGCCAGGCGGAACTGTTCGTGTTCGCCAGCGACACCGAGACGCAGGGGCTGGTGCTGCAAGAAGCGCAGCTGATGGGCGTGCCGGTCGTGGCTGTCGGCGCGCGCGGCACCCTCAGCGGCGTGGCGCACGAGAGCAGCGGGTACCTCGTGGCGCCCGCCGACGTGAACGCCCTGATCCGCCACGCCCGCGACATTCTGGACGACCCGCGGCTGTGGGCGCGGCTGTCGGCCGGGGCGCGCGACTTCGGGACTTCGACCACCCCGGCCGGCGTGGCGCAGCAGGTACTGGACGTGTACGCCACGGTTCTGGGAACAGAGCGCGAGGTCAACTTTCCGGTGGAGGCCGGCGCTCCTCCCCAAAATAGCCTCGTGTATGACCAGTGATGTTGCGCAGGTGCTGCCACGCGAAGGGCAGCACGCCCCGGTCCAGGCGGCGCGCACTGGTCTCTACGAGCGCGCCCGGCACGAACGCCACCTCGCCCAGCCGCGCCAGGGCCTGACCCAGGATCACGTCCTCGTAGGCTTCTACCTCCGCGTACCCGCCGGTCAGCAGCGCCGCCTCTCGCGAGTACGCCATGTTCGCGCCTGCCAGATTCGGTTTGCCCAGCAACCGGCAGACATGCAGGAACGCGCTGTACCCGGCGCCCGACAGGCGCGACCAGTGCGGCGCGACCCCGCAAAACCGCATGGGCCCGTACAGGGCCACCCGGCCCGGCGCGGCCTCACTGAGTTTCTCCAGCCACTGCGGACTGGGCAGCGAGTCCGCGTCGGTCGTGGCGACCCACTCGCTTCTGGCCGCCTCCAGCCCCATCTGGCGGGTGTAGGCCACGCCGGGCCGCTCGCAGCGCAGCACAGTGGCGCCCCAGTCCCGCGCGACCTGCACGGTCCGGTCGGTGCTGCCGTTGTCCACCACGATCACCTCGTCGGGCGCGTGGCGCTGCCCTGCCAGCGCGCGCAGCGTCAGGGGCAGGTAGACCTCCTCGTTGCGGGCGGGAATGACGACGGTGAATCCGGGCACGCGCACAGGCTAGCAGGCCCGCACTCCCTTCAAGTCGGGTTCATGAGGACCGCGCGGCCGGGGGCGCCCGCGCTGGCGTCAGGCGGGCGGGCGCCGTGACCCTCCGGGACCGCCTGCCGCTGCGCCCCGGCACCGCGCGCGCCGTGTTCGCCGCCGCGTTCTCGCTGGCCTGCGCGGAGATGCTCCGCTCGGGCCTGTACCTGTCTTACCTGGGGCAGAGCGCGTCGGCGCAGAACGCCCTGGGCATCACGCCGTCCGTGGTGGGCCTGGCGTGGGCGCTGCACATCGGCGCGGATACCGTCATGCGCGGCCCCGCCGGACTGCTGATCGCCCGCTACGGCCTGCGCCCGGTCATGATCGCGGGAGCGGCCCTGAGCCTGCTGGCCCTGGCCCTGCTGCCCGCCGCGCACGCCGGCTGGGCCCTGCTGCTGATCGCCGCGCTTCACGGCGTGGGCTTCAGCGCGGCGTGGCCCGGCGCCATGAACCTCACGGCCGACTCCACCCCGGACGGCATGCAGGGACGCGCCCTGACCGCCGTGTCCATGGTGATCCTGCCGTTCATCGGCCTGGGGTACTTCCTGTTCGGCACGCTGCGCGCCGCGCCCCTGCAGGGCGTGTACCTGCTTGGCCTGGGGGTGCTGGCCCTGTCGCTGCTAGCGGCCTTCCTGCTGCCTGCGCGCGCCGTTCGTGGTCCCGCCCGCGAGGTCATGAACACCCAGGCGCGCCGCGAGGTGCTGCGCCGCCTGCGCCCCCTGCTGCCCGCCGCGCTGATGCAGACCGTCACGCTCTCACTGTTCGGACAGGTGCTGTTCCGCGTGACCGACGACCTGAACCTGACGTACTGGACCATGATCGCCATTCTGGTCACAGGTGGGGCGGCCGCGTTCGGCAGTCTCCCGTTCATCGGGAAGGTCGCTGACCAGGGCCGCGCCACCCTGACCCTGACCGCCGGGTTCGGCCTGATCGCACTCGGCATGGGCGGCATCGCCCTGTTGCCGCCCACCTGGGCGCTGTTCCCGCTGGCCGCGCTCGTCGGGTTGGGCTTTGCTGGCGTGCAACCCGGCTGGGGGGCCCTGGTCACCCGCACGCTGCCCGAGCCGCAGCGTCCCGCCGCGTGGGGCGTCCTGATGACCCTGGAGAACATCGGCACGGCCGTCGGACCGCTGCTGGGCACCCTGGCCTTCGTGCAGCTCGGCGCGCGCGGCCCCTTCGCGCTGGGCGCGCTGCTGGCGCTGCTGGCCACCGTCTTCTACGTCCTGTTCCGCCACGCCTTCCCGCCCGCCCGGCAGACCAGCGGACCGGAGGCAGGCGCGGGCAAGGCGATCTCCTGAAGCGCTCACAGGCGCGCCGGGCGCTGACCTGGGTGGTCGGTGGCCTGGGCGTGCTGGCCCTGACGGACCTGCTGTTCCGCGCCGCCGGACTGGGCGCCCGGGGCCCCGGCTCCCGCCACGCGCCCCTCGTCGCCCTGACCTTCGACGACGGCCCGGGCCCCCGCACCCCCGCGCTGCTGGCCGTCCTGGCCGTCCACGGCGCCCCCGCCACATTCTTCGTGACTGCGCCCGCCTGCCGCGCCCACCCCGGAGAGCTCCGCGCCCTGCACGCGGCCGGGCATCAGGTCGAAGCGCACGGCCGCTGGCACCGCCACGCCCTGCTGCTGCCCCCCTGGCAGGAGTACGCGCAGGTCGCGTGGCACCCCCGCGCGGGTCAGCGCGGCCCGCACCTGTACCGCCCACCTTACGGCGGGCACAGTCCCCTGACCCGCCTGCTGGCCCGCCGCAGTGGTCGCCAGATTGCCCTGTGGGACGTGGAAAGCCGCGACTGGACCGCCCAGCCCGCCGCGCAACTGGCCGCACAGACCCTGGCCCGCACCCGCCCGGGCAGCGTGATTCTGCTGCACGACGGCCCCCAGGTGACCCCCGAGCTCCTGAGCGCCCTGCTGACCGGCCTGCGCGGACGCGGCCTGGAGCCCGTCACCCTGAACGACCTGCGCCCCCGCCGCATCGGCCTGAGAGAAGGCTGGGCGCGGCTGCGCGGCAGTTACGGGGGGTAGTACGGACTGGGATTGATTCGGTGCAGTCCCGAATCAATCCGAGCGGACGCGAGGAAGGGCAGGCGCCCCTCCGCGGTATGGAGCCGCAGTTCCTATAAGCGGCGGGCAGGAACAGTAAAAAGCCCCCACCCCATGGAGCGAGGGTTGGGTGGGGGGGCTGTCAGCTGACAGGGGGTTTGCTGACGCGTTGACGGCCCGCCAGGGCGCGGCCCAGCGTGACCTCGTCGGCGTATTCCAGCGCGCCGCCCACCGGCAGGCCGTACGCGATGCGGCTCACGACGGCGCCCAGCGGTTCCAGCAGCCGCTGGAGGTACAGGGCGGTCGCGTCGCCCTCGACGGTCGTGCCGGTCGCCAGGATGACCTCCTGGTTCGCCTGCACGCGCGGCAGCAGGGGCCGGATGTGCAGTTTGTCCGGGCCGACGCCGTTCATGGGGCTCAGCACGCCGTGCAGCACGTGGTACAGGCCACGGTACTCGCCGCTCCGTTCGATGGCGATCACGTCACCGGGTTCCTCGACGACGCAGATCAGAGCCTGATCGCGGGTCGGGTCGCTGCACACGTCGCAACGGTCGGCGTCCGTGATGTTAAAGCACACGGGGCAGGTGTGCAGGTCCCGCTTGGCTTCCAGCAGCGCCCGCGCGAGGCGCTCAATGTCCTCTCGCGGCTGCTCGAACAGATGGAACGCCAACCGCTGCGCGCTTTTCGGACCGATGCCCGGCAGGCGCGACAGTTCGCGGATCAGCGCCACCAGTGATGGAGGGTACTTCAAGCGCGCCTCAGAGTCCGGGGATGCCCAGTCCGCGCGTGGCGTCCTGCTGCAGGGCGTCGGCCTTGGCGCCCGCGTCCTGCACGGCCACCAGAATCAGGTCCTCCAGGGCTTCCACGTCGTCCGGGTCCACGGCCTCGGGCTTGATCTTCAGGGCCGTGACCTTCCCGTGCCCGTTCATGGTGACGGTCACCAGTCCGCTGGCGCTGCCTTCCACGCTCTTGGCCGCCAGATCGTCCTGAATCTTCGCAGCGGCGGCCTGCGCCTGCTGCATCTGCTTCATCAGCTTCTTCATGTCCATGACACGCAGTCTAACGGGCCGCAGGGGGCCAGAAGGTGGCGCGCGGCTCCTGAAGGACTCCTCTGAATGCACACAGGGAGAAGAAGGATTCCTGATACGGGCCAGAACAGATTTTCCTGACGGGTGTGCTAGAGCCACCCGAACAGGAGCGCCGCCACCACGCCGCCCAGCAGCAGCGAGGCGATCCCGACCGCGCGGCCCAGACCCATCAGCCCCAGTGTCCCCGCAACTGCCAGGGTGATCAGGCTCAGGAAACCCGGCACGCGGCTGAGGGTGTCGCCGCCCAGCACGGCACTGAGGATGAACAGCAGCGTGCCCAGCAGGAACAGTCCACCGATGATCATGCGGCTGTTGTAGCACCCCTACCGGGCGCGGTAGGGCGAAACTGAGCGCCGGGCCCTCATAGCGCGGGCGTGCGGGTGCCCTTGGCGCGGCGGTACAGTTGCGCGGGACGGCCCACGCCGCTGCGGCGCTCGCCGCTGACAGTCAGAGTGCCCTGCGACAGCAACCGCTTACGGAAGTTGCGTTTGTCCAGTTTGCGGTTCAGGATCGCCTCGAACACGCCCTGCAATTCGGGCAGCGTGAAGGTATCGGGCAGGAATTCCAGCGCCAGGTTCGCGTACTCCAGACGCAGTTGCAGCCGGGCCAGGGCGCGGTCCAGGATCGCCTGGTGATCGAAGGCGAGGCGGGGCGGGCTGTGCGCGCTGACCCACTCGGCCCCCAGGGTGTGCCCGCCGCCGCTGACACTGACCGTCCCGTGAGGCAGCACTGCGAGGTGCGCGACGCTGACGATCCGGCCGCGCGGGTCGCGGTTGACCTCCCCGAATGTGAAGAACTGTTCGAGGTGCCGGGGTTCGAGTTCCACGCTCGTCTCGGTGCGCAGTTCGCGCAGCGCGGCCTCATGCAGTTCCTCGCCAGGGTGGACGAACCCGCCGGGCAGCGCCCAGTCACGGGCGTGCGGCAGTTCGCCGCGCTGCACCAGCAGCACCATCAGTTCTCCGGCGTGCATGGCAAAGGCGGCGATATCCACCGCCAGGCCAACCTGCGTGGCCTGCGGGGGAAGGGCGAGGGAGTTCATCCCTGAATGCTAGGGTTTGTGTCCCTGGTACGTCAAGGATAAGTGTTGCCCCCGCACCCGCCGGACGCCTACGCCAGCGCGTTTCAGGCCGGGTTTTGGGTGGAAAGTGGCAGCGGCCCGCCCGGGGTGGGAGCGGGTCCGGGGACCGGCGCGGTGGCCGGGGCTGGCCGCGCCGCGCGCGCGCCTCGGCCAGCGACACGAGAACGTGCGCGCGCAGGTCGGCACCAGCTTGCCAACTTCCCGCCTGCAACCGGCTTCTTCCTTGCTCGCTCTACTCAGGTTGAATGAGTCTGCACACCTTTCAACCCGAGTAGAGCGACAGGGCCGGAAGTTGAGGAACGGCTCATGCCCACAGCCCGCCAGAAGCCCGCCGGGTCCGGCGCCGTCACCCTGCGTGATAGACTGAAATTCATTCGCCCGCGAACTGCGCGGGCGACAGCCGCCCGGATGGCCAGCGTGCACCGGGCGCGTAAGAGGTGATGAACATAGCGAAAGAACACAAGGTCAACGAGCAGATTCGTGTGCGCCAGATCCGGTTGATCGGCGCGGAAGGCGAGCAGGTGGGCATTATTGACACTCGCGACGCCATGCAGATGGCCCGCGAGGCGGGCATGGACCTCGTCATGGTCAGCCCGCAGGCTGTGCCCCCCGTTTGCCGCCTGCTTGATTATGGCCGCTTCCGCTACGAGCAGCAGCAGAACGAGAAGGAAAACCGCAAGCGCGCCCGCGCCCAGGAAGTCAAGGCCATCAAATTCCGCGTGAAGATTGACGGCAACGACTTCAAGACCAAGACCGGGCACGTGCGCCGGTTCCTCGAGGAAGGCCACAAGGTCAAGGTTACGATCATGTTCCGCGGGCGTGAACGCACCCACCCGGAACTCGGTGAGCGCATTCTGGTGCGCGTCGCCGAAACCCTGGCCGACATCGGCGTTCCCGAGGGGACCCCCAGCATGATGGGCATGGACATGAACATGATCATGACCCCCAAGGCGCCCCCGGCACCGAAGAAGGAACGTGCGGACGACGTCCCGACCGAAGGCGCCCCCACCACGGCTCCCACTACGGCCGCCGACCCGGCCGAAGTGACCGGCAAGGGCGACGTGGCTGACGTGCCCGCCGCTGCCCCCAGCGAAGCCGCCAGCGCCTGACCCCCGCTCAGCACACCCACCGCTGAGTACACCGAACGCGGCCTGCCCTGAACCGGGGTAGGCCGCGCTCCTGTACGGACGTTCCGCCCGGCAGTGGCCCGCCTGACAGCCCGCTCTCCTTCCACTCGCTCTGCGGCGTGGCTCTGCGGGTCCGCTCCATGTCCGGAACCCGCTTCGGTTCCCACTCGCTTGGCTTGGATGGAACGGTCTTCGCAGCCTCTTCAACCCGGAGTCCGTATGAGGGGGTATCTGCGTGCCAGCGGGTTGCATTGTTGCCCGCATCCCAATTCCGCACATGCTTTATTTTATAAACTGGACTGCGATCCGGGTCGGATCATCCCGGCCCACCACCAAGGAGACCCCATGATCAAGATGTACACGACCAGCTGGTGCCCCGACTGCCACGCCACCAAACGCGCCCTGACAGGCAAGGGCCTCGCCTTCGAGGAAATCAACATCGAACAGGACGAACAGGCTGCCCAGTACGTGATGAGCGTCAACGGCGGGCGTCGCAGCGTCCCCACGCTCGTCCACGGCGACGTGGCCGCCAGCCTCAGCGGCTTCCGCCCCCAGAAGCTCGACGCCTTCCTGGCCGAAGCCGGCCTGTAAAACACGTCGAAAGTAGAAGGTTGATGGTTGATGGAGGAAGCCCCTCTATCAACCATCAACCATTGACCATCACCCCTTGCGCAGTCGGGCGGCCTGGCGCGCCGTCACCACTCCGTCCTCTGCCACCGTGTACGCCCAGACGGTCAGTGTGTCTGGCGTGATTTCCAGGCGCAGGAAGCCCGGCTGACCGAACGCCGCAAAAGCCGCCGGGCGCGCGCTGACCGGGCCGCCTCCCACCTCACCCGCCGCGCCCGACACGGCCGTCCAGGTACCGGCGCACCCCGGCTGCGGCGCGAAGACTTCCAGCGCGTGTACGTGCCCGCTGAGAATCATGTCGGCCACGCCGCACGCCGCGCCGTACAGGTCCCGCACCGCGCCGCCCTTCTGGAATGTCAGCGGCAGGTTGTCATACCGGCCAGCGTCCCCATGCTTGCCGTTACTGAAGAGCGGGTGATGCCCCAGCACCAGCCGCCAGCGCGCCCCGCTGCCCCGCACCGCGCCCGCAAGCCACGCCCGCTGGGCGGCGTCCCACGCGCCACCCGGCCGCTCCGCAGGGCGCAGGCCCGGCAGGTACGCGGCCAGCGGCGTCGTATCCACCGCGAAGAACTCCGCCAGCGCCCCGACCGGCGCGCGGTATGACCGGCCCGGCATCACCCACTGTGCATTCAGGGCCGAGTACGCCACCTGAACCTCCGCTCCACGCGCGTCTGCTCCGTCACCGCCCACCAGCCACGACTCGTCATGATTGCCCGGCACCATCAGGAACGGCACGCCCAGCGGCCCGTACACGTCCGCGAACCGCTCCCGGAACAACGGCGAGGACGCGTCCTTCGGCCCGGCCGGGTAGAAGTGATCCCCCAGCCCCACCCCCAGGTCACAGCCCTCCCGCGCGCAGACCTCCCGCATGGCCGCCGCCACCCGCCGCTGCACCTCCGTCCCCGTGCCCTGATCCCCCATCACCAGCACCCGCAGCCGCTCAGCGGGCAGGGCCGGGAGCGCCGCCCGCACGTCCGTCACGGTCACGGCGCCCGTCAGGCGCGGCGCGCAGGCCACCAGAAAACCCCCCAGGACCAGCGCCAGCCCCATCCTCAACCTTGGCAACATGCGCCCACTCTCCTCTCTATACTGCCCGCAAGCAAGACGGCGCGCCTCAGGGAGACCTGACCGCCTGACAGAAATTATGAGAAAGCGTCCCCGGTAGGGGACACTTTCTGTTTGTGAAGACCGAAAATGCCACTGGGGACGCCTCACGACTCTACCAAGCCATCCTCCCTCATCTCCAGGGTGCCCTGTGGAACGACGTCCGCAACGTCCACACCCTCGCCTGGATGGTCACAGGAATGCTGCTCTCCAGGCGCAGCACACCCTCCTTCTGGCTCCCTCACGTCCACTCCCGCGCAGCGTTCGCGCAGAGCACCGAACGCCGCTTTCGACGCTGGTTAGGCAATAAGCACCTTCACCCGAGCCTGCTCTACGGTCCGATCATCACCCGCGCACTCCGCGAGTGGGGCCAGGACACCCTGGTCCTCGCACTGGATACCAGCGTCCTGTTCGAGAAATTCTGCCTCATCCGGGTATCCGTCCTCTTCCGGGGGCGGGCTGTTCCACTGGTGTCCCGGGTACTCGAGCATTCCAGTGCCCAGGTCGATACAGACGAATTGCTCCCCGTGCTCGCAGAAGCCAAAGGTCTCCTGGACTTCGTGGGAATCCGTCAGGTCCGCCTGCTGGCGGACCGGGGTTTCTGCGACACCGACCTGATGGCATGGCTCCAGCACTGCGGATGGACCTACCGCATCCGTATCAAATCCACCCTGATCCTCAGCACGCCAGACGGGCAGCGCCTCTGCAAGATCGGCGATGTGAAACTCCAACCGAGGGAAACGGCGTGCTTTCACCATGTGCGTCTGACCGGACGGCAATTTGGGCCGGTGCACGTCGTTCTGGGTCGTCCATCAGACGACCCAGAGCAATGGCAGGTGGTGAGCAACGAGCCCACCAGCGTGGAAACCTTTGGCGAGTACGGCGAGCGTTTTCAGATCGAGGAAGGGTTTCTGGACGAGAAAAGCGGGTTGTTCGAGCTGGAAGCGTCCAAGCTGCGGGATGTGAAAAGCCTGGAACGGCTGGTCAT
>NZ_JAGLBB010000001.1:109842-128698 GCF_018260555.1 Deinococcus sp. | reverse complement strand
GATTTGCAGTAAATATTATGCTCATACAAAACGGGAACAAGCGTTTTTTGCCGTGTTTATCGTGCTGAGCAGTTACCTTCAACGTACTTATACGGACTCCGATTGTTTCGCCGACAACCCGGAACATCACCGGGTTGCCAGCTCCACGTCCGGAACCCGTTTTGCTCCTACTCGCTCCGCTCGGATTGAACGGGTTTTGTAACCCATTCAATCGGAGTCCGTATTAGTTGTTCAGGCGGGCCAGTTGTGCGCCGAACGCCGCCTCGTCGCGGGTGGGCAGGGCGCAGGTGCGGTTCACGCACACGAAGCCCAGCCCGCCGCCGGGGCGGGCCTCCAGCACGGGGAGGTCGCCGCCCGCCTCCGTGAAGGCCAGTGCCGTGAACGGGAGCGCGTGACGGGCCGCGACTGCCTCCAGCGGCGCGCGTTCCCCGGGCGTGCCGATGATGGCGACCTCGGTGTGCGGGGCGTGCAGGAACGCGGCGGCCTGCCACAGTCCCCCGAACCCCCCGGCGGCGGCCAGCATGTCGTGACGGAAGCTCTGCACGGTGCGCCGGGCGGTGTCCTCGGCTCCTGGCAGGGCGAAGTAGCGGTCCATCCACAGGGCCAGCAGCGCCCCGGCGGCGTTGTCGCTGATCACGGCGCTGTCAAAGCCCTGCGCCTGCCGGGTCAGCAGGGTCTCGGCGCGGCCGCCGGACGCCATGAACACGCCCGCCTCGTCGCTCCAGAAGTCCCGCTGCGTGACCTGCCACAACTCGCGCGCCCAGTGCAGGTCGGCGGGGTCGCCGCCCGCCTGGAACAGCGCCACGAGGCCCAGCGCGTACAGCGCGTGATCCTCCATCAGTCCCTCGGTGCGGGCCTGCGTGCCGCTCCAGGAGTGCCGGAGCGTGCCGTCCGGCAGTCGCAGGTGCGTGCGCACGAAGTCGGCGTTACGCCGCGCAATGTGCAGGTATTCCGGTTCCCGCAGGATGCGCGCCCCGTCCGCGAAGGCCGCCAGCGCCAGCCCGTTCCAGGAGGTCAGCACCTTGTCGTCCGTCCCGGGCTGCGTCCGCGCCTGGCGCGCCGCCAGCAGGCGCGCCTTCAGGGCGTCCAGGCGGGCCTGTACGTCCGCTTCCGGCTGCCCCAGCTCGGCCGCCAGACCCGGTACGGGGGCGGCCACGAACGGCACGCTGCGCCGCCCGTACGAGCGCTGGTGCGGGTCCTCGAAGTTACCGGGGTCCGTGATGCCCAGGTGCCGCGCGAGCAGCGCCGCGTCCTCCTCGTGGCCCGGCCCGAGCGCCGCCTGCACCTCGGCGGGCGTCCAGGTGAACGTCAGGCCCTCCACGCCGCCGCGCTCGGTGTGCGTGTCGGCGTCCTGCGCGCTGTAGAAACCCCCGTCCGGGGAGAGCATTTCGCGGCGCAGGTACTCCAGCGTGCCCCGCGCCGCCTGCGCGAACAGCCCGTCACCGCTGACCTGATACGCCCGCAGCAGGGTCCGCGTGAGCTGCGCGTTGTCGTACAGCATCTTCTCGAAGTGCGGCACCTGCCACGCGTCATCCACGCTGTAGCGGTGAAAGCCGCCGCCCAGCTGATCGTGCAGGCCACCCGCCAGCATGCGCCGCAGCGTGTGCAGGGCCATGTGCTGCCCGTCCGGGCGGGTCAGCAGGAAATCCAGGGTGGTGGGCGCCGGGAACTTCGGTGCCCCGCCGAAGCCCCCACGGTCCGCGTCGAACGTGCGCCGCAGGTTGTCCACGCCGCGTTCCAGCAGTTCCAGCCCGAACGACCCCTCAGACGGGCGGGGCTGGGCGGCCTCGCGCACGTGCGCCGTCAGCGCCTGCGCGTTCCCCAGCAAGGTGCTGCGCTCCTCGCGCCACGCACGCTCCACGCTGCCCATGACCCTCATGAAACTCGGCAGGCCGTGCCCGTCCTGCGGCGGGAAGTATGTGCCGGCGTAGAACGGTTCGCCCGCGTCCGTCAGGAACACCGTCATGGGCCAGCCGCCCTGCCCGGTCATGGCCTGCGTGGCCGCCATGTACACCGCGTCCACGTCCGGGCGCTCCTCGCGGTCCACCTTCACGTTCACAAAGTGCCGGTTCATGAACGCCGCCGTCGCCTCATCCTCGAAACTCTCGTGCGCCATGACGTGGCACCAGTGGCACGTGGAGTACCCCACGGACAGCAGCACCGGCACGCCGCGCCGTGAGGCCTCCGCGAACGCCTCCGGGCCCCACGGCCACCAGTCCACCGGGTTGGCGGCGTGCTGCGCGAGGTACGGGCTGCTTTCCTGGGCCAGTCGGTTCATACGCCCCACCCTAGAGCATGGGCCCGCGCCCACCCACCGGGCAACATGAACGTCAGCTCGTATGACCCTCACACCCACGCCCGCCCGCGCAGGCCCCACACTGGAGCGCATGCCCGAGCCCACACGCGCGACCCCCCCGGAATCACAGCCCGAGTTCCTGAATCCTGTCCGGGTTCGCGCGGGCTTCCGCCTGACGTTCGACGTGCCGTTTCCCACGCCCATGCTGTTCGTCGTGCAACCGGCCGACCGCCTGTACCCCACCGGCACCCGCCAGCGCATCGTGGAGCAGCAGGCGCTGGGCCAGGCGCAGGGCATTCAGACCTTCACGGATCAGCACGGCAATACCATCTGGCGCACCCTGGCTCCCGCCGGGACGTTCACGCTGGGGCATGACCTGATCGCCGAGATCACCCGCGACCCCGACCCTATCCTGCCAGAGCTGCCCAAAACCCCCGTGGAAGCCCTGCCGGACGAGACCCTCGCGTACCTGCTGCCCAGCCGCTACGTGGACAGCGACCTGATCAGTAACGACGCCTGGACCCGCTTCGGGAACGTTCAGGGCGGGTGGGCCACCGTGCAGGCCATCAGCGACTTTCTGTACGCCAGTTGCCAGTACGGCTCCGGCAGTACCAGCAGCACCACCGCCAGCCAGGCGCTCGACAGTGGCCGCGCCGTGTGCCGGGACTTCGCACACATGGGCGTCGCGTATTGCCGCGCCCTGAACATCCCCGCCCGCTACGTCTGCGGGTACCTGCCGGATATCGACATCGAACCCGACCCGGTCCCCATGGACTTCCACGCGTGGTTCGAGGCGTTCATCGACGGACAGTGGCGCACCTTCGACGCCCGCCACAACCGTCCCCGCGCCGGGCGTATTCTCATCGCGCAGGGCCGGGACGCCTCGGACGTGGCCTTCACCACCACCTTCGGAAACGCCCGCCTGACCAGCATGACCGTCTGGGCCGACGAAGCCCCGGACGGCATGACCCTGAGCGACCCGCCCAACCCGCGCGTGTTCTGATGCGGACTCCGATTGAATGGCTTATAAAGCGATTCAATCCGAGCGGAGCGAGTAGGAGCGGAGCGGGTTCCGGGCGTGGAGTTGACAACCCGGTGATGTTCCGGGTTGTCAACGAAACAAACGGAATCCGTATGACACGGGGCAGGAGCGGCCCGGGCGGACCTGCACAGGGGCCGCCCACTGGTAAACTCCCAGGTTATGGACCTCAAGGCTCAACTCAAACAGGCGGTCGAGACGGCCGCGGCCGGGCTTGGCGTGCCGCTCGACGTGGCGATTCAGGAAACCCCGGCCACCAAACCCGGCGATTACGGCACGCCCGCTGCGTTCCAGATCGCCAAGGTGATCGGCGGCAACCCCGCGCAGGTCGCGCAGCAACTGGCGCAGGCGGTCGTGCTGCCCCGGGGCATCAGGCGCGTGGAGGCCGCCGGGCCGTTCCTGAACTTCTTTGTGGACGTGGCCGCGTTCGTGCGCGGCGTGGTCGAGCAGCCCTCCTTCATGCCCGCCCAGGATCAGCAGGCTCTGGGCGGCAAGGTCGTGATCGAGCACACCAGCGTCAACCCGAACAAGGAACTGCACGTGGGGCACCTGCGCAACGTGGTCCTGGGCGACTCCATGGCCCGCATCTTCCGCGCGGCCGGGCACACGGTCGAGGTCCAGAATTACATCGACGACACCGGGCGTCAGGCGGCCGAGAGCCTGTTCGCCGCCGCGCACTACGGCCTGACCTGGGACGGCATTCAGAAGTACGATCACTGGATGGGCGAAGGCTACGTGCGCCTGAATGCCGACCCCGCCAAGGCCGACCTGGAAAGCGGAATCACGGCCATCATGCACCGCCTGGAAGCCGGTGAGCTGCGCAGCGAGGTCGAGAAGATCGTGCACGCGCACCTTCAGACCTGCTTTCGCCTGGGTGCCCGTTACGACCTGCTCGCCTGGGAGTCCGACGTGGTCGGCAGCGGTTTCCTCGGGCACGGCCTGAACATCCTTGAAGGCAGCCCGTTCACCAGCCACCCCACCGAGGGCAAGTTCGCCGGGGCGTTCGTGATGGACGTCTCTGCGTTCATGCCCAACCTGGAGGAATCGAACGTGGTGCTGCGCCGCACGGACGGCACCGCCATGTACGTCGCCAAGGACGTGGGGTACCAGTTCTGGAAGTTCGGCCTGTTCGAAGGCATGAAATTCAAGCCGTTCACCACCGACCCCGAGGGCAACACCATCTGGACCAGCGCCCCCGACGGCCAGCCCGACACCGAAGGTCGCTTCGGGCACGCGCAGGAGGTCATCAACGTGATCGACTCCCGCCAGGAGCACCCGCAGAAGATCGTCAAGGCGTCCCTGGGCGTGGCGGGCGAACCCGAGAAAGAAGCCCGCTCCATTCACCTGTCGTACGCCTTCGTGACCCTCGAAGGGCAGACCATCAGCGGCCGTAAGGGCGTGACCGTCAGCGCCGACGCCGCCATGGACGAGGCGCAGACCCGCGCCCTGGCGGCCCTCGCGGAACTCAACCCGGCCCTCGCCGCCCGCGATGACGCCGCCGAGATCGCCCGCCGCATCGGCACCGGCGCCATCCGATTCGCCATGCTCAAGGCCGAACCCACCCGCAAGATCGACTTCCGCTGGGAGCAGGCCCTCGCCCTGAACGGCGACACCGCCCCCTACGTGCAGTACGCCGCCGTGCGCGCCGCGAACATCATCCGCAGGGGCGCCGAGGCCGGGTACGCCACCGACGGCACCGGCGCCGCCTGGGACGCCCTGCCCGACATTGACCTTGCCCTCGCCAAGACCGTCGCCAAACTCCCGGAAGTCGTCGCGCAGAGTGTGCGCGCCCACAGCCCCCACCTGGTCGCGCAGTACGCGCTGGACCTCGCCACCGCCTTCAACGCCTGGTACAACGCCAAGGACCGGCAGGGCAAACCCGCCACGAACGTCCTGGCCAGCCCCGAGGGCCTGCGTGAAGCCCGCCTCGCGCTGGTAGGCCGCCTGCGCGTGGCCTTCGAGGAAACCCTGGCCCTGATCGGCATCGAGATTCCCGCCGCGATGTGAGACGGACCGCGGGTGATTCGGTGCAGTTCCGAAGCCATCTGAGCGAATGCGAGGCGGAGCAAAAAGGTGGGCGGCCCCGGTTCTGCGCGGGGCCGCCCATCTGCTGTCACGCCCGGGTTAGTTGACGCGGACGCTGTTGGCGAAGTTGCGCACGACCGCCTCGTTGCGGCTGTAGTCCTTGAGGTTCCCGGCGATGGTCATGACCAGCATGCGGCCGCCGACGCTGGTGACCATCAGTTCGCGGCGCAGTTCGTCGCCCTGGCTGGGGGTGGTGAACACGAACTGCGCCCAGGGGGAGCCGCCGAGCGTGACGAGGTTCGCCTTGAGGGTCTTGACGTTCGGCACCTGCGCGCGGATGACGCTGGGGAACTGCTCGACGAGTTTGGAGACCTCGTTCGCGGCGAGTTTGCTGGCGCGCCATTCGAACGCGACGCTGACCTTGCGGTCCTCGGTCATGAACACGGCGTCGGGGCGGCCGGCGGCGCCGGGGAAGGCGCTGCGGATTCCGGCGTCGCTGAGGGTCAGCAGTTTCGCGTTGGGTTCGACGGTCACGGGGACGGTGCCAAGCTTCACGGGGACGGCGGCTGCGGCGCCGGTCAGGAGGAGACCGGCGGCGAGCGTCAGGGGCAGGGAGCGGGGCTTCATGTCGTTGTCACCCTACGCGGTCGCCTGCCGGACCTCATGAACCCAACGTGAGGATCGTGCGGGCGCGTGACCTGCGCGCCCCCTGGCAGGGGGCGGCGTAGGCCGGGCAGCGGTCATGCCTGTTGCAGGCCACGCAGCACGAACCCGGCGGCGCGGCCGCCGATCATCATGCTCGTGGAGTTGGTGTTCGCGTGAATGATGCGCGGCATGACGCTCGCGTCCCCGACCCATAGGCCCTGCGTGCCGTGCACGGTCAGCGTCCGGCTGACCACTGCCTCGTCACCGTCGCCCAGCGCGGCCGTCCCGACCGGGTGGTACAACGTGGCGCATTCCTGCTGCACGTGGCGGCGCAGGCCCGCGTCGGTCCGCACGCCCTCGCCAGGCACGACTTCTGCGCCGCGCAGGCCCGACAGGGGAGAGGCGCCCGCCACCTCCCGCGCCTGGCGCACCCCCGCGATCAGGCTCTGCATGTCCCGCTCGTCCGACAGGTACGCCGGGTCGATGTGGGGCGCGGCGTGCGGATCGGCGGACGCCAGTGTGATACGCCCGCGACTGTGCGTGTCCACGAGCACCGGCCCGACCGAGAAGTGATTGCCGGGCTCGGTGGTGTCCCCGTGATTGCGGAAGTACGCCGGGCCGAAATGAAACTGGATGTCCGGGTCGTCCGTGCGGGGGTCCAGGCCGGGCCGGGCGTGCGAGAAGGCACTCGCCTCGGCCACGTTGCTGCTGAGCGGGCCGCTGCGGTTCCAGAGGTAGCGGGACAGCGCCTCGGCCTGCGGCACGCGGTCCAGTGACGTGAGGCGCGAGCGGGTGATGACCGGCACTGCCAGGTGATCCTGAAGGCCGCCGCCCACGCCGGGCAGGTTAACGCGCGTCTCGATGCCGTGCCGGTCCAGTTCGGCGCGTGGCCCGACGCCCGAAAGCATCAGCAGCTGAGGCGTCTGCACCGCGCCCGCCGCGAGCATCACCGCGCCTGCCGGGGCGTCCAGCGTGCGCCCCTGCCAGCGCAGCCGCACGCCCGCGGCGCGCAGCGTGCCCCCGCGCCCCGACCACAGAACCCGCAGGACGTGCGCGCCGGTCAGTACCGTCAGGTTCGGGTGGTTCAGGACAGGCCGCAGGAAGGCCCGGAACGCGCTGTAGCGCTCGCCGCGCCGGTGGTTGCTTTCCAGCAGGGCTGCGCCCTCCAGCACCCCGTCGTTGAAGGTCTGGGCGACCGGGATGCCCAGGCCCAGCGCCGCCGCCCGCACGAACGCCTCGCTCAGCGCGTGCGAACCGGCCCGCGCGCCCGCCGGCATCGGGCCGTCCGTGCCGCGCGCCTCTGACGGCTCGCCCTGAAAGGCCTCCTGCGCCTGGAATTCCGGTAGCACGTCCCTCCAGGTCCAGCCTTCGCCCCACCCGTCGAAATCGCGCCTGGAACCACGAATCCAGATGGTCGCGTTGATGGCGCTACTGCCGCCCAGCACCTTCCCGCGCGGCCAGTAGAACGCCCGGCCCCCGGCGTGTGCCTGCGGGGTGGTGGTCAGGTTCCAGTCCACGGCGCTGCGGAACAGTCTCGGGAACGCGCCGGGCGCCCGGATCAGGGGGCTGGAGTCCGGCCCGCCCGCCTCCAGCAGCAGGACCCGCAGTCCGGCGTCCAGCAGCCGCCGCGCCGCGACGCACCCGCCCGACCCGGCCCCAACAATCACGACATCCACGCGCCCGCGCGTATCCAGGGTATTCAGTTTCATTTGCACCGAGTATAAACCCAATGGGCACCGGGTGTAGACTCACCCTCGACCCGCAGGGGCCGCCGCCCGCTACACTCCCGGCATGAGTGGCCTGACGTTCCCCACCGGCTTTAGCGCCGCCGCCATGGCGGCCGGTATCAAACCCAGCGGCAAGGCCGATCTGAGCGGCGTGACCAGCGCCCATGACTGCACCTGGGCCTTTGCGGGCACGCGCAGCACCACCGCCGCCGCCTGCGTCACCCGTAACCGCGACCTGTACGCGCAGGGCACACCCGTGCGTGCCCTGCTGGTCAACGCCGGGAACGCGAACGCTGCCACCGGCCGTCGCGGCGCCAACGACAACGCCGACATGGCCGACGCGCTGGGCAGCGTCCTGAACGTGGACCCGGCAGCGGTCCTGACCGCCAGCACCGGCATCATCGGTCACCTGCTGCCCATGGACAGGGTCCTGAGCGGCATCGAGCACCTGCCGGACGAACTCGGCAGCGCCGCCGACCCCTTCGCCGCCGCGATCATGACCACCGACACGCACCCCAAGACCGCCAGCGTCACCCTGAGCAGCGGCGCGCGCATCGTCGGCACCGCCAAGGGCAGCGGCATGATCCACCCGGACATGGCCACCATGTTCGCCTTCGCCTTCACCGACGCCGCCATCGACCAGACGGCGCTGCGTGCGGCGTTCCCCGCCATCGTGAACCGTACCTTCAACGCCGTCACCGTTGACGGGGACACCAGTACCAACGACATGGCCGTCGTCCTGTGCAACGGACAGGCGGGGCCCGCCGACCTGAGCGAATTCCTGATCGCCCTGGAAGGCGTCATGCGGGACCTGGCCCGCCAGATCGCCGCCGACGGCGAGGGCGCTACCAAGCTCCTGACCGTGCAGGTCAGTGGCGCTGCCAGCGAGGCCGAAGCGCTGGCCGCCGCCCGCACCTGCTGCGTCAGCCCCCTGCTGAAAAGCGCCGTGCACGGCAACGATCCCAACTGGGGCCGCGTGATCATGGCGGTGGGCCGCAGCGGCGCACGGGTGGACACCGAACGCCTGACCGTCAGCGTGCAGGGCCACCCCGTGTTCGGCGGCAGACCGCTGCCGTACGACGACGCGCAGGTCAGCGCCAGCATGAAAGCCGACGAGGTGATCTTCACCGTGAACCTCGGGGTCGGCGACGCCAGCGGTGAGGCCTGGGGCTGCGACCTGAGCGCCGAGTACGTCAGCATCAACGCCGACTACACCACCTGAACGCCAGGCAAGCCCGTTCACGGTTCCTTGCTGGTCACGCGGCCGTGCACTGCGCGCGGCGTAGGGTGCTTATACGGACTCCGATTGAATGGGCTGTAAAGACCATTCAATCCGAGCGGAGCGAGTAGGAGAAAAGCGGGTTCCGGACGTGGAGTTGGCAACCCGGTGCCCTCCCGGGTTGTCAACGAAACAAACGGAATCCGTATTGCATGTCAAGTTCCGATGCTTCCCTCGCTCGCGGCTCGGCGCTGGCGCGTCCGCTGGACTTCTCGTACCCATCGAATCGGGTCGCGGCGGCCGGGAGTGTCGGGGCGGGGCTGGTGGCTGCCGCGTTCGGGCGGCCCTGGGCGCAGGCGGCGGGCGTGGCGGGCGCGGCATTCCTGGCATGGGCCACCGCGCGGGAATTGGACCCGGACCACCCGGTGACGGCCAATGGGGCGCTGCCGGTCGCGGCGGCCGTGGCCCTGCTGGGCGGCGCGGGCAACCCCCTGGCGGGACTGGCGGTCCTGAGCGGCGTGCGCCTGATCGCGGGCACGACCGGCGAGCCTGCCACCCGCACCGATCACGCCGGTCTGCTGCAATCCCTGCTGGCCGCAGTGTCGGGTGAGCGGGCAGCGGCGCTGCTGGTGGGGGCCGCGCCGCTGCTCACGCCGGTGGCGCGCAGTCCCATCCCGGCCGCCGGAGCCTTGATGCCCACACTGGCTCGCCGCGCCGGATTCTCGTGGGGGTCGGCGCTCCTGGCTGCGTCCGTCCTGCCCCTGGCCCGTACCCTGAGCGCCCCCGAAGCGGTCACGAGTCCCTGCGACCGCGCCTCCCGGCCCGTGCGCGCCGCCGAATTACAACTGGCGCGGCACGCAGCCGCCCTTACCCTGGGCGCTGGCCTGCTGACGCGCCGCACGCGGGGGCTGGTGCCGCTGGCCGCCGCACTCCTGACGGTCGCCGCCCGGCGGGCAGGCAGCCGACCCTGACACAGACCCCGGTTCGGAGGGCCGCACGACCTTGCATCCCCAACTCACCCGGACAGAGTTGCCGCACGGCCAGCAGGAGATAAACGGAATACTGTGGAGTTGGCAATCCAGTACCGTGACGGGTTTTTCCTGAAATTGACGGCGGCCGTCCGACCTGCGTTGACCTGACCTTCATGCGGGGGGTCGGGGTTCACGGAACAGTCTGTGATCTGACACCCCGCCCGGCTCCCTGCTTCTAGGCTGGGTGTATGACAGGACTCGCCCGGCAGGTCACACTGGTGCTCGCCACCCTTCTGACCCTCACCATGAACTACCTCAGTAATGCACTGCCTCTGTTCGGTCGTTCAAACAAGATGGTCAGTGACGCCCTCCCAAACGCCTTCACGCCAGCAGGTCTGACGTTCGCGGTCTGGGGCCCCATCTTCCTGGGATTGGTGATCTTCGCGGTGTACCAGGCCCTGCCCGCCCAGCGGGGCACGCGGTACGACCGGCTGTTCTGGCCGTTCCTGCTGAGCAACCTGCTGAACAGCGCATGGTTGCTGGCCTTCCAGAGCCTGAACCTCGCGCTAAGCGTTCCGGTGATGCTGGCCCTGCTGGGCAGTCTCGTGTGGCTGTACCTGACGGTGCGCGCACTGCCCCCCCAGCGAGCGGAACACTGGACCCTGCAACTGCCAGTCAGCCTTTACCTCGGGTGGATCAGTGTCGCCACCATCGCCAACATCACGGCGTTCCTCGTCAGTGCGGGGGTCACGGGCGGCGCGCTGGGTATCAGCGCCCCCGTCTGGAGCGCCCTGCTGGTCGTGATTGCCGCCGTGATCGGCGTGTTCTTCCTCGGGCGCTTTCACGATTACGCCTTTGCGGCCGTCCTGCTGTGGGCTTTCTACGGCGTGTACGCTGCCCGGCCGGACCTCTCCACTGTCGTCACGGGCGTGTTGGTGGGCGCCGTGATCGTCGTCCTCGCAGCCCTGCTGAGCCTTCGCCGTCCCGCCAGGCCCCTCTCAGCCTGACGCTTGATAGGAGACCGTTGCTATCAGATGACGGCCGCTTCATCGCCCACTCACCCCCGAGGCCCGCAGCCGTTAGACTGCGGGCCAATGCCTGCGTCCGACACGCCCCTCGCCCTGATCGGCTACCCAGCCCCAGCGGCCCGCGCCCTGCGTGATCTGGGCCTGATTGCCGTGAACATCCCCACAGACGACACCCGCGCCGTCATGGACGCCTGCCGCGCCCTGCACTTCACAGGCGCGCTGGTGCACGACAGCCAGCAGATCCACCTGCTGGACGCCGTCACGCCCGACACCACCGCCCGCCGCGTGGGCCGCGTGGACGCCATCTCGTTCGCGGGCGAACCGCATGGTACCTTCGCCCTCAGCGACGCCCTGACCGACACCCTGGAAGCCAGCGGGTACGCCACGCGCGGCGCGGCCGCCCTGCTCGTCGGCACAGACGCCCACGACCTCGCCCTGGCCCTCCCGCTGGCCCGGCTGGGCTTTACCGCCATCGGCGTCGCCGCCGAGAGCCTCCCGGAAGCCGAACGCGCCGTGCGTGACCTGCCAGCCGGCCTGCGCGCCTTCCCGCTCAGCCGCCGCGACCCCTCCTGCCAGGGCTTCGCGGAACGCGCCGACCTGATCGTCCTGACCGGCGGTCCCCTCCCCACCGGCCTGATTCAGCCGTACCACACCCTGATCGACCTGACCGGCCGCATCAACGCAGAACGCAGCGGCGCCAGCAGCATCGACCTCAGCCGCCTGCCGCTGCGCCGCCTCGCCCGGCAACTCGCCCACGCCACCGACCAACGCTTCCACCCGGATGAACTCGAACCCGTCCTGCCTGCCCTGAGCAGCTGAGACGGATTCCGATTGATTCGCTGCAGTTCTGAATCCATCCGAGCGGACGCGAGTTGGGATAGCAGACGGATTGGGCGGTATAGAGGCGCAGGCGGCGCTTTTCCGACTGTGGTGGAATGAAGCGGAATCCGTATCAGACGCTCAGTTGCACGATCAGGCGTTCCAGGGCCACTCCGGCGTCCAGGCCGCGTTTCATGGCGAGGTCGGCGGCCAGGATGCGTTCCAGGTGCGTGCGGATCTTGGCTTCATTCAGGCGTCGGGCAACGTCCAGGGCTTTCTTGGCGGGGTAGGGTTTCACGCCGAGTTTCTGCGCGGCGACAGCTTCGGTCACGCGGGCGTCCTGCTGTTGCAGGGCGACGCAGCGGGCCACGAGACTGTACTGCCAGACGACGGCGCCCATCAACTTGAAGGGGTCCTCGCCGGACGCCAGCAGGCGGCGCAGTTGCGTGACGGCCTCGCCGGGGCGGCCGGCGGTGGCGGCGCCCAGCATGGCGAAGCTGTCGCCCGGCGGTTCGCGGCCCACGACGCGCTGCACGGTCTCGCGGGTGAACGGGCCGTCCAGCAGAGCGAGTTTGTTCAGTTCCCCGGCGATGCCCGCCAGATCAGAGCCGAACACCTCGGCAAGGTAGGCGCCCGCGTCCCGGTCGAGGTTCAACCTGGCCTTCTTACAGCGCTGCGCGACCCAGCCGGTTACGTCACCAGGTCGGCTCGGGGCGGGGGAGGGCACGGTCTCGCCGCGAGCCTCGTACACCTTGAGGCGCGTGGCGGGCGGACTCTCGTCGAGGACGGCGACCGTGACGGCTGCCGAGGCCAGCAGTTCCAGCAGGGCCTTGTCGGGCTTTACCCCGGCGAGGTCCACGATCACCCCACCGTCACCGAACAGACCGGGACTCAGATGGGGACTGAGGGTCTCGGGCGTCACGTCGTCCCCGGCCAGTCTGGGCAGGTCACGGGCGTTCAGGCCGCGCGCGCGCAGGGTGTCGCGCAGGGTCTCGTCCGCCAGGAAGGGATGGCCGGTAAACGCGATCAGGCTCACGCTGGCAGGTCCGTGACCGGGTGGTCCGTGCCCAGCGCCGGGGGGGCCGTGGGGAGCGGCAGGGGCGGCAGGCCCAGTTCCAGGCGCGCCGAGCACAGGTGACGCTGCATCTCGGCGGCACTCAGGGGCCGCTGGGCGCGGTCCCGCGACAGTGCCGAGCGCATCAGGGGATGCAGGGGTTCCGGGCCGGGGAGTTCGGCGCGGCGGTCGCGGATGCCGGCCAGCCAGCCGAGCGCGTCCTCGTAGGGGGGGTGCCCGGCCAGGCAGTCGAACAGCAGCACGCCCACCGAGTACAGGTCGCTGCGCGGGTCGCCGCGCACGCCCAGGAACTGCTCGGGTGCCATGAAGTGCGGGGTGCCCATGCGGGTGCCGCTGTGAATGTCCAGCGGCAGGGACCGCGAATGACTCATGCCGAAGTCGATCAACCGCACGTTGTACCAGCGGGCCTCGCCGTGCGCAAGCATCACGTTCTCGGGTTTCAGATCGTGGTGCGTCACGCCCCGGGCGTGCAGGTACGCCACAGCGCTCAGGACGCTACTGGCCACCTCCGTGGCTTCATCCTCACCCAGGCGACTGCGTTCCAGGCGTTCGCGCAGCGTGCCGCCGGTCACGAACGGAAAGATCAGTTGCGTGGGCGTGATGGCCAGCGGCGACACGACCAGCGGGTGGTGCAGACTGGCGGCCACGCGGCCCTCGTGCAGGAAACGGGCCTGCGAGTCGGGGTCGGCGGCAGCCAGGGTCTTGACGAACACAGGCTGGCCGTTCCATTCGGCCGATTCGCTGTACACGCCGGGTTGTTCGGCCAGCGGCGACCGGTTGGTCAACGGTTGGGTGATCTGGAATTCCTGCATGAAGCTCACTAACGTTAAGTCTTTCACGTTCACCCGGTTTAATAGCAGAGCGAGACACACTTGCACCCGCACCCTTCCCGCTGCCGTCCAGGCTGATGCGGACTGACGTCGGTTGCGTTCACCACTCAGGGCACCGGCAGGCGGCAACTTCAGGTCCGGAATCCGCCTGTCGCCCATCCGCTCTGCGGCGCGGCTCTGCGAGTCCACTCGGCTTGTCCGCTCGGGTTGAAGGTGTTGCCACCCTGTCGGCCGGCCTCCATGACACGGACTGCGCTCCACTGCGCCACAGTCGGAAAAGCGCCGCCTGCGGCTCCATTCCGTGAAGGGGCGTACGCTGTTCCTCCTCGCATCCGCTCGGATTCATCCGGAAGTGCAGCGAATCAATCGGAATCCGTATGACCGGTGCTCTAGGGCCGCACGCCACCCGCCCGCGCTTCCGCTTCCGGCAGTGGCAGCGCGGCTGCCCGGTCGAAGAACCCTACCAGTCGCCGCGCCACGGCAGTCGAGAACCGGTTCCCGCCCAGGTGCGGCCCATTCAGCGGAATGAACTCGCTGACGCCCGGCTGCGCGCGGCCCAGCAGCCGGTCGGTGTTCAGGGTGGCTCTTACAGTCGTGTCGTCCAGGCTGTTCACCACGAACAGTGGCATGGGCGGCGCGGCCATCACCTGCACGAGCGGGTTCAGGTCAGGCCCCGGCCGCGTTCCCAGCCGGTACGCCGCGTCAATCTCTGCGCGGCGCGTCACGTCAGAGCCCCAGGCGCGCTCCAGGTCGGCCCAGGCGTCAATCAGCGCCACACCGGACACCGGGTACGGCGCGCCGGGCAGGGCGCTGCGCAGCGCCATCAACCCACCCATGCTCAGGCCCAGCGCGTACGTGCGCCCACTCCAGTGGAAGCGGCGCGTGGCGGTCGCGTGCGCCACGCCCACGGTACTCAGGGCGCCGGGACTGCCCCAGGTGGCCGGGCCGCCGTCACCGGACAGCAGCACGGCGTAGTTGGCGCGGAGCAGCGCCGCCACCAGCGTGCCTGCCTGTGGACTGTCCCGCAGCCGCTCGGCGGACTGCGCGCGCGGGTGCGAGACCACCACCAGCGCGCAGGCCCGTTCGGGGCACCCGGCTGGCACCTGCAGGTAGGAGGAATGCGCCCCGCCCACCGACACCCACGTGCCGGGCCGCGCCCACGCCCCGGGCATGGTTTCCGTGGTGGTGCGTGGCGGCGTGGTGGGAGCGACCGGGCGGTTGGGAGTGGGCGGCAGGGTGCCCAGCAGGGCGCTGCCGCGCGGGGTAGCCTGAACGGCCGCGCTGGCCGCCGCAGACGCAGCCAGCCCGCTCAGGGCGAGGGTAAGCACGGACACGCACAGGACAGAGACCTTCACGGAGCGTGACTGTAGCGCGTTCCGCTGCCATGAGTCTGACGTGCGGGGCTCAGCGGCCGAACAGCAGGGTACTCAGGCGGTTCAGGGGGGCCGTCAGCAGCAGGCGGCCCAGTAGCGCCGGTAACAGCAGCGCGCTCAGGGCGTACACGCCGCACAGCAGCGCCACGTTCAGCGCCGTTCCGCCGGGTGGCCAGCGCGTTTCGAGCCACTGGAGCAGCGCCGGGTGCAGCAGGTAGATCTGCAGGCTGACGCTGCCCAGCACGGCCAGGCCCCTGCGCAGACGCAGGCGGCTGCCCTCAAGCCACTGCGCCAGCCCCAGCAGGGTCACGGCCATCAGGGTCGTGAACGCCCACGCGGCCGCGTTGTACTCCAGCGGCGCGACGGGCGTTCCGCGGACGAACGACATGGCCGCCGGAAGGTACCACGCGAACGACGCCACCAGCAGGGTCAGGATCACGGCCCGCCGCCGCCGCCACCACGCCGGGAACTCATCCAGTCGTGCCCCGACCGCCATGCCTACCAGGACCGGCAACAGGTACCACAGCGCCGAGCTGGCCGGAAACGGCAGCCGTAGCTCGCTGCGGTTCAGGAAGTACGCACCCAGTTGCACACCCGCGCCGACTACCAGGGTCAGCGAGATGCTGGGTTTCAGGCGCGCCAGCGGCAGCAGCAGCGGAATCAGTACGTACACCTGGAGTGCCACCAGCAGGAAGTACAGGTGGTAACTGGCCTTGCCGTACAGCAGGTACAGCGTCACCTTGTCCGGGTCGGTCAGGGTCGAGGCGGGCCGCTGCCCCGTCCACACGTACCACAGCATGTACAGCCCGCTCCACAGCAGGTACGGCCACGCGCCGCGCGTCAGCCGCCGCCAGAAGTACTGGCCCGGCGCGAAGCGTTTCAGGAGACTGCGGGTCAACACGACGGCCGACAGGAACACGAAGGCCGGCACCGCGAAATGCAGCGTCCGGTTCACCAGCGCGATCAGTTCGTGCATCTGCGACCCGGGCGTCAGGTGCCGCAGCGCCACGCCGGACGCGTGGTGCACGACCACCTCGGTGATCGTGAGGCCCCGGAACACGTCGATACTCGTGAGGGAGGGAGCACTTTTCGCTGCGGGGGCCCGCGCGCCGTCCGCCGCCGGGATCGCCGCGACCGGCGCAGCTTCAGACGCAGCGTGAGGAAGGGAAGGCGGGATGACGGGCTCAGGCATGAACGTCCCACCGTAGCGCATCCGTCCCCGAACGAAGCTGAGAAACGAACACTGCCTGAAGAACGGACAGGGCCGCCGACCCACCGCGCGGCGCGCTGGTTACCGTGGCGGTCAGGATCGTCCGCGCACCTCGAAGCCAGCGGCCGCCAGGATGCCAGCGGCCCGCTGCACGTCCTCGGGGGATTCCAGGCCCAGGCGAACGGCGCCGCCGTCCTCGCGGATGGCGAGGACCTCGATATCCTTGATGTTCACGCTGTGCGCGCCGAGCGTCTGCGTGACCGCGCCCAGCTGGTTCGGGCGGTCCGGGACGGCCACGACCAGATCGTGCCGCTGCGGCAGCAGGCTGCGCTTGACGATGGGCAGGCTGTCGCGGGTGCGTTTGCCTTCCAGCGCGGCAGCCAGCAGTTCCTCGGGTTCTTCCAGGTCCTCCTCGAGCCGCTGGAGTTGCCGCCGGAACCGGCCCAGGGCCTCGCGTAGGGCCGCCTTGTTCTCCACGACCATGTCGCGGCTCATGCGGGGGTCGCCGCTCGCCACGCGCGTCAGGTCACGGAAGCCCCCGGCGGCCAGCAGGCTCAGGCGCTCGTCCCGGGCGACCATGTGCGTCAGCGCCAGGCTCGCCAGGTACGGCAGGTGACTGACGGTCGCGACGAGCGCGTCGTGCGCGTCGGGCGGCATCACGACCGGCGCGCCGCCCAGCGCCTCGACCAGCGTGCGCGCGCGGCTCAGGGCGGTCAGGGGCGTGTGATCGGTGGGGGTCAGCACCCACACGGCGTTCTCCAGCAGGGCCGCGCGCGCGTGCGCCACGCCGCCCCGCTCACTGCCAGCCATCGGGTGGCCCGCCACGAAGGACCGCACGCCCAGCCGCTCCATCTCAGCGGCAATGCCGCCTTTCACGCTGCCCACGTCCGTCACGAGCGCCTGCGGGTTCAGGAACGGCGCGAGGTCACGGGCCAGCGGGGCCAGCGCCCGCATCGGCGCGGCCAGTACCACCAGGTCTGCCGCGCGCAGCCACTCGCCCGGGGCGGCCTGAATCTCGTCAACCACGCCCAGCGCCAGCGCCTCGCGCAGCACTTCGGCGCTGGCGTCCAGTCCGATCACGCGCCGCGCCAGCAGCCGCTGCCGGAGCCCCAGCGCCACGCTCCCGCCGATCAATCCCACGCCCGCCACCACCGCCGTCTCGAACAGGACAGGCGGATCAGGCGTGCTGGATGGATCGAACGTCATGACGGCGAGGCTAGCACGCCCCCGCAACCCGCCCGGTCAGGGCGTCTGAACACGTCGGGGCACGCGGGCGGTGAACCGGAGCGGACAGGAGGGAGGACCGTGCAGGGCTGGTGCGCGCACGGCTCCCAGCCGAGACACAAGGCCGTCTGTTCCGTTGCCAGTCGCTGGGCGGCGCAGCTCTGCGAGTCCGCCCGGGCTGACGGTTTCTGCACCCCTTTCGACCGGAGCCCGCCTCCTGGACCCGCCCCCTGCTAGATTCCGCTGGTGCCTGGACCTGAAGTGCTGCTGTACGGCCTGCCGCTCGCCTTCGTGGCGGGCTTTATCGACGCGGTGGCGGGGGGCGGCGGCACGATCACCCTGCCGACCCTGTTCCTGATGGGCCTCAGTCCGGCGCAGGTGGTCGCCACGAACAAACTGCTGGCGATCTTCGGGTCCGGTAGCGCCACCGTGCAGTACTGGCGCAAGGGCCACGTGGAGCGGGCGCTGGTGCTGCGACTGATCCCGCTGGCCCTGACCGGCAGCGCGCTGGGGGCGTTCCTGGTGCAGTTCGTGGACCCGGACGCCTTTCGCACCCTGGTCGGCGTGGTCATCCTGGGCGTGGGCGCGCTCGTCCTGGCGAACAGGTCGTTCGGCCTGGAGGACCGTTACCCCGGCCTCGGCGCCCGGACGCTGGCGCTCACGTTGCCCGGCGCCCTGATCATCGGCGTGTACGACGGTTTCCTCGGGCCGGGCACCGGGACGTTCCTGATGTTCCTGTTCGCCCTGGCGGGCTTCAATCTGGTGCGGGCCAGCGGGAACGCCCGGACCATCAACTTCGCCACGAACCTGGGCGCGTTCGTGTTTTTCCTGATCGGCGGGCAGATGGTCTGGTGGATCGGGCTGCCCATGGGCGTCGCCAACGCGCTGGGGGCCGCGCTGGGCGCCCGCATGGCGATGCTGCGCGGCAGCGCCTTCGTGAAGTGGATGTACGGCGTGATCGTCGTGCTGGTCGCCGCGCGCCTGTTCCTGTTCCGGTAGCAGGCGCGGGCCGGGAGGCGCGGCGACCGCGTGTTGACCCGTGACCGTGCCGGGGCTTCCGGTGTGAGTCGGTGCGGAGCGGCAGAATACGAGCATGACCCATCCCAGTGGAATGCAGCAGGCCATCCTCGCCGGCGGGTGCTTCTGGTGCACCGAGGCGGTCCTCAGGGACGTGCGCGGCGTGCAGAGCATCGAGAGCGGCTACATCGGCGGCCACACCCCCAACCCCGACTACCGCAGCGTGTGCAGCGGCACCACCGGGCACGCCGAGGCGGTCCGCGTGACCTTCGACCCGGCGCAGGTGGACTTCAGGGACCTGCTGGGCCTGTTCTTCGCCACGCACGACCCGACCAGCCTGAACCGTCAGGGCGCAGAC
>NZ_JAGLBB010000001.1:0-109832 GCF_018260555.1 Deinococcus sp. | reverse complement strand
CGCAGCGCCGTGTTTCCCCTGACGCCCGAGCAGGACACCCAGACGCGCGAGGTGATCGCGGATCTGACCGCGCAGGCCGCGTTCGACCGGCCCATCGTGACCAGCATCGAGCCCGCCACCGAGTTCCACGTGGCCGAAGCCTACCACCAGGATTACTACGCGAATAACCCACGCCAGCCGTACTGCGTGGCCGTCATCGCGCCGAAAGTCGCCAAGCTCCGCACCTATTACGCCGACCGCCTGAAGGGCTGATACGGACTCTGACTGATGATACGGACTCTGACTGATGATACGGACTCTGACTGATGATACGGACTCTGACTGAAGGGTCTACGCCATCGCTTCCATCCCAGCGGACGCCCGTGGGAGGAGGGCGGGGTGCGGGCGACGGGTTGGCAGTCCCGTGCGGTGGGGGATTGTGACCCGAACAGACGGCAGACTGTCTCACCACCGCTTTACTCGCGCCTTTCCAGTTTCTCCAACCGTTTCAGCAGGTCCGCGCGGCTACGGGCGGCCAGCGGGTGCTTCAGCATCCGGCGCAGGTCGTCCGGCGTGACCGGCTGGCCCCGGAAGGTGCCGTGCAGGTCCAGGTGAAACAGGTCCCCGATGCTGGGCGCGCCGTCCAGGGCAGCGGGCGTCAGGGTGACCGGGTCGCCCGCCTGCACCGTCCCGGTCTGAAGAACGCGCGCGTACAGGCCGGGACGGCAGGCCAGCGCGAACCGCCGTACGAACGTCGGGTCGCCCAGGTGCGCGGCCAGCGTGGCGCAGGGAATGCGGGGCGCCGTGAGTTCCAGGATCACGCCCTGCGGCCCGGTACCCAGGTGCAGGCGGTCGCCCACGCGGAAGTCTGCGCTGTCCGGCCCGCCCAGGGTGAAGTTCTCACCGAACAGGCCGGGCCGCACTGCCAGTCCCTGCGCGGCCCACCAGTCGTAATCCGCGCCCGTGTACAGGTACACCGCCTGATCCGGCCCGCCGTGATACCGGGTGTTCAGGACGTGATCGCCAGCCAGGCCCAGCGTGCCCACCTGAATGGGCCCCCCGACCGGGCGTTTGTCGATACCACTGCGGGCGGCGCGCGCCCCGACCTTCAGCGCGGTCGCCTGCCCGACATTCACGTACCGGAGCTGGGCGGTCCCCGGAGGATGTGTGATGACAGGCGGCTGCGTGGTCATGCCCGCAGGCTACGGCACGCGCTCCCCTCGCGGAGCACGCTACCGCGTGCGCTGGTGACCTCCGCCCCCGTCTGCGGCGCGTCGGTGTGATGAAATGAAGGCTGTGAGCCCCGAGCCCCGCCCCCCCCGCCCCGCCTCTGTCACAGAGGCGTCCGCTCGTCGTCCGGGTCCGTCCCCGCAGCCTGCCCCCGATGCGGCGCTCGCGCAGGCCGGGCGCGTGCCGACCCTGGCGGTCCTGATGGGCCTGCTGATGACCAGTTCCACGCCGTTTCTGGCGGGCCTGCTTCAGGGTCAGACGCAGAACCTGGGCCGCAACGTGCTGTACACCTGCCTGACCGTGTTCCTGCTGGGCATGGTGTGGCGCGGCAGCGTATGGGCGTGGCGCCTGACCGTTGGTTTCTCGATGGTGGCGGGCCTGCTGGTATTCATCGTCGGCATGCTGGCGGGCTCGGTCGCGTGGCAGGGCTGGCTGGTCAGTGGTGCGGGACTCGTGTACCTGCTGCTGGGTACAGCGCTGGTGGGTACGGCGTCCATCCGTGCGTTCCTGAACAGTCGCTGGGCTGCCCGCACGCAGGGGCGCGTGGGGAGCCGCACATGAGCGGCCGGCGTTTCACGGTGGTCGGTACGAACAACCCGTTCACCTGCGGCCACTGCGGCGCGCCAGTCCAGCCGCTGCGCAACGGCAGCGTGCGCAACCACTGCCCCGAGTGCCTGCACAGCCGCCATGTGGACGTGCAGCCCGGCGACCGCGCCTGCACCTGCCAGGGCATCATGGAACCCGTCGCGGTCGAGCAGAGCGGCAAGAAAGGCTGGATCATCACGCACCGCTGCCAGAAGTGCGGATTCGAGGGTCGCAACCGCGCCGCGACCGATGATCCCGGACAGCCCGACCGCTGGGAGGCCCTGATCGCCGTCAGCGCCCGAAGACGCGACTGACCCACCATACGCACACCACCCAGGCACCCGAGCGGATCATCACGGAAATCACCCTCCGTCATGCCACTCCAGCGCAGACCCCTGCCGCCTCCTGCCAGGGTGCGCTCTGGGAGAGGACTTTGGATGGGTGCCACAAACAACGTGACGGCCGAGCAGAAATGCTCAGGGGGGCCAATTCGCTCTGCGGGGAGGGCGAGCCAGGGAGTCAGAGCGACAGACGGCAATCTCAGGAACCCGTCTGCCGTTCAGCAGCCCGCTCAACCAAGATGCGGCGGCATGCGCACGATGGTGAGCATGTACTGTCCGAGCGCCTGGATGGCCGCGTAGAACCGTCCGAACTCGACGGGTTTCACCACGTAACTGGCCGCGAAGGTCTGGTACGAACGCAGGATATCCTCCTCGGCCTGGCTGGTCGTCAGCATGATTACAGGAATCGTCATCAGGTTCGGGTCGCGTTTGATTTCCTGCAGGAATTCAAGTCCGTTCATGCGGGGCATGTTGATGTCCAGCAGAATCACGTCCGGACGGGGAATGCTCCCGGCCCCCACCTGCGCGCCGCCGCGGTGGGCGGCGCGCAGCAGTTCCAGTCCTTCCACGCCGTCACGGGCGACATGCAGGTTATTCAGCACGCCGGCCTCCGCAAAGGCCTCGCGGGTCAGGACGATATCTGCCTCGCTGTCCTCGACCAGCAGGATCTCGATGGGGGTCGGCAGCGCGGGCTGGGAGCTGTGGGCTATGGGCATGGCGGGTTCCTTGGGGTGGCAGGGTGCTGGGGTGGCTCTGATCGTGGGTCGGGGTGGCAATGGGGTACCGTGCCCCCTGGCTCGGTCAAGTCTGACAGCCCACTCTGAGTGCTGAGCCTGAGCAAACTTTACGCACCCGCCACGCAGCCTTGATGATCCCTTGACACATGCGTTGGCGGTGGTCAGGTCGAGGGAGAGGCATGCGTGCTTACTACCCCCGTGCAGTGTTCGGCGGCGCCGCCGCAATTTCTTCCGCACCTTTATCCGGCATGACACCTGTACCCGCGTGGGTAAACACCGCTCCTGCCCTATCCCTAACGAACGTCTGTTAGCCTCGGTCGCATGTCCTGGACCCATACCCGCCAGATCGGCCACGCGCAGGTTCACTCGCTGACCGACGGACAGTTCCGCCTTGACGGGGGCGCCATGTTCGGCAGCGTCCCCAAAACCCTTTGGGAACGCGCCGCGCCCGCCGACGACCTGAACCGCATCCGCCTGCGCATCAATCCCCTGCTGATCCAGATGGGCGGCGAGAACATCCTGATCGAGACCGGCTTCTGGGATCAGGGCGGCGAGAAATTCGAGGGCCTGTACGCCCTGGACCGCGACGAGACCGTTTTCCGGGGCCTGGACCGCCTGGGCCTGACCCCGGAAGACATTCACCTTGTCATCAACACGCACCTGCACTTCGACCACGCCGGGCGCAACGTCACCCTGCTGGGCGACCCGACCTTCCCGAACGCCCGCTACGTGGTGCAGCAGCAGGAACTCCGGGACGCCCTGCACACCCATGAACGCAACCGCGCCAGTTACATTCCCGCGTACATAGAGCCCATCCGGCACGCGGGCCTGTTCGACCTGATCGAAGGCGAACACGAGCTGCGCCCCGGCCTGGGCGTCCTGCCCTTACCCGGCCATAACCTTGGCCAGCAGGGCGTGGTCCTGCGCAGCGAGGGACAGACGCTGGTATACGTCGCGGACCTGATTCCCACCCTGGCCCACGCGCCGCTGCCGTACATCATGGGCTACGACCTGTACCCGGTCACCACGCTGGAAACCCGCAAAGCCCACCTGGGCGCGTGGTTCGAGCAGAACGCCATCATCTGCACCCCCCACGACCCGGACGCGCCCTTTGCCCGCCTGCACGAGAACCCCAAGGGGGGATTCACCCTGCAAGCTGACCGCTGAGACGGACTGCGATTGATTCGCTGCGGTTCCGATTGGGTCGGAACGGATGCCAGGCGGAAGAACAGACGCCCGTTTGAGGTTTGCAGCGGAATCCGTATGCGGCTCCGTACAAGGCCCGCCAGAAAGGACCGGGCGGGCCGTTCGCTGCCATCCTGGGAAGTAGAGCGGGGCAGGCCACCACCCCACTTTTCACGTTTTGCCTAGGCCGGGTGCAGCCCCGCGAATTCCAGCCCGGTCGTTTCGGGCCAGTCCAGGGCGATGTTCAGGCTCTGGATGGCGTGCCCGGCGGTGCCTTTGACCAGGTTGTCGATGGCAGACATCAGGACGACACGGCCGCTGTCCATGTCCATCTCGAAGCCGATATCGCAGTAGTTGGTGCCGTCGAGCAGCATGGGGTCCGGGTAGCGGTGGATGCCCTTGGCGACCTTCACGATGCGGATGAAGGGTTCCTGGGCGTACACCTCGCGGTAGGCGCTCCACACGTCGCGGTCGCTGTACCCGTCGGGAATCCAGGCCTGCGCGGTCGTCAGGATGCCGCGCACGCGGGGGGTGCTGATGGCGGTCAGGTGCAGCGGGAAGTGCCCCGGTAACTCCTGCTGCGCCTCGGCAGTGTGGCGGTGCCCGACGGGTTTGTACACCCGCAGGCTCCCGGCGCGCTCCGGGTGGTGGCTGCTGTCGCTGGCGCTCGCTCCGGCGGCGCTGCTGCCGACCAGTCCAGTGGCGATGATGTCCTTGGGCAGCAGTACGCCCAGTTTCAGCAGCGGGTACAGGGCCAGGATGACGCTCGTGGCGAAGCACCCGGCGCAGGCGATACGGGTTGCGCCGCGCAGGTCCTCGCGGTGCAGTTCCGGGTTGCCGTACACCCACTCGCCCAGTTTCGTGGGGGTGGGGTGATCCTCGCCGTACGTGGCGCGGTACACCGCGGGGTCTTTCAGGCGAAAGTCGGCCGAGAGGTCCACGATGATCTTGCCCTTGGCCTCGTACTCATCGATCTTCTTGGCGGCGCTGCCGTGCGGGAGGGCCAGCACGATGATGTCGGCCTCGTCCAGCTCGGCCGCGCGGCGGAATTTGAGGTTGGTGCGGCCGCGCAGGTTGGGGTGCACCATGCTGACCATGGTTCCGGCGTTGCGTTCGCTGGTGACCTGCGTGACGTTCAGGTGGGGGTGGTTCAGGGCGAGGCGCAGGAATTCGCCTCCGGCGTAGCCGCTGCCGCCGACAATGGCGACCGTTTTCTGATCGTGCATGCTCATCGCCGCGCAGCATACCCCGACCCGACCTCGCCTGTCGAGTGATATGTCATCTGGCTGTCAATGTATCAAATGAAAACCGCCTCCGGGGTGATCCGGGGGCGGCCTTCAGGCAGCAGCGCTCAGGCTTTCGCGGGCTGCGCGCCCTCCTTGCGGCGGCGGTTCCACTCCTCGAAGTACACCACCAGCGGCGCCACGATGTAGATGCTGGAGTACGTGCCGATCAGGATACCGACGAGCAGCACCAGACTGAAATCCCGCAGCACCGGCCCACCGAAGATCAGCAGGCTCAGCAGCGGCAGCATGGTGCTCACCGAAGTCATCACCGTGCGCGACAGCGTCTGGTTGATGCTGACGTTCACGATCTCGCGGTACGGGCGGCCGCGCATCTCCCTGATGTTCTCACGGATGCGGTCAGACACGATGATCGAGTCGTTCAGCGAGTACCCGATCAGCGTCAGGAGCGCCGCCACGCTGGCAATCGAGAACTCCAGGCCCAGCAGCGAGTACAGACCCATCACGATGGCCACGTCGTGCACCACCGCCAGGATGCTGCCCAGCCCCATGATGAAGTCAAAGCGGAAGCCCACGTACACCAGAATGAGCCCCATGCCCAGCAGCACGGCGTAGATGGTCTTCTGCGTCAACTCCTGACCCACGGCCGGCCCCACCGTCTCGGTGGACTGAACCTCGCCCTGCGGAAGCGCCGTGATCGCCCCGGTCAGCTTCCGAACCTCGGCGGTCGTCAGTTCCGGCACCTTGATGGTGTACGTCGCGCCGTCCACGCCGGGCGTCACGTCACGCTGCACCACGGTGCTCTGCCCGTTGATCTTCTCCACGCCCGCCCCGGTCGCGGCCTCCCGCACCTGCTCGGTCGTCGTGGCGGATGAAGTCTTGATGGCGACCGTCGTGCCGGACGTGAAGTCCACGCCGTAATTCATGCCCTTGCTCGCCAGGACGCCCGCACCCACCAGCGCCAGCAGCACGCTGAGCGTCGTGATGAACTTCGCCGGACGGATGAAATCAATCCGCGTGTCCTTGATCCACTGCGGCGCACTCATGTGCGGCCTGCGCTGCGAGAGCCACTCCATGAACCACTTTGCGAACACCAGGTTCGAGAAGGTCGCCGCGACCACGCCGATCATCAGCGTCACCGCGAAGCCCTTGACGGGGCCCGTCGAGTAGTTGTACAGCGCCAGCGCAGACAGCAGGTGCGAGGCGTTCACGTCCAGAATCGCGGCCCTGGAGTGATCGTACCCGGCGCGGATCGAGTTCTTGATGCCCTTGCCCCGGTACAGTTCTTCCTTGATGCGCTCGAAGGAAATCACGTTGCCGTCCACGGCCGCGCCGATGGTCAGCACCAGGCCAGCGATACCGGGCAGCGTCAACGTGGCTCCAAAGCCCGCCAGCATCCCCAGAATCACGATGCTGGAGAACAGCAGACCCAGCGCCCCCACCAGCCCAAACCAGAAACCGTAGTAAGCGAACAGCATCACGAACACCAGCGCGATCCCCACCAGGGCCGCCGTGGCGCCGCTGCGAATCGCGTCGGCCCCCAGCGTCGGCCCGATGGCCTTCTCGGCTTCCGTCCTGATCTTGATGGGCAGCGCCCCGGACTTCAGCACCAGCGCCAGCTGACTCGCTTCCTGCGCGTCGAAATTGCCACTGATCTGCACGTCACGGAACAGACGCTGCTGAATGGTCGCCACGCTCTGAATCTGATCATCCAGCACCACCGCCATCAGCTTCCCGACGTTCTTCCCGGTGAACTCCCCGAAGGTGTTGGCCCCCTTGTCCGTGTTCTGGAAGGTCACCACCCACCGCCCCGTCGTGGGGTCCGTGGCACTCTGCGCGTTCGAGATGACCTCGCCCGTCGCCTCGACCGGCCCCAGCTGCGCCGTCGTGTAGCCGCCAGTCTGCGGTTTCTCGCTGGCCAGCTTCGGGTCGGGTTTCGCGTTCGCCTGCACGATCCGGAATTCCAGGCGGGCCGTCTGCCCAATGATCTCACGCGCGCGGCTCTGGACGGCGGGAGTGGCCCCCGGAATCTCCACGACCACGCGCTTGCCTCCCGCGACCGTCACGGTCGGCTCGGCCACGCCCAGCGCGTTCACGCGGTTCTCGATGACGGTCTTCACGCGCTCCAGTTCTTCCTTGGTCGCCGACCCGGACTCTGGGGCCAGCTCGATCCGTAGGCCCCCCTTGAGGTCCAGCCCCAGCGTCATGAACTGGAACTTGTCGTTCCAGACGCTCCACACGTTGTCCTTATGTTCCCAGGGACGCCAGATGTACGCCACGCTGGCCAGCAGCACCAGCAGCAGCAGCAGGCCCGTGATCAGGCTCGGTTGACCGGCGGACGGCGCGGCGCGGCGCGGCGGCGGACGCCGACCGTTCTTGTTGCGATTGTTGCTGTAAGTCACGAACACACTCCAGAGAAAAGATTGAAAGAAAGCGGTAGGAAAGGAAGCGGGACATCCCACCCGTTTGGGAGGGCTGATTCAGGGCGGGTCCACGCGGCGCAGGCAGCGGCGGTCCAGCCGCCGTCCGCTCAGCCGCCGTCGGACTGGCGCCGCCCCAGCACGCTCAGGTCCACGCGGCGCTGCGGCGCGGTCCACACCCACGGGTGCACCACGGCCAGCAGGCGCGGCGCAGGTAGCCGGTATGGTTCCGGCGGCGGCGCAGAGGCCAGCGGGACCGGCGCCGGTGGCGACGGAGCCGGCCGGGCTTCCGGCAGCGCCGGCGCGACCCGGCCCGCCGACAGGCGTGCCCCCACATCCGGCGCGGGCACCGGCGTGCCCAGCAGCACGGCCAGCAGCGACATGAGCGTCAGCAGCCCAGGCCACGCATGCAGGTGCACCTGCCACGCACGGACGGAAGACGGCAGACGGTTCAAAGCGCCGCAGCATACCAGACCCGCGCCCTGTCCCGATCCCACCCGCACACCATGCGCGCCCCAGGTCTTCAGCCCTGGCCCTGGTCGTTAGCGGCCCCTTAACACGTTCTGGGCAGACTGCCGGTGTGGCCGAGCTCCGGAGTCAGCCACGCGCCGCACCACACCCCCATCTACCCGCCCGGCCTCGCCGCGCCCGCCGTCTCGTGAACGGCCCGCGCCGCACCCCGGACCTCCACCCAACCAGCACGGAGCGTGACCCCATGAAGAACCGACTGAAACGCCTGCCCCTGATCGCCCTGGCCGCCCTGCCCCTGACCGTGGGCCTCGTATTCGCCCAGCAGGGCAGCGTCAGCACCGCCGACACCACTGGCACTGACATCGCCGCCCAGGCGCCGCAGCGCGTGAAACCCACCCAGCCCGGCCAGATCCAGAAGGGCCAGACCCAGCGCGGACAGACGCAGGGCCAGGCGGACCGCGCCACTCGCAGCGGCACCAACTACACTGACACTTTCATCAAGAACCTCGCAGCGCAGCTGAACACCACCCCCGGCAAGCTCCAGGCCGCCGCTCTGAAGGCCGGAACGACCACCATTGACGCCGCCGTGAAGGCCGGGGACATCCCCGCCGACCGCGCCGCCGACATGAAAACGCGCCTCGCGGAGAACCCCTTCGCGTTCGGCGGCCGTGGCCCCGCCGGCCGCGGCGACCATGGACCCCGTGACGGCGGCGGCCCCCGTGGCGGCGACGGTCGGTGTGGCCCGCGCGGTCAGCAGCCCGGCGCTCCGGCCGGCAGCGCGGATCAGGGCAGCACCGGCCAGGGCCGTGTCAATCAGGGCAGCGCCGCTGGCAGTGATACCACCCGCGGCACCTGAACCCCGCACCCTGATCCCTCCAGAAGCCCCCCGTCCCCGTGGCGGGGGGGTGGTCATGTGAGGCGCCCACGCCGTCAGCGGGCAGGCACAATCGGTAGGGTGACTGCCTTTACCCTCAAGACCGCCCGCGTCCCGTCCGGACTGGGTGTTCGCTGGCTGGCGTGCTGGCTGCTGCTGACCCTCCTGAGCTGGTACGGCGTGACCCTGACGCCCCTGGCGCGGCGGCTGGCGGGCGAGACCGGACCGCCCCTGACGGGCAGGACTCTCAACTCACCCTGACCGGCCAGGAGGACGGCGTTCCCTTCACCGTGACCCTGGAACCCGCGCCCGCCCGCAACACCCGCCTGCGTGACGATCACTGGCGACTGTTCGTCCCGCCTGCCGCGAACGAGTGAAGGCCACAAAGGAAGCCGGAACCCCACGCGGAGGTTCCGGCCTTTACGGTGAAGCTCAGTTCTGCTCGACTTCCACCATCTCGCTGGCTTCGATGATGTCGCCTTCCATCACGTCGTTCCAGTCCACGTTGATACCGCACTCATAGCCGGTCTGCACTTCGCGGACGTCGTCCTTGAAGCGCTTGAGGCCCACGATGGTGCCCTCGTACACGACCTGCTTGCCGCGCGTGACCTTGGCTTTCGCGTTGCGTTTCAGGCTGCCGTCCGTGACGTACGAACCGGCGATGGTGCCGCTCTTGGGGTGCTTGATCAGCATGCGGACCTCGGCGCGGCCCAGGTACTTCTCCTCGAATACGGGTTCCACGTTGCCCTTGATCAGGCGGTCAACCTCATCGATAAGTTCGTAGATGATCCGGAAGGACTTGATGTCCACGTCCTTGCTGTCCGCAACTTTCTTCACGCCGCCCGAGGCAGTCACGCTGAAGCACAGGATGGTCGCCTCGGCGGTGCTGGCCAGCAGCACGTCACCCTCGGTGGGCGCGCCGATTCCGGCGAGCATCACGTTGATCTTGACATCCTCGCTTTCCTTGCGGGCCAGGATGCCCTGGATCGCCTCGACGCTGCCCTGCGTGTCGGCGCGCAGGATCAGGTTCACGGTGCGCACGCTGCCGAGCGGCCCCATCATCTCTTCGAGGGTCAGGCGGCGCTGCACGCGGGCGTTCTCGGCGTCACGGCGGTCACTGGCGCGCGCGGCGACGATCTCGCGGGCGGCGTGCTCGTTCTTGGCGCTCTGGACTTTCTCGCCGCTGTTGGGCACCTCGCTGAAGCCCAGGACCTGCACGGGCGTGCTGGGTCCGGCTTCCTTGATGCGCGCGCCGTTACTGTCGGTCATGGCCTTGATCTTGCCGTAGTTCTCACCGACGACCAGGAAGTCGCTGACGTGCAGCGTGCCTTCCTGCACCATGACGGTTGCCAGAACGCCCGCCTGCTTATCGACCTTGCCCTCGATGATCACGCCACCGAAAGTCCCGTTGGGGTCGGCGCGCAGGTCCTCGAGTTCGGCCGTCAGGCTGATGTACTCCAGCAGGTCCTCGACCCCCTCGCCGGTCTTGGCGGAGACAGGCACGACCACGAGGTCGCCGCCGTACTCTTCGGGCACGAGGTTCAGCTGGGTCAGGTCGGTCTTCACGCGGTCCGGGTCGGCCTGCGGCAGGTCCACCTTGTTGATGGCGATCAGCATGGGCACCTTGGCAGCCTGCGCGTGCGCGATGGCCTCGCGCGTCTGGGGCATCAGGCTGTCGTCGGCGGCAATCACGATGATTGCGATGTCCGCGACGTTCGCGCCGCGCGCACGGATGGTCGTGAACGCCTCGTGGCCGGGCGTGTCGATGAACACGATCTTGCCCTTGCTGGTTTGCGCCTCGAAGGCCCCGACGTGCTGGGTGATACCCCCGGCTTCCTTGGCGGCGACCTTGGTTTTGCGGATGTAATCCAGCAGGCTGGTCTTCCCGTGGTCCACGTGACCCATGATCGTCACGACCGGCGCGCGGTGCGGCACTTCCCCGCCAGAGGCGGGTGCGGCGGCCTGCGCGGCGGGCGCGGCACTGTCGGCTGCGTCATTTGCCGGAGTGCTCCTCTCAGGCGTGGCGGCGGTCTGCGTGGTCGCCTCGCTGGCCGGCGCGGCTTCCTCGGCGAGCATTTCCTTGATCAGGACCACGGTTTCTTCCTCGATGGTGCTGCTGACGCTCTTGTACGAGACGCCCAGACCGTCGAGCAGTTCCAGCATCTTGGCATTCTCGACACCAAGGTCCTTGGCGAGGGTATAAATTCGAACTTTCGACATGCTCACCTCCGGTGAGACCCGTCACGGCCCCTGGGGGGCAGCGTGCGGGGTTGATTCGTTTGAAGCGGCTGTGGCGGCTGAGGAGGCTGGTGCGGCGTGGCCGACTCCGTTCCCCGTCCAGAACGCGCGGGGGCGGCCGTGACCAGACGGGGCTCCCCGCCGCAAGGTGTCAGCGCCGTTGTCAGGGCGGCCGCCACCTGCGGGGCCTGCGCGCCGAAGGCGCGGCGCAGGCGGCGGTCCTGCCAGCACTCCGGCGTGTCGCTGCACACGTACGCGCCGCGCCCGGCCCGGTGCCCCGTGCTGAGGCTCCACACGCCGTCCACCCGCGTCAAGCGCGTGAACGCCGACTGGGGCCGCCTGCGGCGGCACGCCACGCAGGTCCGTTCCGGCGTGTGCCGGTTCTGCGCTTGCTGGCCCTGCGCGTGCCGGTTCTGCGCTTGCTGGTCTGGGGCGTGGGTGGGAGCGGGGGAGACCGTCAACACTTACTCCTGAACGTCGTCGGGGCTGGCGACCGCGACCGACTTGCTGTCCTTGAACAGCGCGTCGAACGCGGACTGGGCAGTGCCGCTGTCGCGACCTTCCTGCTCGTCGGCCAGCGCCTGCTGCATCGCGGCGTCCAGGTCGCTGATCGCGGCCGTTTCGCGCAGGTCGATCTTGAACCCGGTCAGCTTGGCAGCCAGGCGCACGTTCTGCCCGCCCTTACCGATCGCCAGGGACAGCTGGTCGGGCGTGACGGTCACGGTCGCCTCGCGCCGGTCGGGCAGCACCTCGATCAGACCCACCTTGGCGGGCGACAGGGCGTTACGGATGAAATCGCGGGTGTTCGCGTCCCACAGGATCACGTCCACGCGCTCGCGGCCCAGTTCGCCGGTCACGGCCTGAATGCGGTTGCCCCGGTGACCGATGCACGCACCGATGGGATCCACGTTGCTGTTATGAGAGAACACCGCGACCTTGCTGCGCTGACCGGCCTCACGGCTGATCGCCTTAACTTCCACGATGCCGTTGGCGACCTCGGGAATCTCCTGCCTCAGCAGGTAATCCAGCAGGCGTTCGTCGGCGCGGCTGGCCAGGATGGTCGGGCCCTTGGGGGTCTTGCGGACCTCTTTCAGGTAGATCTTCACGCGGTTGCCCGGCGTGAGTTTCTCGCCCGGAATCTGCTCGCGGGGCGGCAGGATCGCCTCGCCGGCCCCCAGTTCCACGAACCAGTTGCCCTTGTTGTCACTGCGGACCACCTGCGCGGTCAGCACCTGACCCTCGCGGTCCTTGTACTCGTTGAACACCACGTTGCGTTCCGTTTCACGCATCTTCTGCGTCAGGGTCTGCTTCGCGGCCTGCAGGGCGATCCGCGAGAACTTCTCACGGTCCACGGGGAACTCCATCTCCATGCCGACTTCCACGCCGGGATCGAGTTCCAGCGCGTCGGCCAGAGAGATCTGCATGTGCTCGTCCTCGATCTTCTCCACGACCTCACGCACCACGAGCACTTCCAGCTCGCCGCTCTGCGGGTCCAGGTGAACTTCGATGCGCTTTTCCGGCTCCACGTTGCGGGTGTACGCCTGTGCGAGCGACTGCTCGAACGCCTCGATCAGCTGCATCTCGTTGATGTTACGGGCCTGCGCCACTTCACGCAGGGCGTCGGCAAAGTTGAATTCTGGCTGGGTCATCTCACTCTTTTCCTTTACTAGAATCCGGGCGGGCCGCCCGTGGCAGACCCCGCCCGAGTTAACGGTGGCGGTCCGGGAACTCCGCGAGGTTCGCCTGGAACGACCCGGCCCTCAGGGTCACGCGCTCACCAGCCACATCGAACGAGATCATCTCGCCGTCCACTGCCGCGATCGGGGCGGTGAAGGCCTGACCCTCACCACGCACGCGGGCCTTGAGGCCCAGCATCCGCTCGAAGTGGCGCGCACGCGTCAGCGGCCGCTTGCTCCCGGGCGACTCGAACTCCAGGCGGTACTCGCCGGCGATAGGGTCCACCCGGTCGAACTCGGCTTCCGACGCGCGGCTGGCCTTCGTCAGGTCCTCCACGGTCACGGGCTGCTCGTCCAGACGGTCGATGCGGACCAGCACAATCGGCTGCCCACCCAGATTCTGCACCTGCACTTCCAGAACCTCGAACCCCAGCGGGGTCAGGGCGGTCTGCGCGATCTGCATCAATTGATTGTTACTTCCGTTGTTATTCATATTGTGTCGGCCGGGAACCAGCCTGGAAACCACCCCCTCCACGAAAAAAGGTGGGTTGCCACCCACCCCTCGTTCGAGGAATTACCCACCCAGTATACCCGAACACCCACCTGCCGCGCGCCTCCGCTCACAATGGGGCGTGACCGCCCCCCTTGCAACGCCGCCCGCCGCCCCGTAAGATGTCAGGCCGCAGCGGGCGGTTAGCTCAGCGGTAGAGCGCTCGCCTTACACGCGATTGGTCGGGGGTTCAAATCCCTCACCGCCCACCACATACAGCGTCTCCGGACATTCCATCCGGGGACGCTGCTTTCGTGTACGAGCAGGGGGCGCGACTGGTCCGTAGATCCTGGTTGTCGGCGAAACTGACGCAGTGCGTATCACTCCATTTCCAGCAGCGCGCGGTGCGCCAGCCCCCGCCCGGAGGCGAGCTGCCACGCGGCGCGGGTGTCGCCCCGCGTGACGGCCCCCATGAACTTCGGGTCGGCACCCAGGGTGGTCAGCAGCCAGAAGTCCCCCCAGACCTCTATGCCCCACTCCTGGCGCATGGCGCGGGCGGCGGCCACCCAGATGGGTTCGGACAGGTGCTCCAGCGGCGCAATGAAGTGCAGTTCGCCGTCGGTGCCGGGCGTGCGGGCCACCTCGCGGCGGTACTCGGCCTGCTCACGGCGCGTCATGCGTTCCAGGCTGCCGCTCTCGCAGTACGTGGCGGGGAAGGCGCTGAAGGTGTCGCGGCAGCGGGTGGGGCGCGCCGCGTACTGACTGCACCCGCCGGTCTCGCGGTTCAGAATCGGGCAGTACCCGACCTCGTCGCGGTGGCGCTGCACGTATTGCTCGTCGCTGCGCGCGGTGCGGGCGTTGGCGACGGCGGCGCGCGCGTGCGCCTCTACCGCGCGGGCCTGCTCGGGGTTCAGGGCGGCCGTCATGATCAGCGCCTCGGCCAGACTGACGCGGATGGGCATGTTGCAGCACGCGAAGCAACCCGCGCCGCAGAACACCTGGCCGCCCTGCTGCGTGTAGCGGCCGAGCCAGCGCGAGGCCTGCTGCTCGTACCGGGCGTACCCGTGCCGGACCGGGTCGGTCACGTTGGAATGGGAGGTGGGTGAGGCGTCCGTCATGGCGCGCAGCGTAGCGCGGGTATACTACGCGTACCGTGTTCCGACGCTCCCGCACCCCGCCCCCGGCCACAGGCAGTCCCGACCCGCGCAAGACCGGCATCTCGGTGTCTGGTGGGCGGCTGGACCTGACCCTAGTGGCCGCCGGGTATCCGGCCGACCTGATGGGCGGCGCCCTGAGTGGCCTGCGCGCCTTGATGCGGCCGCGCGTGCTGTCCGGCGGCACCCGCGGACTGTCCGGGCAGAATGGCCCAGAGCTGGCCGCGCTGCTGGACCTGGACCGCTGCGACCTGCGGGACGCGACCGTGTCGCTCGTCGTGCCTCACCACCGTGAACCCTGGGTCGGTCAGGGCGAAGCCGGCAGGCGGGCAGGCGAGGTCATCACGCCGTATGCCCGTAGCGGGGCCGTTACAAACGCGTTCGTGCGGGTGGGCGGCCTGGAACGCCTGAAACCGCAGGGCGGCAGGAACGGGGGCGCCCGGCTGATGGGCCTGCTGGAGAAACGGCCCCGGTGATCACGCCGCGTGCGCAAGCCCCCGCCGCCCGGAGTGCCTGTTGACCCCCAGACGCCCCCAAATCGGCGGGGAACCCACCCCGCGCTTCCCGGTTCTCGAAGCCCGCTTCGGGACCCTGACCCCCATGGACGCGGGCATGCAGAGCCGCGTGTACGTCACGCCGGACGACGTGATCGTGAAGGTCTACCGCAACCACCAGGGTGACCACTGCACCGAGGCCGACAACCTGCGCCGGGCTGGCCTGGGCGACTGGGTGATCGACGCGCTCGAGGCTGACGGGGTCGAGGCGCTGATCATGAAACGCTTTCCCGGCCACCCGCTGCGGCCATCTGACGTGACGCGCGCCGTGCCCGCCCTGCGCGGCGTGCTGAGCGAACTGCACCGCGAGCAACGCGGCCGCGTGGACCTGCGCCGCGTGCGCGAACGCCTGCAACGCTTCCGCAGCGCCCTGGCCGCCTATCCGCTCGAAGACCTGTTCGACGCGGTCGAAATTCCGCTCGAACGCGGGTTGCTGGATCAGCCGGCGTCGTTCTGCCACCTGGACTTGTGGCAGGACAACATCCTGATCACCGACCCGCCCGCCCCCGAACGCCTGCTGGTGATCGACTGGACCAAGAGCGCCTGGGACGACCCGCTGCGTGACCTGGCCCTGCTGAAGACCGGCACGCTGGACCTGCTGCCCCCCGATCAGAGCCTGCGCCTGGCTCTGGAATTCCTGCCGGACCACGCGCCCGCCACCCTGACCCGCTACCGCGCGTACCTGGCCATGACGGCCCTGCATGACCTGTACTGGCTGCTGATGAACGAACCGTACGAATTCGACGGCCAGCGCGCCCAGAAGGTCCCGCGTGCCTACCACGCCCTGGCCCGCCTGCCCGCCCTGCCCTGAACGAGGCAGTCGGCATCTTTATTGCGGTCGCTGCACTGACCGGCGCGGCACCGGGTGAACGGCATCCGGCCTGAGGGGCGCCCGGAGCCGGTATCGTGAGCGGCATGGTCACTGTCGTCACCCATCCCCTGGTTCAGCACAAGCTCTCGGTCATGCGTGACGTCCGAACGGGCGTCAAGGAGTTCCGGGAACTGGCGGGCGAGGTCAGCCTGCTGCTGGCCTACGAGGCCATGCGCGACCTGGAAACCGTGCCCGGGACCATCCAGACGCCCATCACGCAGGCCGAGTTCCCCATGCTGAGCGGCAAGAAACTGGCACTGGTCGCCATTCTGCGCGCCGGGCTGATCATGACCGACGCGATTGTGCAGCTGGTTCCGGCCGCCAAGGTCGGGCACATCGGCCTGTACCGTGACCCGCAGACCCTCCAGCCGGTCGCGTACTACAACAAGCTGCCTTCGGATATCGCCGAGCGCCGCGTGTTCCTGACCGACCCCATGCTCGCCACGGGGGGCAGTGCCGCGGCCGCCATCGACCGCCTGAAGGAGGCCGGCGCGACCAGCATTAAACTGATGTGCGTCCTGGCGGCGCCCGAGGGGATCGCCGTGATCGAACGCGAGCACCCGGACGTGGAGATCGTCGTGGCCGCCGTGGACACCCACCTAAACGACCACGGCTACATCGTGCCGGGCTTGGGTGACGCGGGGGACCGCATCTACGGCACCAAATAAGTTCCCGGGACCGTCAGGCCGGGCCGGGGTGGTCATCCCAAAGAGGGTTGAACACCCAACTCTCCCGGCTCAGGCTGAGCCTGTCCGCCCGTTCCCGCCGAATTTTCTGGCCTCTTTTCGCCCTCTGTCTCCGGTCCGCGCGGACCCGGCGCCCTGCTTTCACCTCCAGGCGGAGCTTGCACCGGGAGTCGTCGGAACCTGACCGGAAGCCGTGACCGGGCCGTCACCCGGCCGTCATCTACAATCGGGGCCTTTATGGATTCTTTGCAGGCACTTGCTTCTCAATTCGGTATTGCCAGTCCGTCCGGGCGAGGCTTTCTCAGCGTGCTGGTCACGTTCTTCACCGCGTGGCTGTTCACGTGGGCGTTCATTCCGCGCCTGCGGGAGTTCGCCATCCGGGTCGGCTGGGCGGACCAGCCCAACGAACGCCGCCTGAACAAGGAACCGCTGCCCAACGCGGGGGGGCTGGCCATCTACGGCGGGTTCCTGGTGAGCATCATCGTCGCGTGGGCGCTGCGGCCCATCGCGGTGGACATCGTGAACATTCAGGTGCTCGCCATTCTGCTGGGCGGGTCCCTGCTGGTCCTGGTGGGCTTCATTGACGATCAGTACGGCCTGACGCCGCTGTCACGCCTGCTGGTGCAGACCCTGGCCGCCGCGCTGCTCCTGGTCAACGACCTGCGCATCGACTTTAACGCCATTGGGTTCCTGCCGGTCGTGTCCGAACCGCTCGGCACGGTCCTGGGGAGCCTGATGACCATCGTGTGGGTCCTGGCCCTCACGAACGCCGTGAACCTGCTCGACGGCGTGGACGGAGTGGTGGGCGGCGTGGCGTTCGTGGCGAGCTTCGTGCTGCTGGCGACCGCCGCGCAGTTCCCGGACCGCGCGGCCGCCGTGGTTCTGCTCGCCGGCCTGTCCGGCGCGGCCCTGGGGTACCTGCGGCACAACTTCAACCCCAGCCGGATCCTCATGGGAGACGCGGGCAGCACCCTGTTCGGGTACACGCTGGCCGCCGTGAGCCTGCTGGGCACGCTGAAATTCAGTGCCGGGGCCAGCCTGCTCGTGCCGCTGATCGTGCTGGCCCTGCCGCTGCTGGACACCACCCAGGTCGTGATCGGCCGGCTGGCGCGCGGCATCCGCAACCCGCTGGGACACCCTGACAAGACCCACATTCACCACCGCGTCCTGGCCCGCACGGACAGCGCGCGCCGCACCGCCGTGATCCTGTGGCTGGTCGCGCTGACCTGCGGCGCCCTGGGCATGAGCCTGCAGGGACTGCCGCCCACCGTGATCGGCGCAACGATCCTGGTCGTGCTGGTCTGCCTGGTGTTCGTGGCGTACCGCCGCGTGCGCGCCCACCAACGCGAGCAGGCCACCCCCCCGCAGGCCACCACCGGGCAGGCCAGCCGCACCGATTCCAGTGAGGTAAACTGACATGACCCACTCCACCGATCCTCAGGCCGCAGTCCCCAGCCGTGACTTCACGGTCGTGCTGGCCTTCGGCACCCGCCCCGAGGCGACCAAGATGGCTCCCGTCTACCGCGCCCTTGAGGACACGCCGGGCCTGCGCCCCCTGATCCTGTCCACCGGGCAGCAGCGGCAGATGCTGGACGCCGCGCTGGGCGTCTTCTCGCTCACGCCGGACCGCGACCTGAACGTCATGACCGACCGGCAGACCCTGGCGGACCTCACGGCCCGCATCGTCCCGCAGGCCGGGCGCACCCTGCGCGAGATGGGCGCCGACATGGTCCTGGTGCACGGCGACACCAGCACCAGCTTCTGCGTGGCCCTCAGCGCCTTCTACGAGGGCATCCCGGTCGGGCATGTCGAGGCCGGGTTGCGTAGCGGTAACCTGCGAGAACCCTTCCCCGAGGAAGCCAACCGCCGCCTGACCGGCGTGCTGTCCACCCTGGATTTTGCGCCCACGAACGGCAGCCGCGACAACCTGCGCCGCGAGGGCAAAAGTGACCACGGCATCTTCGTGACCGGCCAGACCGCCGTGGACGCCGTCCGTGAGGTCGCCGGGCGCGTTCCGCTGCGCCCCGAGTGGCAGGCGCGTGTGGACGCCGCTCAGCCCCTCGTGACCGTCACCATGCACCGCCGCGAGAACCAGCCCATGATGCGCGAGATGGCCCAGGCCCTGGCCCGCGTGGCGCAGGCGCACCCGGACCATCACTTCATCTACCCCGTGCACCTCTCGCCCGCCGTGCAGGAAGCCGTGCGGCCCGCGCTGGAAGGCGTGCCGAACTTCGAACTGACCGAACCGCTCGACTACAGCGACATGGCCCCCCTGATGGCCGCCTCGCGCCTGCTCGCCACTGACAGCGGCGGCCTTCAGGAGGAAGGCGCAGCGCTGGGCGTGCCGGTCGCGGTCCTGCGTAACGTCACGGAACGCCCGGAAGGAGTCGAGGCCGGTGTGCTGAGACTCGCCGGGAACGACCCCGCGCAGCTCGAAACGGTCCTGCGTGACCTGCTGGGCAGCGAGGCTGAACTGGCTCGGATGCGCGAGTCCCGTAACCCCTACGGGGATGGTCAGGCCGCCGGACGGATCGCCCGCGCCACCGCGTGGCATTTCGGGCTTCAGGACCGCCCGGCCGACTGGGAATAGAGCGGCTCTCTGGACGGAGGCACCGGGGGAACGGGATTCCCGGTGCCTCCCTTCTGGTTGGTGCCGGGCGCCGTGGCCGCCCGCCCCTGCCGCCTTCCACGAGCAGAGGTGCGTCGTGCTCCATGCCTTATGCTGGTCGCCTGTGACTCCTGAAGGCAACCCACCCGCCACGCACGCCCCCCCACACCTGGCGGTGGTGCTCAACCCGAACGCCGGGGGCGGCCTCGCGCTGCGCTCCTGGCCGCGCCTGGAACGCGAACTGCACGCCCGGCACCTGAGCCACGAACTGATCCGCGAACCCAGCGGCGAGGCGGCGCTGGCGCGGCTGCGGGCGCTTGCGCCCGGCACGGCCGTCATGGCGGTCGGCGGGGACGGCACGGTCGGTGCGCTCCTCCCGGCGCTGGTCGGCACGGGTCGGCCCCTGGCGGTCATGCCGCTGGGGACCGGGAACGATTTCGCGGGCCTGCTGGGCCTGCGCCCCGGGGCGTTCGCCGAGGCCCTCGACCGCCTGAACTACCAGCCGCGCGCCGTGGACGCCCTGCGCGTGACCATCCGCCAGGGGGACGGCGCGGGTCGCAGCCACCTGCTCCTGAACGGCCTGGGCATGGGCTTTGATTCCGACGTGACGGCGAACATGACCCGCGCGCCCGCCCGGCTGCGCGGCTTCGTCCGTTACGCGTGGGCGGCGGTCACCTCCATCCACGAACTGAAGCTCACGAACGTCACGGTGAGCGCCGACGGGCAGCCCGTGTACGCCGGGCCCAGCGGCGTCGTGGCCGTCATGAACGGCACCCGTTACGGCGGCGGGTTCCTGATCAGCCCGGACAGCGACCTGCGTGACGGGCAGGTGAACGTCGTCGCGGGCGGCGACATGAACCGCCGACAACTCACGGCCCTGATGCTGCGCGTCCTGCGGGGCCGCCACCTGAACCACCCGCGCGTTCACACCCGCGCCGCCCGGCAGGTCACGGTCCGCTGGGACGCGCCGGTGCGCGTGCACCTCGACGGCGACCTGCACGGCCGCGTGACCGAGGTGCACGTCGAGACCCTTCCCGGCGCCGTGCACCTCCTGAACGCCTGAGGGAAGGGGTGATGGTGAATGGGTGATGGGTGATGGAGCGCCGCGCTGGCCTCCATCACCCATCAACTTTCAACCCACTCAGGGCGTTACTTCAGTTTGGCGAGGGTCGCCTTGGCGGCTTCCAGGTCGCGTTTCTCCCAGAAGGTGTTCGCGGGAATGCTGATGGCCTTCTGGAGTTGCGTGGCGGCGTCGGCCTTGCGGCCCTGGAGGATCAGGGCGTTGGCGTACTCGATGCGGTGGATGGCCACGTCGGGTTCCAGGCTGATGGCCTTCTCGAAGTTCGGGATGATCTGGTTCTTGTCGGCGCCGCTGGCCCGCACGGCGATAAAGCCCTTGGCGTCCAGGGTGGCATTCCAGAGTCCCAGCGCGACGTACGATCCGGCGAGCTTCGGGTCGAGCTTGATGGCCGTGTCGAGGTTCTTCTTCACTTCGCCGGCCAGACCGAGGCTCTGCAGGATCCCGGAGAACTGCGCGAGGCGGCCCTGGGCGCGCGCCGTCTCGAAGTACGCATCGGCGTTGTTCTTGTCCTTGGCGATGGCCTGCTTGGCGAGGCCCTGCGCTTTTTCGAACAGCGCCTTTTTCTGGTTGTCGGGCACCAGCGCGGAGCCGAACGTGGTCGCCTTGGCGGCCAGCGCGAATCCTTCGCTGCTGTTCAGGGCGGCGGCGGCAGCGGCGGCCTCCTGCCACTTGCCTTGGTCGAACAGGCTGGTGGCAGCCTGCACGGACTGAGCAGACGCGGTGACGCTAAGGGCGAGGGCGGCCGTAATGATGATTGAACGCATGAACTTCCTCCAGTGAGGTGGTGCTGTGAATTTAATGCTGTCGCGAAGTATACACATCCGCCCAGCCCGAATGCTGACGAGCCCGTCAGGTACGGCGCGCCTGTCTTTTCCTGTACTGGGTGCATGTGTCCGGGCGGATGCGCTAGGCTCCGTGGCGACATGGACTGGAAGGCCGTACTCGCTGACCTGCGCGCCCACCTCCCCCCCGGCGGGGGGGGGCAGGCGCGCGGCAGCCTGCGCTGGCTCGAAGGCCAGATGCGCAGCAGCGGCGCCAGCCCCAGCAGCGTACGGAACATCATCTACCGCGATATCGGCACGCCCGCCGACCGGGCAGCGCTGCGGGCCATCCTGACCGAACTGGCCCGCGAGACCGGCCGTCCCCTGCCGGACTCGCCGGACCCCGCCGCGCCGACCCCCGTGCCGGATGAACTGGACCTGCTGGGCCGCAGCAAGAAACGCGCGTACCGGCAGTTCCTGGCGGGGGTGCGCGCGGGCCGCGCTCCGAAACTGATCGTGTCCGGCCGGGCCGGGGCGGGGAAGACTGTGCTGCTGTCGCACGTGGCGCGCACCCTGGCTGCGCAGGGCGTACCGGTGCGGCAACTGTTCCTGTCGGGCGAGGCGGCCGGCACGCTTCAGGCCCCCGCGCCGGCCGGGTCGTCGTTCGCGGCGCTGGCGCAGGCGCAACTGGACGCCGCGCGGCAGGCCCTGCCGGTCAGCGGGACGCTGCTGGTGCACGTCGCACGGGACCTGACCCTGCACGGCGGTCCGCCCCGGTTGCCCGGCGGTCAGCCGGTAGACCCCGCCACCTGGGCCGTCAGGACCCTGCTGGAGCGGGCCTCGGCGGGTGTGGCGGTCCTGCTGGCCGTCGAGGGGGACGCCCCGGTTGACGTGCCGTGCGAGGTGATCGAACTGCGCCCCCCCACGACCGCCGAGGCCCGCGAGTACCTGATGACCCGCCTGGGCATCCCGCGCGCCGAGGCCGAGCGGCTGGTCCGCGAGACGGGTCGTCACCTGGATCGCCTGACGCTGCTGGCCAGTCTCAGCGGGGACGACGTGAGCCCCGCCGCCCTGCTGGGCGACCCGGACTCCCGGCGGCTGACCGAGGCGACCGCCGCCCTGCATGCCGCGGGCTGGCCCGCCCTGACTCCCTGGCCCGACGCGCTGCTGGGCACCCTGCTGGGCGGGCCGCCCTCCGCGCTGCCGCCGCACGCGCGGGCGCTGCTGCGCGGCTCGGCCGACCTGGGCTGGAAGCCGGCCCCGGTCCTGAGTGCCGCGTGGCCTGTCGTGGCCCGCGCCGCCCTGGTGCCGTTCCTGCGCGCGCTGGCCAGCGCGCCCGGCGCGGCGGGCCAGTACCGACTGGGCGCGCTGGCCGCCCTGAACGACTGGACGGCGCTGGCCGCGCACGTCACCGCCCACCCGGACGATATCCGTCACCTGCCGCCGCTGTGGCCGGCGCTGCGGGCCGCTCCGACCGGCCCGGACCGCGAAACGCTGGCCCGCGCGGTCGTCACGCACCACGCCGGGCGCGGCGAGTACAACGAGCCACGCGCCCGTGACGCCCTGTTCACCCTGATGGAATCCTCCCGCGATCCCGTGCGCGCCTGGGCCCGCGTGAAACTCGCCGAGAGCAGTCTCGAAAGTGGGAACATGGACGCCGCCCGCACCCAGCTGGAGCACCCGGACGTGACCGCCATGACCGCGCAGACGGCAGCCCTGGACCCCTGGACGGTCGCCGCGCAGGCCGACGCACTGCTGGTGCAGGCCGCGCTGGCCCGCTGGCAGGGTGACCTGGAAACCGCGACCCGCGCTGCCAGCGACCCCCGCGCCGCCCACGGAGGCCCCCGCGCACTGCTGTGGCGCGGCCTGATCGCCAAGGACGCCGGCCGCTGGCCCGAGGCGCTGGACGCCCTGCGGGCCGTCCCGGATTCCAGCCCGCTGCTGTCGGCCCGCGCCCGCTACCAGCAGGGCGACCTGCATCTGCGCCTGGGCCAGCCGGCCGCCGCACTGGACGCCCTGCTGGACGCCGCGCGCCGCATGGAGGCCGCCGGGGGCAGCGCCGAGGAGGTCTCGCGCATCCTGGCCCGCACCGCCACCGCGCAGCGCCGCCTGGGCCGCGCCGACGACGCCTGGATTCAACTGAGGGGCGCGCTGGACCTCGTTCCGGCTGATGACCGCCGTCACGTGGACGGCGTGCCCCGCGCCCGCCTGCTCTCGGAGGGCGTGCCGATCCTGCTGGCCCTGGGCCGCCACGACGAGGCCCTGGCGCAGGCCGTGCGGGCGCTGGACCTGCTGGGCCGCAGCGACGTACGCCCCGCCGAGGCCCGGTACCGCGAGCGCCGCACCCGCTACCGCGTGGCCCTGACGTACCTGACACGCGGGCTGGGCCGTCCGTACCTGCAACCCCTGCGCGGCCCGTCGCGCGACCACCCGGATCTCGCGCAGGCCCGCGCCATCCTTGACGACCTGCTGAGTCCCGGCCACCCGCCAGCTGCGGGTGCAGAGCGGGTGGGTTCAGAGCCGCCGATTGCAGCGCCTCCAGGTTCAGCGCCGCCACGCGGTGACCGGGAAGCCATGCTGCTCTTCGACATGCTGCTCAGCCGCGCCCTGGCCGAACCGGAACGCGGCGCGGCCCTGAGGTTTACCGGTCGGGCGCTCGACATGGCCGCCCACGCCTACGAGGAAGCTCAGGCGCGCGCCATGAGTGCCGAGGTGCAGCTGCGCGGTGACGGCGCGCCGGGCGGCGCGGCCCTGCCCGACCTGAACCGCGCCCACGCCCTGCTGCGCCGCGTGCACTCGGGTCTGGGCGGCACGCACACCCCGGACCCCGGCCTGCACGCCCAGCTGCTGGCCCTGGAAGCCCGCGCCAGCATCCTGGAAGGCGCGCCCACCCTGCGCTGGCTGGCCGACGAACTGCGCGCCCCGGCCCTCGCGGCCTTCCGGGGCGGCGTGTGGCGCGAAGCCGCCCAGGCCCTGGAAGCCGTGCATCCCGACCCCGCGGGCGTGCTACGTGAACTGGGCGTGCCGTTCGAGACTGGACTGACGCGCGTCTCGGACGCCCTGCGCCTGCATCACGCCGACCCTGCCTGAACGCCGCGGCGGCGGGCTGTGGACGGTGGCCCGGCCCGGACGTGCAGCGGGCGGGTTCAGAAGTGGGTATGCTGTGCGGCGTGAGTACCAGTGAACCGCAGGCCGGGGGCCGCGCTGCTGTCCGCCTGTTGCAGGGTTACGTGTGGCATCCGCAGGAGGCCGACATCGAACTTGAACATTACCTGCCGCACGAGCTTGACCTGACCCAGGGCACCGCCGAGGATGAGGAGGCCGCGCACGTCCTGTGGGACGGCGTGACTCCACCGTTCGCGTTCTTCGAGAACGGCGAACCGACCGCCTCGCAGGCGTTCTACCAGTTCACGGTGCTGCGCGTGTACGGCGAGAGGCCCGACAACGACGCCCTGCACGACGACGCCAGCGCGGCCAGTCAACTGCTGGAGCCGCTGCTGAACGGCACGCCCGAAGGCTTCGGCTGGCAACTCTGGGAGGACCTGCGCGACCTATGACCCGGACACCTAGGACCCGGACACCTATGAACCGGACTCCGTCTATTTCATTCGCGCCCTGCCCAGGCACCGGCTTGCCAACGCCGCGCCCGGAAGCCGCCGCCCCTGAACCCGCATCCGCCCGGATGGGGCAGTGGGTACACGCTATTTTGCCGGAGTGCGTATGAGTGCGTCCCTGGACTGGTTCGACCTGCGCGTGGAGGGTGACCCGCACCCGCGCCGCTTCGATTCGGCCGCGTCCGCGCGGGTGTACCTGCTGCGCGTGGAACGCCTGAGCGAGGAGGCGGCCGACGAGCTGCTGATCGCCGGCGAGGTGCATCCGCCGCTGTCACGCCGCTCGCTGGAACTGCGGCCCCTGCACCGCGAATGACCCCGGACGCCGCCGCCGAAACCACCGGGGACGTGCAGAGCACTCCGGGCCCCGTCGTGGCGATTCCCGTGTACGCCGGGGTCAGTGAACTGGACCTGGGCGTCATGATGACCGTGTGCCGCCTGTGCGGCGGCGAGGGCGCGGCCCTGACCGTGAACCGCTCGCGGGCCAGTATCGTCACGGCGGGCGGGCTGGTCAGCACGCCGCATGTGCTGTACGCAGCGCTGCCGGAACCGGCGGGCCTGCTGCTGCCCGGTGGCCCCGGCGCTGCGCGCGCTGCGCGGGACCCGCTGCTGCGTGCCTTCCTGTCGGGGCACGCGGCCCTGCCGACCGGCGCTTCGGGCAGCGGGGCGCTGCTGTGCGGCGAGGCGGGCACCCTGACCGGGCGCGTGGTGGGCGGTCCGGCCGACTTGAGCGACACGCTGTGGGGGTTTGGCGTGGCGGGCGTGCAGGCCGGGCAGGTCGTGACCGACGGAACGTTGATGACCACGCCGCCGGGCCTCCCTGCCCTGCAAGCGGCGCTTCATGTGGCCGCGCACGTGTGGGGCGAGCAGGCCGCCGCGCAGGCCGCAGAGCAGATCGGGTACCGGCCCGGCTGATCCCGGTCCGCCTGAATACCGGCCTGCGCGCGTTCGTCTGTCAGGCGAACCGGGCGCGGGTGATACGCTGGAGGCATGGATCAGGCCGCGTTTGACCGTTACCTTGCGCTGCGGGCCGAGGTCGCCCGTCACAACCGCGCGTACCACGAACTGGACACCCCGGACATCCCGGACAGCGAGTACGACGCACTGGCCCGCGAATTGCGCGCCCTGGAAACCGCGAACCCCGACTGGTCCGTCCGCGCCGCCGAAACGGACGGCAGCGAACTGAGTCCCGCTCAGGCCGTGGGCGGCGCGCCCGCCGGGGCCTTCGTGCCGGTCAACCACCCCACGCCCATGACCAGCCTCGACAACGCCTTCAGCGACGAGGAGCTGGGCGACTGGCGTGAGAAACTCGCCCGCGCCCTGAACCTCCCGGCCGATCACGACGACTTTACTTTCACGGGTGAACTGAAAATCGACGGCCTGAGCGTCAACCTGTACTACCTGAACGGCGAACTCCAGTGGGCCGCCACGCGCGGCAACGGCGTGACCGGCGAGATCGTGACCGCGCAGGTCGCCACCGTGCCCGGCATTCCCAAGAGCCTGCCCGGCCTGAGCGGCGAACTGGAGGTGCGCGGCGAGGTGTACATGAGCCGCGCGGACTTCGCGGCGTTTAACGAGCAGGCCGAGGAACTCGGGACGCCCCTGCTGAAAAACCCCCGCAACGGCGCGGCGGGTGCGCTGCGGCAGAAGGACCCGGAAGTGACCCGCACCCGCAACCTCCGCGCGGTCTTCTACTCGCTGGGCCGTCGTGACGGCGTGCCCGTCACCACGCAGGGCGAGGTGCTGGCGTGGCTGGCCGCGCAGGGCTTCCCGGTCAGCGCGTACAGCGAGACCCTGCGCGGCGTAAGCGCCGCCGCCGACTACCACGCCCGCATGACCGCCCAGCGCCAGAATTTCGAGTTCGACGCGGACGGCACGGTCCTGAAACTGGATCCGCTTCGCTTGCAGGAGGAAGCGGGCTTCACGAGCCGCGCGCCCCGCTGGGCGATTGCGTACAAGTTCCCGGTCGAGGAGGTCGAGACGATCCTGGAGGCCATCACCGTGAACGTGGGCCGCACCGGGAAACTCGCGCCGCTGGCGCACCTCGCGCCGCGCCTGATCGAGGGCAGCACGGTCAGCCGCGCCACGCTTCACAACGAGGACTTCATCCGTGACCTGGACCTGCGGATCGGGGATACGGTCGTGGTCCGTAAGTCAGGGGGCGTGATCCCGCAGATCATGCGCGTCCTGCACGAGAAACGCCCGGATGGCGCCCAGCCTTTCGTGTTTCCGGCCCACTGCCCCGAGTGCGGGCACGAGGTCAGCCGCGCCGACGGGGACGCGAACACCTACTGCCCGAACCCCGCGTGCCCCTCGCAGGCCTCCGAACGCATCCGGTACTTCGTGTCGCGCGGGGCGATGGACGTACGCGGGATCGGCGAGAAACTTGTCGCGCAACTCATCGAGACCGGACTGGTCCGCGACGCCTCGGACCTGTACGCCCTGACTGCCGAACAGCTCGCGGGCCTGGAGCGCGGCGGCGACAAGAAAGCGCAGAACATTCTCGCGCAGCTCGAAGCGAGCCGCACCCGGCCGCTGTGGCGACTCGTGAACGCGCTGGGCATGAGCCACGTGGGCGAACGCAACGCACAGGCACTGGCCCGCGCCTTCGGCACGCTGGACGCCCTGCTGGCTGCCACGCCCGAACAGATCGAGAACGTGCCCGGCCTGGGCGGCGTGATTTCCCAGAGCGTCACCGCGTCGCTGGCCGACCCGAGTATGCGCGGCGTGATCGCGAGGCTGCGCGCCCACGGCGTGAATCCGGCCGGGGAAGCGGTCACCCGCGGCGAGCAACTGCTGGGCCTGAACTTCGTGATCACCGGCACCCTGACCCGCCCGCGCGACGCCATCAAGGCGCAACTGGAGGCCGCCGGGGGCCGCGTGACCGGCAGCGTGACCGGCAAGACCAGCTTCCTGATCGCCGGGGAGGAGGCGGGCAGCAAACTGACCCGCGCGCAGGAACTCGGCGTGAGCGTCCTGACCGAAGCCGAACTGGCTGACCTGCTGCGCGACCGGGGCGTGACGGACGGGCCAGACGAAGGCGGGCCGGGCGCCACGGCCCCCTGAGCGCGCACAGGACCGGCCGGAAGCACGGCCGTTGCGTATAAACTGGGAGGGAATGGCGCGGGCCGGGCATCAGTGGCGGGCCGCGCGTGGAGGCAACACCAGCATGACGACCAACACCGAAATCGAAATCAGCAAGAGTGTCCTGACCGACATCGCCGCCACGACCCTGGACGGCATCGAGGGCGCCGAGATCGCCGCGGCCAGCCTGAAAGTCGGAGAGGTACTGCGCAACCAGAATCCCGGACGCAAGGCCCGCGCGCTGCGCGTCACCCGCGAAGGCAACGACGTGACCATCGAAGTCGGCCTGAACGTCGAATTTGGGCGCAACCTGCTGGCCCTCAGTAAAAAAGCGCAGCAGGCCGTGCGTGAGAACATCGAACTGATGACCGGCCTGAAAGTCCGCGCCGTGAACGTCACCGTGCAGAACGTCTGCGTACCCAAGGGCAGCGGCGCATGACGCGCCGCCGTGAGAAGGCTGCCGCGCCCGTCGGTACGCGCCGCGCCGCCCGCGAATTTGCGTTCCGGGTGCTGTTCGAGGCGGATCGGGGTGACCTGCCCATACAGAGCGTCTTTAACCGCGCCGAGAACGCCATGCGCGCCGGGGACGACACCTTCCCGGTGCTCAGCGAGGAGGCGCTGGTGTTCGCGCAACAACTCGTGAGCGGCATCAGCGCCGCCCGCCCAGACATCGACGCGACCCTGCGCCGCACCATCCGCGGCTGGAGTTTCGACCAGATGGCGCAGACCGACCTGAACATCCTGCGACTGGCGACCTTCGAGATGACCGGCACGGACGAACCCCACCCGCCCATCATCGAGAGCGCCGTGCGCATCGCCCGGAAGTTCGGCGGTGACGACTCCGGCCGCTTCGTGAACGGCGTGCTCGCCGGGCTGAGCCGGGCGCTGCCCCGCCCGGAAACCCCGGCGGCGCCCGCCCCGCAACGCGAGGTGTTCGAACAAACCCCCCCGCCCGCTGCCGGTTCCGAAGCCCAAGCGCCCCACCCCGCCGCGCCCAGCACGCCCGGCGAACCCGAGTGACCACGGACCGGGCCGCCGCCCGGAACCTGGGCGGCCCACTGGCAGCCGCCGCGCTGCTGAGCGCCGCAACCCGGCTGGCTGCCACCCTGCCCGTCACGCCGTCTGTCGCCTTTATCCGCGTTGGCGACGACCCCGCCAGTGAAAGTTACGTGCGTGGGAAGGCCAGGAAAGCCGCTGAACTTGGACTGCGCAGCCACGTGCACGCCCTGCCGGCCGACACCACCCAGGCAGACCTGCACGCCCTGATCGGCACCCTGAACGCCGATACCGGCGTGCACGGCGTGCTGCTGCAACTTCCGCTGCCCGCCCACCTGAACGCCGACGCCGCCCTGGCCTGCATCGACCCGCGCAAGGACGTGGACGGCCTGCACCCGGTCAACGCCGGTCTGCTGTGGCAGGGACAGCCGGGCCTGCGCCCCTGCACACCCACCGGGGTGATGGCCCTGCTGGACCACTACGGGCTGCCGGTGGCCGGGCAGCACGCCGTGATCGTGGGCCGCAGCGCCCTGGTGGGGCGGCCCCTGGCGGGCCTCCTGCTGAACGCCGACGCGACAGTGACCGTCGCCCACCGCGCCACGCCGGATCTGGGGGCCGTGACCGGCCGCGCGGACCTGCTGATCGTCGCGGCCGGGCAGGCCCACCTGATCACGCCGGACATGGTGCGCCCTGGCGCGACCGTCATCGACGTGGGCATCAACCGCGTGCCCACCGACACCGGCAAGGCCCGCCTGACCGGCGACGTGCACCCGGACGTGGCCGCCGTGGCCGGGGCGCTGACGCCCGTGCCGGGTGGGGTCGGCCCCATGACGGTCGCGCAACTGATGATGAACACCGTCCTGGCCGCCCAGAACCAGGCCGCCCACAAACAGGTAGCCCCGCGCCACACAGCGCCCAGTGCTGCCATCCAGTCGAACGGAGCGAGTGGTGAACTCCTTCGCTGAGCTGATCGGCAACCGCTGGTTGTGGGTCGCGGTGCTCAGCAGCACCGGCGCGCAGGTCATGAAAGTTCTGCTGATCCTGCTGCTCGAACGCCGCTGGCACCCCGGCGCATTCATGGAGACCGGCGGCATGCCCAGCAGTCACAGCGCCATGGTGGCCGCCCTGACCACCAGCGTGGGCATCACCGAGGGCGTGGGCAGCCCCCTGTTCGCCGCGAGCGCCGTATTCGCCCTGATCGTCATGTACGACGCCACTGGCGTGCGCCACAGCAGCGGCCAGCAGGCCCGCCTCCTGAACGAACTGGTCGCGGAACTGCGCGCCGTGGTCCGCGAGGGCTTCGCGCCGCTGCCCCTGCGCGTCCTGCTAGGCCATACCTACCTGGAAGTGCTGATCGGTACCCTGATCGGCGTTGCCGCCGGATTCATGGCCTTCGGAGCCCAGCGCGGCTGAGAAGAACTCCGGATGAATGGAATGCCAAACCCGTGGATTGCGCGCCCGGAGTCAGTGACCCGTTGCCAGGACGGGTCGTGAATGTAGCGACAGGAATCCCTTTGACCTGTGAAGCCGTTACACGGCGTGGATACGCAGGGTGCTGTCCAGCAGGGCGTCGAGTCGCTCACGCGTGAAGGGCCGTTTGCCTTCCAGTAGCGTGCCGCCGCTTCCGGCGTGCAGGTGCCAGTGCTTGCTGCCCCCCATCAGGCGCAATGACACGCCTTTCAGGTCCACATGGCGTGGGCTGACGGCGGCAATCAGCAGTGGCTGCCCGCCCGCGCCGACACTGACGCTCATGACGGTGGTGGGCAGGTCGTAGGGACGTTCCATGCGGTAGATGTAGTCCGGGAAGTCCGCGACCTTCTCGAACGACAGGGCGCGCGCCGCCGCGCTGCTCTCCAGCCAGCCCAGAAGCGTGACCCACTGGGTATACAGCGCCGAATCATCTGCATGTGACATGTGCCACGAGCATACCCCACGCCGCTCCCGCCCGGTCACGGCGGCCGGTCCCGTGCGTCTGTCCCGTGCGTCCGTCCTCGTGGATAGCCTCGCGCACTATCGCCACGGTGTTCTCTCTGGAGTGCAGGAGGCGTGGGCCATGATGTGGCGCCCGCGCTCCCCGGAGGGTCCGTGTCCGGCACTGCGGGTGTGCGTGGCTTCGCCAAAAAGCTGTCTGGGACGACCCGGGTAGCACTCGGCTTTGTACATCTGTGCGGCCAGCTCATGCCCGCTGAGCCAGCGTTGCCTGCTCACTGTGTGCCACACGCTGAAGGGTCTGCCCCGGCCCGTTTGGGTGGTGGCTTGCATTCATGCGGTCTACATGTAACACTGCGCATGTCTAAAACAGTTTCACACGCAAGCTCAGGTGGTTTCGCACCTGACGTTTGCGGGTCCGCTCAGACGGATGTGGGGTGAGTTCTGCCCTGCCCGCCCTGTCCCTGCCCATTTCTGAGTCTTCGCCGTCCGTGTGCCCCCTGCACGGCGCGGGGACGGCCCCTGCCCGGAGGTTCACACCGTTGCTGAAACCCGTCTCCAGCACCCGGGTCGTTGATCTGGTCCGTGATCGCCTGCGGACCGCGATCCTGTCCGGTGACCTCGCCCCCGGCACCCGCCTGAGCGTCCCGGAACTCGCCCGGCAACTGGAAGTCTCACGCTCACCCGTTCGCGAGGCGGTGCTGCTCCTGGTGGGGGAGGGACTGGCCGTCGAACACACCCGCCGGGGCGTGGAAGTCGCCCGCCTGGACCTGACCGGCCTGCTGGAGCTCTACGAACTGCGCGCCGAACTGGACGCCCTGGCTGCCCGGCTGGCGGCCGAGCGCATGACCGCCGCCGACTTGGCCGCGCTGCGCGGCGTGCTCGACGCACAGGGCGCCGCGGCCCTCGGGGACCGCCGGTGCTTCCTGGACCTCGACGCCCGCTTTCACCAGATCATCGTGCAGACCTGCGCGAACAGCCGTGTCATCCGGCACGGTGAACAGCTGCTGCGCGAGATGCGACTGGGCCGGAGACTGCTGCTCAACGAGACCTGGCACCTGAAACTCAGTCACGAGGAACACCGCGTCATCGAACGCGCCCTGCGGCAACGCGACGGACCCGCCGCCGAAACCGCCATGCGCGCCCACCTCACCCGCGTCGCCGGGGCCGTCCGGCAACACCACGCCTGACCCGCCCGCCCCTCACACCCCGCACAAGGAGACCCACCATGCGCCACACCGCCACCCTGACCGCGCTTGTCCTGCTGACCGCCAGTGTCAGCGCCCAGGCCCAGAGCACCATCAAGATCGGCGCGATCACCAGCGTCACCGGCCGCTTCGCCGAATTCGGCAAGATGCAACTCGCGGGCTTTAAAGTCGGCGTGGCCGAAGTCAACCGCAAAGGCGGCGTCCTGGGCAAGAAACTCGAACTCGTCATCGAGGACAACGCCAGCGACGTGAACAAGGGACTGGCCGGCGCCGAACGGCTCGTGAACGCCGGGGTGCCCATCGTGATCAACGAGTACTCCAGCTCGCTGGTCAAGGCGCAGGCGCAGTACCTCGCGCGCCAGAAGGTGCCGAACCTCGTCGTGGCCAGCAGCGGCGACGACATCACCAAACCCGGCAGCGACTACATCTTCCGCCTGAACCAGCCGGCCACCGAGTACGCCCGCGTGATCCTGAACATCTTCCGCGATAACAAGTTCAAGAGCATGGCCATCATCGCAGGCACCGGAGCCTTCGAGAAGAGCGTGGCCGACGCCGCGCAGACCATCGCCAAGGAGTACGGCATCCAGGTCATGGACGACCAGCGCTACGACAAGGGCCTGACCGATTTCCGTCCCGTCCTGAACCGCATCAAGGCCAAGAACCCGGACGGCATCCTGATGGTCTCCTACGCCGAGGACAGCGTCGCCCTGATGCGTCAGGCGCGAGAGGTGGGTGTCAAGCCCCGTCTGTTCGCGGGCGGCGCGGCCGGGTTCGCCCTGCCGGACTTCGTGAAGGACGCCGGGACCGCCGCCGAGAACGTCGTGACCGCCACCGCCTGGATTCCGCAGCTGCGCTACCCCGGCACGCAGAAACTGAACGTGGAACTCAAGGCCGCCCTGGGCGGCGCGGACCCCAGCTACCACGCCGCGCAGGCCTATGCGGGCGTGCTGGTCGCCGCCGAGGCCGTGCGCCGGGCAGGTAGCGCCGACCGCGAAAAGGTCAAGACTGCCCTGAACGCCCTGACCATGCAGACCGCCTACGGCCCCATCGTCTTCAAGGACTACGACGGATTCCGCAACCAGAACCCGCTCGCCATGATCGCGCAGCAGGTGCAGGGCGGCGCGTTCGTGCCCGTGTACCCCAAGACCGTGATTCCCAAGGCCATCAAGTTCGAGCGCTGAGTGACCCCGTTCCGGGCGGACCTCACCTGACCGTCCGCCCCGGCACGCCCCGCCCCCCTTCCGGCCGACCCAGTTGCCCCCCCTACTTCACGGAGGATTTCACCATGACCAGAACCGTTTCCCGTTCCCTGCTGTCCCTCGCCGCTGCCCTGAGCCTCGCCTCGTCTGCCAGTGCGCAGGGGACCCTCAAAATCGGGGCTGTGACCAGCCTTTCGGGCCGGTTCGCCACCTTCGGGCAGATGCAGCAGGCGGGGTTCCGGGTGGCCATCGAAGAGCTGAATGCCAAGGGCGGCGTGAACGGGCAGAAACTTGAACTGCTGCTGGAAGACGACGCCAGCGACACCAACAAAGCCCTGACCGCCGCCGAGAAACTCGTGAACCAGAAGGTGCCGGTCGTGATCGGCGCGTACGCCAGCGGGATCACCAAACCGCTCTCGCAGTACATGTCGCGCGCGAAAGTGCCGCTGATCGTGGCGACCGCCGTCGATGAGACCATCACCAAACCCGGCAACGCGTACACCTTCCGCGTGAACAACCAGTCCAGCGTGTACACCCGCTCCCTGATCGACCAGCTGCGCAAACTGGCCGGCCTGAAAACGGCGGTCGTGCTGACCAGCAACGACGCTTTCGGCAAAAGCGTCATGACCGACGTGACCAAACTGCTGCCCGCCGCGGGGTACACGCTGCTCGGCAAGGACACGTACGACCAGGGCCTGACCGACTTCCGGCCCATCCTGAACCGCTACAAGGCTCAGAACCCGGACGTGGTGATCTTCGCCAGTTACGAGCAGGACGCCGTCGCCCTGACCAAGCAGGTCAAGGAGGTCGGCCTGAACCCGCGCGTCATGGCGGGCATCGCCACGGGCTTCGCCCTGCCCGACTTCCTGAAAGGCTCCGCTGACGCGGGCGAGAACTTCCTGGTGACCATGGTCTGGAACCAGGACGTGCGCTACCCCGGCGCACAGAACCTGTACACCCGCCTGAAAAAAGCCCTGGGCGGCGAGGAACCCAGCCAGCACGCCGCGCAGAGTTACGCCGCCATGCTCGCCGCGGCCGACGCCGTGCGCCGCGCTGGCAGCGCCGACCCCGAGAAGGTCCGCGCGGCCCTGACCACCACCAACCTGAGCACCGCCTTCGGGCCCGTCACGTTCCGCACGTACGGCGGGTATCAGAACCAGAACAGCGTGGTGGGCCTGATTACCCAGGTGCAGAAGGGCAAGTTCGTGACCGTGTTCCCCGCCAGCGCGTCACGCGGGAAGATCATCCTGCGCCGCTGACCGGCGCTCTTCCGCCTGACCCACGGCCCGGCCGGTTGCCCGGCTCCGATGACCCTCTTTCACTCACCCCAGCGAATATTGCGCCCCTACCGCGGCCCCCTCAGGAGACTTCATGGATTCAGCCCAACTCACCGCCTTCACTCAGACACTGGCGCAGGGCCTGCTGACAGGCGGCCTGTACGCCCTGATCGGCACCGGCCTGAGCCTCATCTTTGGCGTGATGAAAGTCATCAACTTCGCGCACGGGGACTTCCTGGCCATCGGGATGTTCATCACACTGGCCCTGTTCCGCGCGTTCCACCTCGACCCGTACCTGAGCCTGCTCGTGGCCGCGCCCGTGGGCTTCGCCCTGGGGTACGCCATTCAACGGTTCGTGCTGGCCCGCCTGGGCGACCGGCTCAGTGAGGCCAGCATGCTCGCCACGCTGGGCCTGGGACTGATCATCAGTAACACGCTGCTGCTGACCTTCGGGGCGCAGCCGCAGAACATCAACGTGCCGTACGCCATCCAGACCGTGCAGCTGGGCGGCGTGCAGCTGAGCATTCCGCTGATCGTGGCGGGCCTGGGGACGCTGGCCAGCATCGGCGGCCTGAATTACCTGCTGTACCGCACGGAACTGGGCCGCGCCATCCGCGCCACCGCGCAGAACCCGCTGGGCGCCGAGTTGCAGGGCGTGAAGACCACCAACATTCAGGCCATCGTGTTCGGGCTGGGTGTGGCCTTCGCCGCCATTGCCGGGGTGCTGCTGATGCCCCTGCTGTACGCGTTCCCCACCGTCGGTGAAAACTACACCACCAAGGCGTTCATCGTGACCGTCCTGGGCGGCCTGGGTAACCTGCCGGGCGCCGTCGTGGGCGGCCTGGTCCTGGGCGGCATCGAGTCGCTTGGCGCTTTCTACATCAGCAACAACTACCGCGATGCGTACGGCCTCGTGGCCTTCTTGCTGGTGCTGCTGCTCAAACCTGAGGGACTGTTCGGCAAGACGGTGAAACGCGTATGACCGCGTCCGTCACCCCCGCGCGCCCGCGCGCCCTGACCTTCGGGAACGTATGGATCAGCCTGGCCCTGATCGCCGTGATGGCCGTCTACCCGCTGCTGTTCGGGAAGTCCATGAACTTCGGTGTGAGTACCCTCATCTTTGCTGGGCTCGCCATGAGCTGGAACCTGCTGGGCGGCTGGGCCGGACAGACCAGCCTCGGTCACGCCGCGCTGCTGGGCATCGGCGCGTACACCATGACCATCCTGGCCACGCCGGAACGCGTCCCCGCCTTCCTGGGCGGCCCGCTCGCCCCGTGGTGGGGGGCCCTGATCGGCATGGCCCTGGCCGCGCTGCTGGCCCTGGTGTGGGGCAGCCTGACCTTCCGCCTGCGCGGGAGTTACTTCACGCTGTCCACCATTGCCGTCGCCCTGGTCATCCGCCTCGTGGCAATCAACTCGGACTGGACGGGCGGCAGCGAGGGCCTGTTCATGCCGGAACTGCCCCGCTTCCTGGGCCTGGACCTGTTCGACCGCCAGGCCGAGTACTGGCTGGCCTTCGCGTTCGTGATTCTCACGCTGATCATCACGCACGCCGTGCGCCGCAGCCGCCTCGGGTACGCCCTTCAGGCCGTGCGTGAGGACGAGGACGGCGCGCGCGCCCTGGGCATCGATCCCACCCGCATGAAAGTCATCGCGTTCGTGATCAGCGCCGTCCTGACCGCGCTGGGCGGCTCACTGTACGCCATCTACCTTCAGGCGTTCGAGCCGCACACCCTGCTGGAACTCCCGATCAGCGTCCAGATCGCCCTGATGGCCATCATCGGCGGGCGCGGCAGTATCCAGGGCCCCGCCATCGGCGCGATCCTGCTGGCCGTGTTCGGCGAGGTGTTCCGCACGGTGTTCGCCAACGCCAACCTCCTGATCTACGGCGTGCTGATCCTGGCCGTCACGCTGTACGCGCCGGACGGCATCACGGGCCTGTTCACACGCGGCGGCCGCAAACTGGGGACGGCGCGGTGACCCTGCCTTCCCTGACCCCCCTGACCAGTGAGCCTGTGCACGCGCCGTCCGGTCCGCCCCTGCTGGAAGCCAGTGGCATTACCGTACGCTTCGGCGGGGTGACGGCCGTGAAGAACATCTCGCTGGCCGTGCGCCCCGGCGAAATTCTGGGCCTGATCGGTCCGAACGGCGCGGGCAAGACCACCCTGTTCAACGCCCTGACCGGCTTCGTGCGCGCCAGTGAAGGCCGAGTCACCTTCGACGGGCGGGACATCACGCACGCCCAGCCGCAGGTCCGCGCCAAGATGGGCATGGCCCGCACCTTCCAGGTCGAGCGTCCCTTCGAGGACCTCAGCGTGCTGGAAAACGTGCTGGTCGCCGCGTTCCTGAAACACCGGGGCCGCGCCGCCGAGAACCACGCCTACGACGTCCTGGAGCGCGTGGGCCTCGCCGACCGCGCCGCGCAGCCCGCCTCGCAGCTGAACCTCGCGCGCCGCCGCCGCCTCGAACTCGCCAAGGCGCTGGCCCTCGAACCACGCGTGCTGTTCCTGGACGAGAGCATCGCGGGCCTCAACCCACCCGGACAGCAGGAGATGGTCGCCCTGATCCGCACCCTGGCCCAATCTGGGCTGGGCATCGTGATGGTCGAGCACATCATGCACGTGATCATGAGCCTCTCCGACCACGTGATCTGCATGGCGTTCGGAGAACTGCTCGCCGAGGGCGACCCGCACGACGTGGCCGCGCACCCCGACGTGATCCGCGCCTACCTGGGAGACGACCATGATTGAGGTTGATAGAAGATGGTTGACAGTTGATGGAGTGCCGCGTGGCCCGGCTGGGGGTGTTCTGTGACTACTGCGCCCCCCCAGCGCCCGGGCTTCGTGGCGGGCGAGCGCGTGCTGGACGTGCGTGACCTGGAAGTCGCGTACGGCGAGGTGCAGGTCGTGTTCGGCGTGTCCCTGCACGTGGACAAGGGCGAACTCGTCGGGCTGGTCGGCGGGAACGGCAGCGGCAAGAGCACCATCCTGCGTGTCGTGTCCGGCATGCTGCGCGCCCGCGCCGGAGCAGCCGAATACCGCGGGCAGAACCTGAACGGCGTGCCCCCCCACCGCATCACCGAGATGAAGGTCGCGCACGTGCCCATGGGCCGGCAGCTGTTCGGGCAGATGACCGTCGAGGAGAACCTGCTGATGGGAGCGTACCTGCCCCGCACCAAGGCGAACCGCGCTGCGAACCTTCAGAAGGTCTACGATTTCTTCCCGCGCCTGACCGAGAAACGCCTGTCCCCGGCCGCCGCCCTGTCCGGCGGTGAGCAGCAGATGGTCGCCATCGGCCGCGCCCTGATGAGCGAACCCGAGGTGCTGCTGATGGACGAACCCAGCCTGGGCCTCGCGCCACTGGTCGTCTCGGAAGTCATGCGCGTGATCGGCAGCCTGCGCGAACTGGGCCTGACCGTGCTGCTGGTCGAACAGAACGTCCGGCAGGTCCTGAAAGTCACGGACCGCACGTACGTCCTGGAACTCGGCAAGCTCGTCAAGGAAGGCCGCAGCGCCGACCTGATGGGCGACCCGGACATCATCAAGGCGTACCTGGGCGTGTAATACGGACTGCCGCTCCACTGCGCCGCAGTCGGAAAAGCGCCGCCTGTGGCTCCATGCCGCGAAGGGGCGTCTGCCCTTCCTGCTCGCGTCCGCTCGGCTTGACCCGGGACTGGACCGAATCAATCGAAATCCCTATAACCGTACACAGGGGGGAGGCGGCCGGCCAGGTGTCGGCCGCCTCCCTGTGTACGACGGGTATTCCAGTCCGTATGACCCCCGGAGCCTCCCACCCGGAACGCTCCTTCCTGACCCGCGCGCAGGCGGGCGCGTACACTGGGCGGCATGAACCGTCGTCAGACCGTCAGCGTGAACGTCGGAGGCGTCATGGTGGGCAGTGCCCACCCGGTCGTCGTGCAGTCCATGACGAACACCGACACCGCCAACGCCGAAGCTACCGCCATTCAGGTCGCCCAGCTGGCCCGCGCGGGCAGTGAGATCGTGCGCGTCACCGTCAACACCCGCGAGGCCGCCGCCGCCATTCCCGACATCGTCGCCCGCCTTCAGGAGGTCGGGATCGAGGTCCCCATCGTCGGGGACTTTCATTACAACGGTCACATCCTGCTGCGCGAATTCCCGGAAACGGCGCGCCTGCTCGCCAAGTACCGCATCAACCCCGGCAATGTCGGCGCCGGGCAGCACCACGACGCGAATTTTGCCACCATGATTGAGGTGGCCAGAGAATTCGCTAAACCCGTGCGGATCGGCGTGAACTGGGGCAGCCTCGACCAGCAGGTCCTGGCCCGCCTGATGGACGAGAACACCGCCGCCGGTTCCCCCAGATCCGGTACGGACGTCATGATCGACGCGATGGTCGTCTCCGCGCTGGAAAGTGCCCGCTACGCCGAATCGCTGGGGCTGGCGCACGACCGCATCCTCATCAGCGTGAAGGTCAGCAGCGCCCCGGAACTCTGGCAGGTGTACCGGCAGCTGGCCGCGCTGTGCGACTACCCCCTGCACCTCGGTCTGACTGAGGCGGGCATGGGTATGAAGGGCATCGTTGCCAGCAGCGCCGCCCTTGCGCCCCTCCTGATCGACGGCATCGGGGACACCATCCGTGTCAGCCTCACCCCGGAGCCCGGCGCGAGCCGCAAACTGGAGGTCGAGGTCGCCCAGCAGATCCTCCAGAGCCTCGGTATCCGCCAGTTCCTTCCGCAGGTCACCTCCTGCCCCGGCTGCGGGCGCACCACGAGTAGCTTCTTTCAGGAACTCGCGCAGAAAATCCAGGATTACATCCGCGACACCATGCCCGACTGGAAAGCGAGGTACCCCGGCGTGGAGGACATGCAGGTGGCCGTTATGGGCTGCGTCGTGAACGGCCCCGGCGAGAGCAAGCACGCCAACATCGGCATTTCGCTGCCCGGCACTGGCGAGGACCCGCGCGCGCCCGTCTACCAGGACGGCCAGCTCCTGACCACCCTGCGCGGCCCCCGCATCGCCGAGGATTTTCAGGAACTGATGGAGAAGTACGTCGAGCAGCGGTACGGCCGCGCCGAGGTGAGTGTATGAGCGCCTGGGGCACCGGACCCTTCGAGAACGAGGCCGCCGCCGGGTACGCCTACGAGGTCGTGCAGGACGGCCCCTTCGCGCTCGCCGAAGCCTTCGATGTCGCCCTGGACCCCGACCACGAGGACCTGGCGGCCGAGGAAGGCCACCGCGCCGTCGCCGCCGCCGAGACCCTGGCCGCCGTCCTGACCGGCGACACCAGCGCCCTGACCGACGCCGCCCTGCGCGACTGGGTGCAGGGCGCCGACCCGACAGAACTGGCCCACCTGCGAGGGCACGCCCTGGAAGCTCTGGACCGCGTGACTGGCCCCGGCAGCGAACTCGCGGGGCTGTGGGAGGACAGCGAGGATGCCGATGCGTGGCAGCGGGACATCCTGCGCCTGCGCGCCGCCCTGATCTGAATGTGCAACTGGGCGCGCTGGAGAGGACGCAGGCACACACCAGACGGCCGCTGACAACGTTCACGGACGCTGCGCATTCAGGAGCGACCGAGCCTATCCCACATCCGGCGCGGCGAGGGGGAGCGAAACGAGTGGGAGTAACAGGGTTCCGGGCGTGGAGTTGACAACCTGGCGACGTTCTGGGTTGTCGGTGAAGCAGACGGAATCCGTACCAATACCGCTCAGGTTCCGGATTCCACCGCGCCACTCTGCCGCTCGTAACGCCGGGTGAGCATCAGGTGGCCACGCTGCATGCCCAGGCCCTCGTAAAACCCGACGAGGTTGTCGTCGCAGCCCAGGTCCACGGCGTACAGGTGCCGCAGTTCGGCCTGCATGCGGGTCATCAGGGCGCGGCCCACGCCCTGGCCCTGCCACGCGGGCAGGACTTCCAGCAGCGGAATATACGCGGTCAGCACGCCGTCGCTGACAGCCTGTACGAAGCCGATGACCTGCCCATCGTGGACGGCCACCACGACGCGGTACGACCCGCGCAGCAGACGCAGGAACGTATCAGAACTGGGAGGATTCGGCCAGTCCACAAAGATGCCCTGCAACTGCCCCGGTGTGACGCCGTCCAGGGAGGTGTGCAGCGTGTAGGGGGGTTCGGTGGTCACCTGCCCAGTTTGCCAGAGGACAGTCGGCAGGGTGGCGGTGGGGGTTCAGGGCGGTTAGGCGTTCAGGCGCACGGCGGCCACGCTGGCCAGCATCCGGAACGTCTGGAACAGGTGAAAGGCGTTGCCGCTTTCCCAGCCGACGGTCACGGCGTCGATGCGCGTGATGCCGGGCACACGCTCGCAGGCGTCCGCGCGGGCCTGATGATCGAAACTCAGTTGCGCGGTCGCCGGGAAGCGCGTGCCGTACGGCTGGGGCGGCGAGTGCAGCGCCTGCGTCACGGCCCGGAACGCGCCGTCGCGGATGCGCCGCTGCGCCTCGCGCGGGTGCAGGTGCGTCGCCGCGAAACTGCTCAGGCCCTCCTTGACCGCGACCGTGACCACACCCCCTCCCAGTTCCGCCGTGATTTCCGTCATGGCCACGTCGTCCCCGCACGCGAACAGGACCGGCACGCCGTAATGCCCGGCCAGCAGGGCGTTCAGGCCGTACTCGCCGGTACTCGCGCCGTTCACGCGCACGTCGCGGATAAATCCGTTCCAGGTGTGCGCCAGCGGCCCGCGCACGCTCCCGGCCCGCGCGTGGTACCCCACGAACAGCAGGCCCAGCACGCCCGCCTCCTGAACGCCCTGCACCATGCTGAGCGGCTTGTCGTTCCCGCTGGTAAATCGCACCCTCTCCGGCAGCAGTTCCGGGATCAGGTTGCGCATGGTGTCGTGACTGTCGTTGACCAGCACGTCGGTCGCCCCGGCGTCCAGTGCGCCCTGCGCAGCGGCGGCGGCTTCCAGGGTCATGCGTTCGCGCGCCCGCTCGTACTCGCCTGCGTTCACCAGCCCGCCAAACTCCGGCGGACTGACCTGCACCCAGCTGGAGACGCCGGTGACGCCCTCCATGTCCACGCTGATCACGACACTGCGCGCGCCCGGTCTGTTCTGCTCGTCACTCATGGTGGTCAGGGTACCGTGACCCACGGCAGTGAAGGGCCCGCCGGACCATGTTAGCCTCATGTGTTATGAGCCGCGTTTCCCTGAAATCCGCCCGAGAGATCGATGCCATGCGCCGCGCCGGGGCGCTCGTCGCGGAAACGTTCCGCGTGCTGGAGCCGCACGTGACGCCCGGCGTCACGCTGAAAGAACTCGACACGCTGGCCGAGGAACACATCCGCCGCGCCGGGGCCACGCCCGCGTATCTGGGGTACGGCCCGAAGAACAACCCTTTCCCCGGCACCATCTGCGCCAGCGTGAACGAAGTCATCTGCCACGGCATTCCCGACGGGCGCGTCCTGCAGGGCGGCGACGTGGTTGGCGTGGACATCGGCGTTCTGATGAACGGCGTGTACGGCGACGCCTGCTACACGTACACGGTCGGGCAGGTCAGCGCCGAGGTGCAGAGCCTCGTGGACACCACCCGCGAGTGCCTGACCGCAGGGCTGGAGGTCATCCGCCCGAACGCCCGCACCGGCGACATCGGGCACGCCATCCAGACCCTCGCCGAGGCGCGCGGGTACGGTGTGGTCCGCGAGTACACCGGGCACGGCATCGGCAAACGCCTGCACGAGGAACCCACCATCTACCACTGGGGCGCACGCTACACCGGCCTGAAGCTCCAACCGGGCATGGTGTTCACGGTGGAACCCATGATCAACCTGGGCCGCCCCGAAACGCGCCTGCTCTCCGACGGCTGGACCGTCACCACCGCCGACGGGAAACCCAGCGCCCAGTTCGAGCACACCCTGGTCGTCACCGACCGAGGCTACGAGATCCTCACGCTGTAATCAGGTCTGTCGCGGCAAGTCCCCTTAAATGGCCCGCGTCACGGCGTCTGCCCGCCAGGCCCGAGCAGTTCGAGATTAAGGGAGCCGTGCGCTTCGGGGAGGGCGACCGGCAAGCCCTGCTGGGCCCGCACCGCGTCAACCTGACCGGAAGCGTCTCGCACCACATCAGGGCGCTGGATGTGCAATCCGAGAACCGCGACCTCACTCGCACGCGCAGATTCGCGCCGCTCAGGGTGTCACGTTCGAAGCCGCGCATCTTCGCTTGCTCACGCACTGGATGGGCGTAGAGGTCGAAGAACTGCCCGGCGTCCCCTGGGGACGCCGGGCATCCAGACTCGCGCCTTAGCTTTCCAGCGCCAGCCAGGTGCTCGGCCCGACGATCCCGTCCGCCGCCAGGGATTTGCTGGCCTGGAAGGTCTTTAGGGCGCTCTCAGTGGTGGGGCCGAATGCGCCGTCTGCCGTGACCGCGTAGCCGCGCGCCGCGAGCTGCCCCTGCGCCGCCTGCACGGCCGCGCCGCTGTCCCCACGGCGGACTGTGCGGATCAGGCGTTCCCAAGTGGCCGAACCGATCAGGCCGTCCGGCGTGAGGCCCACTCCCGACTGAAAGGCACTGACCGCGCTGGCCGTGCCGCTGCCGTAACTGCCGTCCGCCGTCAGGGTCTGCCCGGCGGCCATCAGGAGACGCTGCGCGCTGCGGACGCGTTCGCCAGTCATGCCGGTCCTCGTGGTGGGCCAGATGCGCAACTGCACGCCCAGCCGCGCCGCCACGTCTGCGCGCAGCTGCGGCAGTTTGGCGTACAGCACGTCACCGGGACAGGCGGTGCTATTGAAGTCCCGGTGCCCGTACAGTTCTGTGGCGGGAATGCCGTACTGCTGGCACAGCCAAGCGCACAGGCTGACGAGTGCGCCGTACTGACCGGCGGGCGGCGAGACCGTCATGTACGTCCCCTCGTTCTCGATGCCGACTGCCACGTCGTTCTGCCCGTCGCAGTGCGCGCCCTGCACGTGCTGCGCGCCGCCCTGCGCGGCCTCCAGGCTGCGGTGCCGGCCCTCCAGGACGAACCCGCCCCGGCTGACTGTGAACTGCTGCCCAGTGTCGATCCATCCGCGCGCGAAGTGACCCTGCTGGATGTTCCGGGCCAGGCTGAACGCCTGCGCCTGCGACAGATCACTGGTGTTCGCGCTGGCCGTGTGGTGCACCAGAATGCGGGTGGGCCGCGCCGCCAGCAGCACGATTGGAGCCTTGGCCGGTTGCGCCAGCCACGCCGCGCAGCCCGAGATACCCGGCGGTGTCACCGCCAGTGCATTCAGCCGTTCAGGCATCCGCGTCAGGGGTACGCCGCAGCTCGCCAGGGCAGCACTGGCGCTCGCCAGAAGTCCCAGGCGCAGGACGTCGCGCCGGTACAGGGCGTTCATCATTTCCTCCGGGGGGTGAAGGTTGAATCCGGGGAGCGCCACCGGGCCGGGTTGCACGCCGTATGGACCGCGTGGTCGGGTGCGCAGAAAACCGCGCTGATTGGCATGGACCTGCGGGTTTCCCCGGACGCGGCTTCGGGCGCCGGGCTCAACCGTGTCGCCATGGTCAGTTCCACGCGCAGTGGACGTGGTTTTTGTGCCCGCCTGTCGGGTCATGGTACGCGTCGAAGGTCTGCGTGGAATCGCTGCCTGCCGCGATGCAGGCGTTCCGCGCCGCCGTGTGGGAGCTGTTGGGGCTGCTGAGACTCACGCCGTTCCAGATGCCGATGTCGAACGCCAGGCCCGCGTAGTGATCCGAGTACGTGGAGTGCACGCCGCCCGTGATGGACGTGACGTAAAAGCTGTTGCTGCGCGCCAGGGTGTCCATGCCCTGCAACATGCTCTTTTTCAGGTACACGGTCAGGCCGCAGTTGGCGTTGCTGGCGCAGCCGCGCGTGGCGGCTTTCCCGGCAGCGGTGTCCAGCAGATTTTGCCGGGGATTGCCGTTGGTGGTGCTGCTGCTCGTGCTCAGCGTGACGCGGCTGGTGTTCAGGAGGCCCTGGGCGAGGCTGGCGGTGGTGCTCGACCCGCCGGTGCTGGCCCCGGTCACCAGGGCGTGCCAGGTGTTCTGTCCGACCACGCCATCTGCGCTCAGGCCGCGCTTGCCCTGGAAGTCCCGCACGGCACTGTCCGTCGCTGCGCCGAACGCTCCATCCACGGTCACGCCCGAGTACCCGTATCCGCTGCGCAACTGATCCTGCACGGCGCGCACGGCATTGTTGTTGTCTCCCTGCCGGACAGTCACGATCAGCTTCTCCCAGGTGTTGCCGCCCACAATGCCGTCTGCCGTCAGGCCGCTTGCGCTCTGGAAGGACCGCACGGCGCTATCCGTTCCGGTGCCGAACGCGCCGTCCGCGCTCAGGGTGTAATTGCGGTGGCGCAGCAGGTACTGCAGGGTGACTACGTCGCGGCCACTGTCGCCCTGGCGCAGGGCCTGCCACGTGAGTACGGACTGCGCGCTTAGCGTCGGGGCGGGCACCATCGAGGACGGAGTACTCGGCGCGGCGCAGCTTGCCAGAAGCGCCGTCAGAAGGAGGGGAAGAGGAAAACGCATGGATGAACCTCCGAAACACGCGTGGGGAAAGGGCCCCGGATGCCAGCCCGAGTGGGCACCCGCAGGAACGCCGCGCGACCTAAAAGGTAGCGCTTCCATTTCTCCCGCCGATACGAGGGTGGTACAGACCAGTCGGGTATACGCCACCGCTCCTCTTGCACCATGAGAGGGCAGCGGCGTCCGCTCAGCGGAAGTCCGGCCACTCAGCGTGCGGGACGCTCAAGCGCTCGCTCAGGCGGTGCCACAACGTGAGCAGGCGGCCGGCGCTGGCGTGTTCGGGCCGTAACGGGCCGTCCTTGCCCTGGCTCTAAGTACCTTGAAGCTCACATGGCGCCATGCCGGGAAAGCACCGGAACCTCTCCATTCCCGCTCCAACGTCCTTTCTTCTGCCACGCGCTCCGCGCGGTTTATCGACAGGATAAACGCAGTGTACTTAGAGAGATCGTTGCTCACGCAGCAGCCCCTCGGTCCGGGTTGCGTCCCCCGGCGCGCAGCAGGCGTCAGGTACAGGTAAATGTTGAGCGTGTCGGGTAGGGAGGCGGCGCAGATTTGTCCCAGCATCGTCCACCCCTGGGGCTGTTGTGCCGGTAAGGCAGGGCATTCCTGCGGCCAACTGCGTTCAGGGTTCCGCTGCCTGCCCGCGCGCCGCGTGACCCTGAAGACGGAGGGCCGGTCCCTGCCCCGATCACGCGGTTAAAATCCCCTGTATGAGTCTGATTCAGAGGTCCCGTCCATAACCGGCGTCGCGTTCAAGGGCAAGCGCGCGCGTGAACTGTCCGCCGACGCGGCGGTGAGCGTCGTGGACGTCTTCAAGAGCTTCAGGTCGCCGTCGGGCGGCGAGACGCGCGTGCTGGATGACATCGACCTGGATATCCGGCGCGGCGAGTTCTTCAGTCTGCTGGGCCCGTCGGGCTGCGGGAAGACGACCCTGCTGCGCATCCTGGCGGGGTTCGAGCAGCCGGATGCCGGGCAGGTCATCATCGGCGGTCAGGACATGACGGGCGTGCCGCCGCACCGGCGCAGCGTGAACACCGTGTTTCAGAGTTACGCGTTGTTCCCGCACCTGAGCGTGCAGGACAACGTGGCGTTCGGCCTGAAGATGAAGGGCGTGCCCGCCACGCAGGCCCGGCACCGGGTCTTGCAGGCCCTGGACCGCGTGCGCATCGCGGATTTCGCCGCGCGGCGCCCCGATCAACTGTCCGGCGGGCAGCGGCAGCGGGTGGCGCTGGCGCGCGCCATCGTGAACGAACCGCAGGTGCTGCTGCTTGACGAACCCCTGTCCGCGCTGGACCTGAAACTGCGCAAGGAGCTTCAGGTGGAACTCGCCAACCTGCAGGAGAGCCTGGGCATCACCTTCGTGTTCGTCACGCACGACCAGGAGGAAGCGCTGGTCATGAGTGACCGGATGGCCGTCATGAACCGCGGCCGCGTGGAGCAGCTCGGCCGGGCCGAGGACCTGTACGAGCGGCCCCGTACCGCGTTCGTGGCGAATTTCCTGGGCAGCAGCAACCTGATCGAGGGCACCGTCCTGGGCGTGGACGGTATAGGCGCCACCGTGCAGACCGTGCACGGCCCGCTGCGCACCACGCACGGCCACGGCCTGCGCACGGGTCAGAACGTCACGCTCTCCGTGCGGCCCGAGAAACTCAGGATGGAGCGCGACGACGAGACCGAAGGCAACGAGATCCGCGCGACCGTGGACGACATCGTGTACACCGGCGCCGAGAACCAGTACCTGCTGCGCGCCGGCGGCCAGCAGCTCGTGGTGTTCCAGTTGAACGCCGACATCGGCGCCGACGAGGACTTCGATTACGAGGAACAGGTCGCCCTGTACCTGCCGCCCGACAACCTCGTGGTTCTGGAAGAAGCATGACGGGGGTTGAAAGTAGAAAGGTGATGGTTGATACAGGTCCGATCCATCAACTATCAACCTTTAACCATTCCCCCACCGCAGGTGCCCCGTGCTGACGGTCCGGCGCTTCCTCGCCACGCTGGGGCCGGGCACGCTGTGGCTGGGCGTGTTCCTGATCGTGCCCGCGCTGGTGATGCTGGGGTACTCGTTCCTGACACGCACGGACCTCGCGCAGGTGGGCGGGCCGTGGACGGTGGAGAACTGGGAGCGGGTCTTCGGGTACGACGCGCTGTTCCAGGAGTGGACGGCCGACAACCTGCGCGTGTTGTGGCGCAGCGTGTGGGTGGCGGGCCTCAGCACGGCGCTATGCGTCCTGATGGGCTACCCGCTGGCGTTCTACATCGCCCGGCAGGGCGCGCGGCGCAAGAACCTGCTGCTGATCCTGTTGATCATTCCGTTCTGGACGAATTTCCTGATCCGCGTGTACGCCTGGATTCTGATCCTGCGGCCCTTTGATCTGGTGCCCAGCCTCACGGCCACGCTGCTGGGCATGGTGTACGCGTTCGTGCCGTTCTTCGTGCTGCCCGTGTACTCCAGCGTCGAGAAGATCGACTGGCGCCTGCTGGAGGCCGCGCAGGACCTCGGCGCCCCCCCCCTGCGGGCCTTCATGACCGCCGTGTTCCCGCAGACCCTGCCGGGCCTGATCGCGGGTGTCCTGCTGACCTTCATCCCGGCGCTGGGGACCTTCGTGGTCAGTGACATCCTGGGCGGCGCGAAGACCGCGCTCGTCGGGAACCTCATCCAGAACCAGTTCGGGCAGGCCGGCGACTGGCCGTACGGCAGCGCCCTGAGTTTCCTGCTCATGGGCGCCGTGCTGCTGGGCCTGTGGGCGTACGCCCGCACCGCCGGGCACAAGGGTCTGGAGGAACTCGTATGAGCGCGCTACGCGCACTGTTAAAGGTTGATGGTCGATGGTTGATGGAACCTCTTTCAACCATCGACCATCACCTATCAACGGCCCGGAGGGGGCTGTGATCCGGCGGACGCATCCGGCCCTGAGCGTGTGGGCATGGGTGGTGTATGCGTTCCTGTACCTGCCGATCATCGTGCTGGTCGTGTTCTCGTTCAACGATTCTCGCTTCGGGGCGACATGGACGGGCTTTACCACCAGGTGGTACCCGGCGCTGTTCGCGCGGTCCGACGTGCGGGAGGCGCTGGCGCACACGCTTGAGATCGCCCTGGTCAGCACGCTGGTCAGCACGGTGCTGGGCACGCTGGTGGGCCTGGGCCTGTGGCGGTACACGCTGCGGTTGCGCACAGCCCTGACCGGCCTGCTGGTCCTACCGATCGTGATTCCGGACGTGGTGATGGGCGTGAGCCTGCTGATGTTCTACTCGTTCGTGCGTTCCGGTCTGGAACGCCTGGGCTGGACTTTCGACAACGGCTTCTGGACGGTCCTGCTGGCGCACGTGACTTTCCAGATCAGTTACGTGTCCCTGACGGTCCGCTCGCGGCTGGCCGGGTACGGCCCAGAACTGGAGGAGGCCGCGCGGGACCTGGGTGCCACCGGCCTGCGGTCATTCACGCACGTGGTCCTGCCGCTGGCCCTGCCGGGCGTGCTGGCGGGCGCGCTGCTGGCGTTCACGCTGTCCCTGGACGATTTCGTGGTCACGTACTTCACGAGCGGGTCGGGATTCAGCACCCTGCCGGTCCTGATCTACACGAACGTGAAACGCGGCGTCACGCCGGATATCAACGCCCTGAGCGCGCTACTCGTGCTCGTCACGGTGGTCGCCATCGTCGCCTCGAACGCCCTGCTGCGCCCCCGGAGGCAGGCATGAAGCGCGCGGCCCTGTTGCCCGCGTTGCTACTGCCCGCCCTGCTGAGCGGCTGCTACCGCGTGCAGAAACCGGCCGCCGCCGCGCCCGACGCACACGTCACGCGCGGCGACGGCAAGACGCTGCGCGTGTTCATCTGGTCCGAATACATCGACCCGGATCTCGTAAAGACCTTCGAAAAGCAAAGTGGCGTGCGCGTCGTGCTGGACACCTTCGAGAGTAACGAGGCCATGCTGGCCAAATTACAGGGCGGCGGCGCGCAGTACGACATTGCCGTGCCCAGCAACTACGTGGTGCAGACCATGGTCCGCGCCGGACTGCTGCAACCCCTCGACAGGAGCGCCCTGCCGAACCTGAAGAACATCGCGCCCGGCTTCCTGAACGCCGCCTACGACCCCGGCAACCGCTACTCCGTGCCGTACCAGTACGCCGCGACCGGACTGGCCTTCAACCGGGAGCGTTACGTGCCGCAGGACACCTGGGCCGAGATCTTCGGTCCCGGCGACCGCACATTCGTCCTGCTCGACGACCCGCGCGAGGTGATCGGCGCGGCCCTCAAGTACCTGGGATTCAGCGCCAACACGGCCGACCTGGGCGAACTGAAACAGGCGCGCGACCTGCTGCGACGCGTGGTCGCCAAGCGAGGCTTCCAGGGATTCGACGGCGGCCCCGGCACCCGCAACAAACTCCTGGCCCGGCAGATCGACCTCGGCCAGATCTACGTAGGCGACCTGCTGATCGCCACCGAGGAAGACGACAACGTGCAGGTCATCCTGCCCCGCCAGGGCACCACCATCAGCATGGATACCCTGGTGGTTCTCAGGCGCAGCCCCAACCCGGAGCTCGCCCACCGCTTCATCAACTACCTGCTCGACGCGCACAACGGCGCGCAACTCAGCAACTACACCTACTACGCCACGCCCAACGCCGCCGCGCAGCCCCTGCTGGACGACTTCCTGAAGGACATTCCGGCCCTGAACCCGCCCGCCGAGTGGCTCGAGGACGGCCGCCTGGACTTCATAGACGAGCTGCCTCCGGGCCGCCCGCAACGCGTGTACGACCGCATCTGGACGGAACTCAAGAGCCGCTGAGCCACCCCCACCTGACTACTGCGAGCAAGCCGCTCCCGCTGAACGTGGGGGCGCTTTGCTACCGGCCGGGTGTCGTAGGGATGTTGCGATATGGAGCGGATCTCGTATGAGCGCCTTTCACGTCCACTCATATCCGCGACCGGAGTCGGGGTCCTTCCGGCAGGACGCGTGGGGTTACTCGTCGGTGCTGAGGACCGCCAGGAACGCTTCCTGCGGCACTTCGACCGTGCCGAACTGTTTCATACGGGCGCGGCCTTTCTTCTGCTTGTTCAGCAGTTTCTTCTTGCGGGAAATGTCGCCCCCGTAGCACTTGGCCAGCACGTCCTTGCGGAAGGCCTTCACGGTGGCGCGCGCGATGATCTTCGCGCCGATCACGGCCTGCACGGGCACCGGGAACATCTGGCGGGGGATGACTTCGGCCATCTTGTCCACGATCTTGCGGCCCAGGCTGTACGTCTTGGTTTCGTGCACGATCACGGCCAGCGCGTCGATGATCTCGTTGTTCACCATGATATCGACCTTTCGCAGGTCGCCTTCGCGGTAGCCGAGCTGTTCGTAATCCATGCTGGCGTACCCGCGCGAGATGCTCTTGAGGCGGTCGTGGAAGTCGTACAGGATCTCCGCGAACGGCACCTCATAGAGCAGCTCCACGCGCTTGCCGACGTAGTTCATGGTGATCATGGACCCACGGCGTTCCTGCAGGAGCTGCATGACCGGCCCGACGTGTTCCTCGGGCAGCATGATGCTGAGCTTGATGTACGGCTCCTCGACGAGTTCAATGCGGTCGCGGGTGGGGAACTCAGCCGGGTTCTGCGTTTCGAAAATGTCACCGTTCGTGAGGGTCACGCGGTAGACCACGGCGGGCGCCGTGGCGATCAGGTCGAGGTCGTACTCGCGTTCCAGGCGCTCCTGGATGATCTCGGCGTGCAGCAGGCCCAGGAACCCGCAACGGAACCCGAAACCCAGCGCCTCACTGGTCTCGGGTTCAAATGAGAACGCCGCGTCGTTCAGTTTCAGTTTCTCAAGCGCGTCGCGCAGCTTGCGGTAGTCCTCGGTATCGGTCGGGTAGAGGCCCGAGAACACCACGGGCTGCGCGGGCTTGAAGCCGGGGAACGCCTCGGGCGTCTGCCGCTCACGGCCGGTCAGGGTGTCGCCCACCTGCGCGTCCGCGATGTCCTTGATCCCGGCGGCCACCCAGCCGACCGAGCCTGCCGGCAGCGAGTCGCCCACGACCAGGCCGGGGCTGAAGGTGCCGACCTTATCCACCTCGAAGTTCTTCCCGGCGTTCATCAGGCGAATCTGATCCTTGGGGGTCAGGGTGCCTTCCAGCACGCGCACGAACAGAATCACGCCCTGGTACGCGTCGAAGAACGAGTCGAAGATCAGGGCCTTGAGCGGCCCATCAGGATCGCCGCTGGGCGGAGGAATGCGGTCCACGATGGCTTCGAGAATCTCGGTGATACCGATCCCCGACTTGCCGGACGCGAACACGGCTTGCTCGGCGGGAATGCCGATCACCTCTTCGAGTTCCTGCGCCGCGCCTTCCGGATCAGCGGCCGGCAGGTCAATCTTGTTGATGACCGGCACGATCTCCAGGTTGCTGTCGATGGCGAGGTACGCGTTTACGATGGTCTGCGCCTCGACGCCCTGCGAGGCGTCCACCAGCAGCAACACGCCCTCGCAGGCCGCCAGGGACCGTGACACCTCGTAATTGAAATCCACGTGGCCGGGCGTGTCGATCAGATTGAAGGTGTACGTCTCGCCGCCCGAGCCGTCTGCCTGCGCCGGACGGGTGTACTCGAGGCGGACGGGGGTGGATTTGATGGTAATGCCGCGCTCGCGTTCAAGTTCGAGCGTATCGAGCGTCTGGTCGCGTTTGTCCCGCTCGGTCATCGCGCCCAGACGCTCCATGATGCGGTCCGCGAGGGTCGATTTCCCGTGGTCCACATGGGCGATAATGGAGAAGTTCCTGACGTTCACACAGAGCAGTCTAGTGCATTTAAGCCTGACGCGCCGTCCCGGAAATCCAGCGCCATGACCCAGAAAACCCCACCCTGTCTGCCGCGCGCCGGGCCTGTCAGGCTCCAGAGTGCACGGCACCTACCAGACGGTGACCTGGCATGGACCTCTCATAGGCAATCGGTGAGCGGCGCCTTAGGGGAGATGGGGGCAGAGTTGGTACGGCGTCATGGCTGTCGGCCGAGACCCATGGCGGCTGACGGCGTGACGCCTGCTACTTCCTCATTCTGAGAGAGGTATCCCGGTCGCTCGCCATTCACTCAGACTGCGGTTGATTCGGTGCATTTCTGATCGAGTTCCAACGGATGCGACTGGGAACAACAGCCTGGTGACTCGCCAGGACCTCGATTAATGCGGTCGCTGAATGGGCGCACATGGAGGCCCGCATGTTGGTCATGGTGGCTGATCCCGACTACCACGCGCAGGCCCTGCACGAACGTCTGGTCTTCAGCGCCACCCAGATGCAACTGCTCTTCCAAAAACGCCCCCCGGCGCCCTGTCGGTCTGCGGGCAGGCTCAGCCCAGGTCACCGGGCAGGGCGTCGTCGGACTGCGCGGCGCCAAACAGGGAGTGAGAGGACCGGGCCGCTTCGCTCAGCAGTGCGCGGATGGGCGCAAATGTGCGGCGGTGTACGTCGGTCACGCCGTGTTCGTGCAGCGCGGCGCGGTGGGCGGGCGCGCCGTATCCCTTGTGCCCGGCAAAACCGTAGCCGGGGTGCCGGGTGTCCAGTTCCAGCATCACGCGGTCGCGTTCGGTCTTGGCGAGCAGGCTGGCCGCCGCGACCGAGTAACTCAGGGCGTCTGCCCGGGCCGGGGCGCTGATAGGCACGCCCACGCGTAACTTCAGGTAATCCGTGACCAGCGCCTGCGGGGCCGGGTCCAGCCGCGCCAGGGCGCGGTGAGCGGCGGCGTGCGTGGCACCCAGGATGTTCAGGCGGTCGATCTCGTCGGGCCACGCGTGCTCGACCGCCCAGGCAAGCGCGACCTCACGCACCACCTGCGCGAAAGCCTCGCGTTGCGCGGCGCTCAACTGCTTGCTGTCCCGGAACGGGTACTCGGCGGCCGAGCCGGGCAGAATCACGGCCGCCACCGTGACCGGCCCGGCCCATGCGCCCCGCCCGGCCTCGTCCACGCCCGCCACGCGGAAGTACCCGCGCCGCCAGTGCTCACGCTCGAACGACCAGTCGGGAGTCACGCTCGGGGAGGCAGTCATGCCCGGAACGCTAGCGCACCGGCCCCATCCGGCACCACTCCCGTCAGCACTCCCGGTGTGCATGGACGCCATGAACAGTCGCCGGGCGCGGAATGTGCGACTCTAGGCGGCGTGACGAGCAGGCCCAAGCAGAAGATCAGACTCAACCGGCCCTCCGGGGCCGCCTCTCCTCCCATCGGTGCTGGCCCGGGGAGGTCCACCGCGCCCGACCAGGCCGCGCCCGACCAGGCCGCGCCCCTCAAGCCCGCGCCGTACTCGGATGTGCGGCGCGCGCGTCTGCCCGAGAAACTCGACCGTCTGACCGTGCTGACCAAACCCGGCGTGCGCGGCTTTCCCGACGTGGACGCCGCGCAGGCGCTGCTGGCCCAGACCATGCGCCGCGACCGCGTGCGCGGCGACGTGCTGGACCTGAGCGCCATGGGCGGTCTGATCGGCGCACTCGACAGCGTGAACTTGCGCGCCGTGGAAGGTAGCGCCGCCGCCCTGACGGTCCTGCGGGCCGCCGGACTGGACGCCCACGCGGCCATTCCCGGCGACCGCCTGCCAGAGCGCTGGTCCGACCGTGCCCGCACCGTGTGCGTCGTGCTGGCCGGCGACCGTGGCAACGCCTACGCCGAGGCCCAGGTCGCCTGGGCGCACGCCTGCACGCCGCCCGGCGGGACGCTGTACATCGCCGGGGACCGCGACAAGGGATTTGACCGCTACGTGCGCGCCGCCGGGAAGGCCTTCGGGTCCGGGGAAACCATCGCCCGCGACGGCGGGATGCGCGTGGCGAAACTGGTACGCCGCCCTGGCCCCACGCCCCCGCAGCCCGCCCCCGAAACCTTCGAGGCGTTCGGCGTGAGCGTCGTTGGACTGCCTGGCGTGTTCAGCGCCGGAAAGCCCGACAAGGCCACCACCCTGATGCTGGGCGCGCTGGACACCCTGGAGCTTGCGGGGCTGGACGTGCTCGACCTGGGCTGCGGGACCGGCATCATCGGCGCGTGGGCGGCGCGGCGCGGCGCAAACGTCACCCTGGTCGACGGCGACCTTCAGAGCGTCCGCAGCGCGCAGGCGACCCTGGCAGCGTCCGGCGTGACCGGCGAGGCCATCCACTCGGACGTGGACGCCGCGCTGGGTGAGCGCACCTTCGACGTGATCCTGACCAACCCCCCCTTCCACGTGGGCCGGGGGGTGGTCCTCGACGTGGCCCGCGAGTTCATCGCGGCCGCCGCGCGCCGCCTGCGTCCCGGGGGCACGGTGCACCTCGTGGCGAACGAGCCGCTGCCGTACGAGGCCGACCTGGGCGTGATCGGGCCGGTCCGCGAGACGCTCCGTGAAGGCGGCTTCAAGGTCCTCTCGGTCACGCGCTCCTGAAACCTGAGCAGCTGCGCGTCAGCAGGGCGGTCGCTGGCCCCGGCGCCGGAACTTTTCTGGCGGGCCACACGTACCGGGCCTGATGGACCCAAGCGGGTTTACCCGGCTCGACCTAGCCCAACTCCGTTCACTCCGGCCCCCGGCACCGAGCGCCCCCCGGTTGCGCCCGGTCCACCCCGAAACGGCACGCTGCGGCGCAGGAAGCGTTTGCTAGACTGACGCGTTCTGGTGTCCGGCAGACGGACGGAACAGCCTCCCGCAAGCCCCTTGCCCGCCTGCTCTGCCGCTGGCCGTCCCGTGATTAGTCCTTCCGCTCGCCGCGTCGCCGTACCCACCCCGTTCCACCCGATCCTTTTCAATGAGAAGCGCCCAAGCCCGCAGGAGGCCGCATGGCAGATTCGCCCACCGTCCGCACCCGTAAGAAAGTCGAAACGCCCACCGACGGCGCCGCGCCCGCTCCCAAACCCGCACGCCCACGCGCCCGCGTGTCGGCCGACCCTGTTGATGACAGCGCCGGCCCTGCCCCCAAGCCCGCCAAAGGAGCGCCATCCAAAGCGGTGGCTGCCAAGGGAGGGAAGGGAGGGACTGCCAAGGCAGAGGCTGCCAAAACAAAGGCTGGCAAGGGAGGAGCTAAGGCCGCTGCCGTGAAACCCGAGGCGCCCAGCGCCCCTGAACCGGCCGCGCCCAGCGCTGAGGTTCCCGCGCCGAAAGCGGCCCGCGCCGCCGTGAAAACCAAGGCTGTCCCCGCCAACACCGCGCCCGCCGACGCCGGAGCCGCCCCGGCCGAGACGAAGGCCGCCGAAGCAAAACCCAAGGCGCCCGCCAAGCCCCGCGCGGCTGCCAAGCCCAAGAAGACCGACGCGGCGGCCCCCGCCGCTCCGGCCCGCGCGCCCGGCAAGGTCACCTCGCGCGCCGCGAAACCGGCCGCGAAATCCGCTCCGGCTGCTGGTGGCGTCGCCGAGAAACCGTACTACTCGCATGCCAGCATCCAGGAACTCCTGAAGGGCGGGCGCGCCGCCGGGGTGCTGGCCAGTGAGGACATCGCCACCGCGCTGGCCGCCGCCCTGGAAGCCAACGGCCTGGACCCCGAAAGCCCCGACGCCTTCGAGGACATGCAGCTGTACCTGGGATCCATCAACATCGAGGTGCAGGACCTCGACGAGGACGAAGCGGACGCTGAAACGGACGACAGCCCCGTCGCGGCCGCGACCGCCTCGCGCCAGCAGGAAGACGACGAGGAGAAATACTTCGACGACATGCCCCGCGCGGTCAGTAACGACCCCGTGCGCCAGTACCTTCACGAGATCGGCCGCGTCCCCCTGCTGACCCTCGAGGAGGAAATCGCGCTGGCCCGCCGCATCGAGGAGGGAGAGGAAGCCCGCAAGATCCTCGACGAGGACCTGGAACTCGACGACCGGGGCCGCCGCCGCCTGATGCGCCAGATGGAAGACGGCGCCGCCGCCCGCCAGGGGCTGATCGAAGCCAACTTGCGCCTGGTGGTCTCCATCGCCAAGAAGTACACCGGGCGCGGCCTGGGGTTCCTGGACCTGATTCAGGAAGGCAACCAGGGACTGATCCGCGCGGTCGAGAAGTTCGAGTACCGCCGCCGTTACAAGTTCAGCACGTACGCCACGTGGTGGATCCGCCAGGCCATCAACCGCGCCATCGCCGATCAGGCGCGCACCATCCGCATCCCGGTGCACATGGTCGAGACGATCAACAAACTGACCCGCACCGCCCGGCAACTCCAGCAGGAACTGTCGCGCGAGGCGACGTACGAGGAGATCGCCGAGGCGATGGGTCCCGGCTGGGACGCCACCAAGGTCGAGGAAGTGCAGAAGGTCAGCCAGGAACCCGTGTCCCTGGAAACCCCCATCGGGGACGAGAAGGACTCCTTCTACGGCGACTTCATTCCCGACGAGAACCTGGACAGCCCGGTCGAGAACGCCGCCAAAACCCTCCTGAGCGAGGAACTGGAAAAGGCGCTCTCGAAACTCACCGAGCGCGAGGCGATGGTGCTGAAGTTCCGTAAGGGTCTCGTGGACGGCCGCGAGCACACCCTGGAAGAGGTCGGGCAACGCTTCAGCGTGACCCGCGAACGCATCCGTCAGATCGAGAACAAGGCCCTACGCAAACTGAAGTACCACGAGAGCCGCACCCGCAAACTCCGCGACTTCCTGGACTGAAGATCAGCCTCCCAACCCGCCCTGATTCTCCATCAGACCGCCCCGGCCTGGGCAGGCCGGGGCGGTCTGCCGTGCCCGCCCGTCACCGTCCTCCTGCGGACTCGGAGAGCCACGCCGCTCAGCGAGCAGGAGAGAGACGGGTTCGAGGCGTCAAGTCGGCGACCGCCCATTCGCCATGTCGCCGGCGATCCAGCCGGTAGTCCGGATCACTGCTGACTCGGGCGGCAGGTGCGGGAACCGGTGTGCGAAGTGGAGTGCAGGCTCCGTCACTAAAGCCTTCTCTCTGGCCGGGCTGCGCTGGGCCGACCCGCTCGGCATGCAGCCGACATGAAGAACGCTTTCAGGCACGCGCCCGCCACGCGCGGTAGCGTAAGTCATGACCGACGATAAACGCCCCGACGCTACCAGCACCCACGACGGCACCGAGATCCGCAACGTCGACCTTCAGTTCATGGGCAAGACCGACGAGCAGAAGGAACTCGAAGTGGCCGTCGAGACCCAGAGCCGCGCCCCCGGCGAGTTCCAGGAGCGTGGCATGGACAAGCAGGATGTCGCCCTGGCCCAAAGCATGGACGCCAGTGACCCCCCCAGCACCAATATGGGCGACGAGGACTGATTCACGCTGCGATGGGTCGCTTCGCACTGACTGCTGTCCAGATTGAGCGGACTTGACCGTTATTGATGGTATCTGTATGGCTTTCGAGGACGTAAACAGAGGCCCCGCCGACCAGCCCAGGTCGCGGGGCCTTCGCTTGCCCGTTCTACCGATTGTACCGGTTGCCAGGAAGGAGGAATGACGGGAGTAAACCCCTACCTTCCACCGAGCGTATTACACCCGGGGAAAACGGGTGTGGATTCGGGAAACGGGGACTTTCTCAGGGTGCCCGTCACACTTGCGAAGCCGAAGCAGGAGGGCTCGCCTCCGGTTTCCCTCCCTGCTACTGAACAGGCTGTATCGGCCTTTCAACCCCTCGGGCCGGTGTCTGTCTGTTCACCCAGTTCCCGGACTCGGTCGGCGATACGGGGGAGTGCGCCCCCCGGCCCGATGCGGGTCATGCCGTCCAGCGCGGCGCGGGCCTGTACGGGTGGTTGTGCGGCTTGCCTGACTGCCTGTGCCACGGCCTGCGGGTCCGCCTTGACCACGCTCAGGGCGCGCCCCAGCAGCCTGGCCTGCCGCCGCGCGAACCCGGCCGTGAACTGTGGCCCGGCGGTCGGAAAAGCCACGACCGGAACACCCAGGCCCGCCAGTTGCTCGTTCGCCGTTCCGGACGTGCCCACCGCAACGCTCGCTGAGTGCGCCACGGCTCCAAAAGCCCGGCGCGCGATGGTCACGCGCGTATGACCGGCCCTGACTTCCGCCTCGTCCGGGCCTTGCGCCGTGAGCGTCCAGCCGTCCGGGAAGGTCAGGGCGGTCCAGTCGTGTGGCCACGCGACCAGCGCCTGCCAGTCGGGCAGCCGGGCGGCGGCGCGCAGCATCAGCGGCAGGCTCTCCCGGTGATCCTCGCGCGAGCCCGGCAGCAGCGCCAGCACGGGCCGCCCGTCCAGCGGCAGGGGCCGTTCAGGGGCGCCTAGAACGTCCATGGCGAAGCTCCCCGCGAAGGTGGCCCGCACACCCCTCGCCTCGTAGTACCGGGCCGTGGCGGCGTCCCGGACGAACACCGCGTCGGCGCGGCGGGCCAGGGCCAGCTCGTACTCCATCGGGCGGTTCGCGCCCAGCGCGTTCAGTTCCGCCAGCGCACCCCGCACCCCCAGGCCCTCGAGGTACTGAGCGCTCAGCAGCGGTTGAACGTGCACCAGCCGCGCTCCTGCCTGCCGGGCGGCCAGCGTCCCCACCATCAGCGCGTAGGCGTCCCCGACCACCACGACCACCCGCGCCGCCTGGGCGCCCCGGCAGGCGTCCAACCACTGGCCCAGCGAGTCCCGGATCAGTCCGGCCCGCAGGTCCGCGTGCAGGTTCGCGGCGCTCCCGAAGGGAAAGCCCCCGCTCGGCAGGCGCAGCGTACGCCCCACCTTGACCGCCCCGGCGCGGGCATACGCCTGCCCGTCACCCACCAGCGGCGCGTAGCTCAGGTTCATCCGGCCCCTCAGCCGGGCGGCCAGGGCCGCGCCGATCAGGTCCTCGGCCGTGCCGTTCGAGATGAACAGCGCGCCGGGCCGCGCCCCGGAACAGGCAGATTCTGCGTCAATCGTCACGCAGGCCAGAATAGCCGCGCGGCGCCGCGTGGTACGACTGAAGGAATGACCCTCCCCAGCGCCGCTCTGCCCACCCGCTCCCGCCCATGAGTGAATTCGATGAACTGCAGGGCGTGATCCGCCGTCACGCCCAGGCCCGTCAGGCCGAGCAGCGCGCCTGCGAGGCGTTCCTGAACGCCCTGTACCACGCGCTGCGGACCGCCAGCGGCCCCGGCCTGCCGCTGAATAACGTCACGCTGGAATTCACGCCCGACCCGGCCGCCTGCCTGCGCCCCGCCCCGACCGGCAGTTATCACGCCGCGTGGTTGCGCCTGGGCCTGTGCGAGGTAATGGTCCGCGTCCGCCGCGCCAACGGCAGCTTTCAGGGCGAGTATGGCCCCGGCTGCGCCTTCCGGCTGGAACAGACCAACCAGGATAGTCTGCTCACCCTGGCACGCACGCTGCTGCGGGACGTGACGGCCGCGTACGGCGGCGAGCAGGTCACCTCTCACCTCAACTGATACGCATTCCGCTCCATTCCACCACAGTCGGAAAGTCGCCGCCTGCGGCTCCACACCGCGGAGGGGCGTCTGCCCTTCCTACTCGCGTCCGCTCGGGTTAATTCGGAAGTGCGCCAAATCAATCGGAATCCGTACCACCTCAACTGACCGGCCGCTGTGGCCGGTCGCCTGCTGGCATAGCTTGGTCGCCCCTCCGCCGGGTCGGGGCAGGAGGGGCGACGGTGGCCGGGCAGGATCAGGAGGCGCCGGTCAGTGAGGCCTGGCTCAACCGGACTGCGGTTGAACGGTCTATGGACGCCGTTCTACCGGAGTCCGTGTCAGTCGCGGTCGCCGTTTCGCAGGAACGCGGGAATGTCGTAGTCTTTGGGGTCGTACGGCACGCGGTTGCGGTTGGCCGGTTCAAACATGCTGACGCTGCCGGTCCCACCGGCGATGGTGGTCGGGACCTCGTTGAAGCCGGTGGCGATGACCGTGACGCGTACCTCGTCCCCGGCGGCCTCGTCGGGCGTGATGCCGAACAGGATGTCCGGTTCGTCGAACCCGGTCGCCTGACGGATCTTCTCGACGATCTCGTTGGCGTCAGTCATGCTCAGGTCGAAGCTGCCGGTCACGTTCACCAGGATGCGCTGCGCACCCTCGATGCCGCGTTCCAGCAGCGGGCTGTGAATGGCGCTCATCGCGGCTTCCTCGGCCACGTTCTCGCCCCGGCCCGCGCCGATGCCCATCAGGACCGTGCCGCTGCCCGCCAGCAGGTTGCGCACGTCCGCGAAGTCCAGGTTGATCATGCCTTCGACGTTGATCACGTCGCTGATGCCTTTCACGCCGTAGTACAGCACGCGGTCGGCAATCAGGAACGCCTCGCGGAACGAGACTTTCTTGTCCACGGCGGTCAGGAGTTTCTCGTTGTTCACGACGATCATGCCGTCCACGCGAGCGGCGAGTTTACTGATGCCTTCCTCCGCCACCCGCAGGCGCTTGGGCCCCTCGAACTTGAAGGGCCGCGTGACGATGGCGACCGTCAGGATGCCCATCTCGTTGGCGATCTCGGCGACCACGGGGGCGCTCCCGGTCCCGGTGCCACCGCCCATCCCGGCGGTGATGAACAGCATGTCAGTCCCTTCCAGGTACTCCTTGATGCGTTCACGGTCTTCCAGCGCGGCTTTCTCGCCCACTTCGGGGTCTGCCCCGGCGCCCAGCCCGCGGGTCAGTCGATCACCGAGTTGAATGCGGATCTCGGCGTGGCTTTTGGCCAGCACCTGAGCGTCCGTATTCCCGGCGATGAACTCGACTCCTTCGAGTCCCGATTCAATCATGCGGTTGACGGCGTTATTGCCGGCTCCGCCCAAGCCAATCACACGAATTCTGGCCGCTTGCATCAATGCTCTCCTTCCGTGACGATCCGACCCGAGGCGAGTTCGGCCGTTCTGGTGCAGTGTAGTGTAGCGCACGGTATCAGGCGCGCGGCGGGAGCGGACTGCCGCCACCGTCCGAACCTCCCGCCGTTGCCTTTGCCAACAGGTGAGACAGGAACGCGCGGCCCCGGAGTGTTCCGCTGCGCCGCGCGATCGGTGCTGACCCGGATCAGGTCCAGTCCTTGAGCCAGATTTTTACGCGGTCCATGAAACTCAGGCCGGGTTTCTGAGGCTCGGCCGCATTGGCCACCGCTTCGTTCGCATGGCGGCCGGGCGTGGGGGGAACTTCACCCAGCGGCGGTTCCCCGGCCGGGACGGGGCCGGGACGGGCGTCTGCCCGTGGCGTGGGCGTGGGGTCCGCAGCGACGAACACCGACGGCGGCACGCGGCCGTCCTCTCCAATGCCGTACAGCACCAGGCCCACGCTGGCAGCGTCGGCGGGTCCCGCGACGATGTCGGTCAGGCCGCCGATGCCGCGCGGGCGGCCCACCCGCACCGGCAGGCGGAACCGGTCGCGGGCCAGTTCTGGCGTGCCGCGCAGCAGGGACGCCCCGCCGGTCAGGATCACGCCCTGCGCGACCAGTTCCACCGGGCCGAGCGCCTGGTCGATCTCGTCGCGGATCAGGCCGAAGATCTCGGACATGCGCGGCTTGATGATCCGTGACAGTTCGAAGGCCGTCAGGGCGTGCGTGCTGCCGGAGGACGTGGTGATTTCCAGGGTCAGGTCCTTGTCGGCCAGGTCCGGCAGGGCCGCTCCGTAGCGCCGCTTGACGTTCTCGGCTTCCTCGCCGGGAATCTTGAGGATCTGCGACAGGTCGGCCGTGACGTGCTCGCCGCCGATGGGAATGCAGGCGGAATGCACGAGGTTGCCGCGTTTAAACACGGCCACGTCGGTGGTGCCGCCGCCCATGTCGACCACGATCACGGTCTGGTTCTGCTCGGCGGCTTCCAGGGTGGCAAGGCCGCTGGCCAGGGCGTGCAGCGCGAACCCGTCGACCTTCAGACCGGCTTCCTGCACGCAGCGGCGCAGGTTCAGGAGCGGCCCGGCGGTGCCGGCCACGATGTGCACGTCAACTTCCAGTCGCACGCCGTGCATGCCGACTGGACTCTTGATGCCTTCCTGACCGTCCACCACGTATTCCTGCGGGAGGGTGTGAATGATTTCGAGGTTCGGGTCGAGCGGCACGGCGCGGGCATTCTCGATGGCGCGGTCCACGTCGCTCTGCCCGATTTCCTGGTTCCGGCGGATGGCGGCCAGGCCGTGACTGGTGATGGCCTTGGCGTGATTGCCCGCGACGCTCACAAAGACGCTCTCGACCTTGACGCCGCTCACGCGCTCGGCGCTCTGGACGGACTGTTTGATGGCCTGCGTGGCCCGTTCGAGATTCACGACGCTCCCGCGTTTCATGCCCTCGCTGCTCACAGTGCCGGATCCGATGATATCCACCACGCCGTTTGCACCGACTTCACCGATAACGGTCGTGATTTTCGTGGTCCCGATGTCCAGGCCCACAATGATAGTATTGTCTTTCATTCCTGGACGCTCACCCCCCAGGGGTAGATGAAAATATTTTTAGAGGGAAACATGTCTATGCTCCCAGCATACTTCACGAGTGCCTGTGGATCGCCACTCCAGATCGAGCCGGATGGCAATTTCAGGGTCAGGCCGGTCGGCGTGAACACGACCGACTGCACATTGTAACGGGAGAGAGCACTCAGCACCGGCAGAACGTCGCCCAGGCGAGGGGGTCCCCACCCGCTGACGAGCGGCAGCGTCTGCGTGTTCAGCGCGCCGGGCAGCGGCGTCCCGTCCCCGGCGACCGTCAAGACCAACCCGTCCGGCCGCTCGTACCGCGCGCGCGCGACCCGCTCGTTGACGCGAATCCGCACGGTTCCTGGAAAGACCCGCGTGACCGTGGCCGACGCCACCCACGGACTGTCCAGCAGCCCACGCGCCCGCCAAGCACCGTAATACAGCCAGCCAAAGCCCGGCTGTAACCCGGCGAGTTCCAGCACCCGGGCGTCCGTGAGCCGCTCGTTGCCTTCGACCGCCACCGTCTTGACGGGCAGCGCGTACCAGCCGCCCACCGCCGCGCCCGCCAGCAGCGCCGCCCCCAGGACACCGCGCAGGATCCACGCGCGGCGAGACACAACCCGGCGGGGCTGCTCGCCGCCCTCCACGCGGCCGGTTTCTGCCCGCGCACCATCGGCAGAGTCGGACGCCAAGCCTTGCGGCGTGCCGAAGCAAAGGTCCAGCGGCGCGCCGTCCTCGGCCGCAGCCACGCGGCGGTTCCGGGGCTGGCCGTTCACAGTGGAATCGGGTTTCATGTGGTCGGCCCATCCCGGTGCACGTCAGCCTGATGCCGGTCAGCGGCCTGTCGGCCCGGGCTCTGCGCGGCGGGCAGCCGCTCGGGCCACAGTTCGTACTCCAGTTCCATGGGCACCGGCACGCGCTCCCGGATGGTGTCCAGAAGCGCGTGCACGTCGGCGGCCGTCGCGCCACCCAGGTTTACGATGAAATTCGCGTGCTCGGGCGCGATCAGGGCGTTCCCGGCGCGCGTGCCCTTGAGCCCCGCCTCGTCGATCAGTCGCCCGGCACTCACGCCGCCGGGATTCTTGAACGCGCAGCCCGGCGTTTTCATCTTCGGCTGGCCCTTGCGCGCCTGATCCGCGAATTCCATCTTCTCCAGCACGGCTTCCGGGGTGCTGCGCCGCAGCCGCAGCCGCACACGCGACACCACGTGGTTGCGCGGAATTCCGCTGTCCCGGTAACCCCACTGGAGGTCGTCGGGCATGACCTGACGAGTCTCCTGCGGGGTCACGATCTCAATGGTGTGCAGGCCATCGAACATCTCGCCGTAGCGTGTGCCGGCGTTCATCCAGACAGCGCCGCCCACCTGCGCGGGAATCCCGACCGTGCCTTCCAAGTTACTCAGCCCCAGCTTCTGAAGTTGCCTGATCAGGCCGGGCAGGGGCACGCCGCCGCCCACCCAGCCGGTCACGATCTCGTCTTCGGTGCTCAGGTGCGGGTCGGGTTCGAGGTCGCGCTCGGCAAGTGGGCCGCTGAGGCGTATCACGCGCTCCGGCACGCCCTCATCGGCAATCACGAGGTTACTCCCGCCGCCCAGGATGCGGTACGGCTGTTCCATCGCCTCGGCCAGCTGCGCGTGGTCCGACACGAACCACACCTCGGATTCACCGCCCACGCCCAGCGTCGTGAATCGCGCCAGGGGCAACCGCTCCACGCGCGCGCCCGTGCGGCTGACCGGCGCGGCCCTCATGCCGGTTCCCCGGCCAGTTCACGCGAGAGCTTCCACACGTCACCGGCCCCCATCGTCACGATGATGTCACCCGGCGTGGCCGAGGCGCGGAGCACGCGCAGGATCTCACGGGGGTCCGGGAGGTACGTGACGCCCGCGTGGCCGTTTTCCAGCATGCGCCCCGAGATTAGGGTCGCGTGAATGCCCTCGATGGGCGCCTCACTGGCCGCCGCGATGTCCATCAGCAGCACTTCATCGGCGTCCATCAGCGCGTCGGCCAGCCGCGGCCAGGACTGCTGCGTGCGCAGGAAGCGGTGCGGCTGGAACACGATCCGCACGCGCCGACCGGTCTGGCGGGCCGCCTGCACGGCCGCCGCGACCTTCGTGGCGTTGTGCGCGTAATCATCCACGATCAACGCGCCGTTCAGCTCCCCGATCCGCTGCCAGCGCCGCCCCGGCCCCCGGAACGCTCCCAGCGCCGAGGCCGCCCGCGCGAAATCCCCGCCGTGAAGGTGCGTGACCGCCAGCGCCGCCAGCGCGTTCAGCACGTTGTGCGTGCCGGGCAGCCCGACGCGCGCCTCACCCAGCACCTCCCCCCGGAACGACACCGTGAACGACGTGCCGTCCTCGTCGGGTCGGAGGTTCAATGCGCGGTAATCCGCGTCCGGCGCCTGCCCGTAACTCAGGCGTTCCGGCGCGCCCCGCACCAGTTCATCCAGGCCCGGCCAGTCCGCGCACAGCAGCACCCGCCCGGACTGCGCCACGAACCGCGCGAACCCCGCGTGCTGCTCCTCGACCGTCTCCCAGTACGTGGCCTGATTGCCGCCCACATGATCGTCCTCGGCGTTCGTGAACACGGCCGTCGCGCAGCCCAATTCCGCAAAGGCCCGGTCGGACTCGTCTACCTCGGCCACGAACGGCCCGGAGCCCACGCGGGCGTTACTGCCGAACTCCGGCACGATCCCACCCACGAACGCGGACGGGTCCAGCCCCGCGCCCTGCATCGCCACGGCGATCATGCTGGTGGTGGTCGTCTTGCCGTGCGTGCCGATCACGCCCACGCTGGGACCGGCGCGCAGCAGGTCGCCCAGCAGCGTCATGCGCGGCCGCACCTCCACGCCAGCCGTGCGCGCCGCCTGGAGTTCCGGGTGCAGTCTGGGAACCGCTTCTGAAGCGACCAGCACGTCCACCCGCCCGAAGGGTGCGTCCAGCGCGTGCTCCGCGGCGTGCCCGGTCGCCACGGGAATCCCCTCGGCCTGAAGCTGCGCCGTCAGTTCGGTCACGGATTCGTCGCATCCGCTCACGCGGTGCCCGGCCGCCAGGAGCAGCCGCGCGAAGGCGCTCATGCCGATGCCGCCCACACCCATCAGGTGATAGTGCAGCGGAGCGGGCGCAGGCGCAGCCGCGGCCGGACGACCGGCGGGAGCGGCAGAAGAGACGGATTGGGACGCCCCGGCGTCGCCGGGCGTTGTTAGCTGGGAGGATAGGTCAGTCATGGGAGGTCAGAGGGGCCCACTCACGCAGGTGCCGTTCGATCAGGTCCGCGAACCGCCCCGCCGCGCCCACCTGGGAGCGCCCGAGGGCCGCCTCACGCATCGAGGCGCGCGGACCCGCTGCTGCACACTCTAACACCGCCCGGCCCAGCTCTCCGGGAACGTCCTTCTGTTCCACCACGCGCCCCGCCCCGGATTGCTGCACCGCCACGGCGTTGTGGTACTGGTGGTTCTCGGCCGATTCGGGCAGCGGCACCATGATCAGCGGGACCCCGTGGAACGCCGCTTCCGCCAGCGTGCTCGTCCCGGCGCGCGTGATCGCCAGGTCGGCCACCGACCACGCCGCCACCGCGTCCACGAAACCCACGGCCTCGTACCACTCGAGGTCCCTGACGCCGCGCGCCACGTCCGCCAGCCAGCGCGGACCGGTCGAGTGCAGCACCTGCACGCCCCCGGTCGCCCGCGAACCCGTGAAATCCAGGTCCACACTCAGGCCGCCGGCCGTGGTCTGCGGGGACAGCAGTCCCTCGCCGCCAAGCAGGTGGCGCAGCGTGTCGGGTACGGCATTGTTCAGGAACAGGGAGCCCTGCGACCCGCCCATCACGAAGATCGTCAGTGGGCCGTCCTGCAACCCCAGCTGTTCGAGCGCCTCGGCACGCGGCATGCGCGTCTCGCGGACCGGCATGCCCACCAGCGACGCCCGCCTCGGGTCCAGTCCGATCACCCGCTCGTACGCCGTCCCGACCGCCCGCGCGCCGCGCACCGCCAGGCGCTGCGTCAGACCCAGCCGCGCGTTCTGCTCGTGCAGCACCGTCGGCAGGCCCAGGCTCTGCGCCGCCAGCACGCCCGGCAGGCTCGCGAAGCCCCCGTATCCGACGACCGCGCCGGGCCGCGTGCGCGCCAGGAACGAGCGCGCCTGCGCCACGCCCTGCCCGGCCCGCAGCAACTCGCGCGGGTCCGGGCGGCCCTGCCCGCTGCGCGCCAGTTTCCCGGCGTCCACCCCGTGAAACGCGAGGCCCTGCTCCGCCGCCACGCGCTCCTCCATGCCGCCCCGCTGCCCCAGCAGCAGCGTCTCATGCCCGCGCGCCATCAACTCACGCGCCGTCGCCACCGCCGGGTAGATGTGCCCACCCGTTCCACCTGTCGCCATCACAACCAGACTCATTGCGGGCGAGTCTAGCCCGTCGGGGGGGTGGAATGCAGGCAGTGAAGAGCAGCAAGCGTCACAGGAATGGGCGGGCGCCGCCCCTGCCCTGAATGAGACTGCCGCTGCGCCTCGGCAGCCGACTTCCCGGACACCAGGGACGATGGGCCGGAACCTGCCACGCCGGTCAGGTGGTGGTCCGGGTGCCCCACGCCGCGATGAAGGCCCGTTCAGTCTTTCCTGAGGCTACCCGTGCGCCTCCAGCGTCCCAGGGCATGGTGTCAAATCACCTCTCCGGGAGAGCTTCACCGAAGGGAGCTCTGGGCGGCGGCGCTCGGCCGATCATGTCAGCACTGGCATTTGGTCCCTGTCAGGTCATCAGGGTGCCGATGCGGCGCAGGACCTCGTGAATGGTGTTCAGGTCGGTCGCGTAACTCAGGCGCACCTGTCCGGCCGCGCCGAAATCCGTGCCGGGGACGACCGCCACCTGCGCGTCGTCCAGGATGCGCCGCGCGGCTTCCAGCTCGTCGGTGTGGATGCGGTCCGTGTTCGCCATCACGTAGAACGCACCCTGCGGGGTGGGGGTGGGCAGGCCCAGGGCGTTCAGGCCGGCGACGATCACGTCGCGCCGCTCGCGGTACGCCTCGCGGGCCATGTCGATAAAGCGTGCGGTCGCCTCGTGCTGTTCCAGGGCAGCCAGCGCGGCGTACTGCGAGACGCTGCTGGCGTTGCTCGTGCTCTGGGATTGCAGGGCGTTCATGGCGGCGATCACGCCCCTGGGTCCGCCCGCGTACCCGATGCGCCAGCCGGTCATGGCGTACGCCTTGCTGGCCCCGTTGATGGTCAGTGTGTGCTCCGGCGCGTACAGGCCGATGCTGACCTGACGGGCGTCGTACACCAGATGCTCGTACATCTCGTCGGTCACGATGATCAGCCCGTGCCGCTGCGCCACGCCCGCCACGGCTTCCAGCACCTCCGGCGTGAACACCGCGCCCGTGGGGTTGCCGGGGCTGTTCAGCACGATCATGCGGGTCCTGGGGGTCACGCGCGCTTCCAGCGCCTGCGGGTCCAGTTGAAAGCCCGATTCCGGCGTGGTCGGCACCGGCACCGGGACCGCGCCCGCCAGCGCCACCATTTCCGGGTAACTGACCCAGTACGGCGCGGGAATCAGCACCTCGTCACCGGGATTGAGCAGCGCCAGAAAAGCGTTGAACAGCGCCTGCTTGCCGCCACTCGTGACCGTCACGCAGTCCGGCGCGTAATGCAGGCCGTTCTCGCGCGCTAATTTGGCGCTGATCGCCTCGCGCAGCTCCGGGATGCCGCTGACCGCCGTGTACTTCGTCTTACCGCTCTCGATGGCGGCAATGGCCGCCGCCTTCACGTGGGCGGGCGTGTCGAAATCCGGTTCTCCCACGCTCATGCTGATGACGTCCACGCCCTGACGCCGCAATTCCAGCGCCCGGCTGGTCACGGCGACCGTCGAGGACGGCTTGAGGCTCAGGGCACGGTCAGATAACAGGAAAGGGCCACTCATGCCCCGCAGGGTACAGGCAGCCCGCACGGACAGGGGTGAGGGGCTGGGAGGCGGTCACTGAGGCGGACTTACGCCGCAAGGGTTGCAACGGCAACCGAGCCGAGTGGGGCGGTGAGGAAACAAGCGTATTGCAGACGGGGAATCGGTGGGTCGTAGAGGTTTCAGGGTTTCAAACGCACGCCGCCGCAGTCCGGACCTGCCCCAAGGTCAGGGTAGGGGAGAGCGTTGCAACGTGTCATTCCCTGATCCTACTGGCCTTTCGCCACCGTCACTCCCGGCAAGCCCATGACGGCGCTTAATGCAGCAGGCCGATAGAACGGGCGCGGCTGACCGCCTCGGTGCGGTCCCCGGCGTCCAGCTTGGCGTACAGGCGTGCCAGGTGGTCCTTGACGGTGTCCGGGCTGACACCCAGGTTCTTGGCGATCTCCTTGTTGCTGTAGCCCTGTGCCAGGAGGGGCAGCACCTCGGACTCGCGGGGCGTCAGGCGGGGCACGTCCACGTGCGGCAGGCGGTCCACGTCGGGGTTCGCCACGATGTCCCTCAGTTGCCGGGCCAGGCTTTCCGGGTCGGTTTCCTTGCTGACGTACCCGCGCGCCCCGGCAGCGCGGGCGGCCTGCACGATGGCCGGCTCGGCGAAGGTGGTGATCAGGACGCTGACCAGCCGGGGGTTACTCTGCCGCAGGCGCTCGCAGACCTCGATCCCGGTCATGCCGGGCATCTTGACATCCAGCAGCGCGGCGTCGGGTTGCAGGGCCCGGCAGGCTTCCAGGGCGCTCAGGCCGTCGCTGGCCTCGGCGACGACATCGAAGCCCTGGTGCATCAGCGCGTATTTCAGGCCCAGGCGGAACAGCGGGTGGTCATCGGCAATAACGAGTCTCATGGTGTTACCTCCGGCAGTACGAGAGTGAAACGGGTCAGGTAGGGTGTGCGGCCGCGCGTGGGGGCGTCAGGGTCAGGGGGCGCGGCCCGGTGGTGCGTGGGCGCGGTGCCAGGAACGTCACCCGGCGTCTGTTCTGGCGCCTGGCCAGTGTGCAGCCGGTCGTAGTGCAGGTGTCCCCCGTGCGCCTCGGCCACGCGGCGCGCGATGAACAGGCCCAGTCCGGCGGTCCCGGCGGTGTACTGCCTGCCGGCAATGGTGGTCGGCTGCGAGTTGAACGGCTGCGCCAGCTCGCTCAGGGGGCCGGACAGGCCGGGGCCGTCATCGGTGACTTCGATACCGCGCGGCGTGACGCTGATGTCCACGCGCCCGCTGGCGTAGCGCAGGGCGTTCACGGTCAGGTTCGTCACGGCGCGGTCCAGCAGCCCGGGGTCCACGTCGGCGTGCCCCTGACCGCTCACGCTGATGGTCACTGGCGTCGCCTGTGCGCTCAGCCGGGCGGCAACCTGAGCAATCAGGGCGCGCAGGTCAGTGGGCACGGTGTGGACCTGCGCGTCTTCCTGCTCGAATCGGTGAGCGTCGGCCATCTGCTGCACCAGGGACAGCAGGCGCGTGGTTTCCGCCTGGATCTGCTCGCCGACCGCGCGGCGCTCCTCCTCGGGGAGTGGCAGGGTGGTCAGGGCGCGGGTCAGGTGACCGGTGGCGATCAGCGGGGTTTTCAGGTCGTGGACCAGCGTGGCCATGAAGGCGTTGCGGCGGCCCTGTTCGGTGCCCAGGCGGCCCAGCAGGTCCTTGAACGCGCCGCGCAGGGCCAGGATCTCGCTGGGGTCGTCCGGGTGCGGCCGGGTGAAATCCCCGCGTTCCACCTCCGTCTGAAGGCGGCTGACGGCGCGCAGCAGCGTCCCGCTCAGCAGGTACCCGACGAGCGCGCACAGCACGCCCACGATCAGCATCCAGGCGATCAGGGTGGAGGTGGCCACGCTGGGCTGCGCCGTGATGGTCAGGACCACGTTCGGCAGGAAGGCCAGCATGAAGATCACCAGCGTGAACTGAAACCGCATCGTGCCGCGTCCCATCGGCCCCCGCCGGGGAAGGCGGGGAGGCGGGTTGGGTCCGGCCTGACTCATGAAACTCAGGTTACGTGCCGCGTTCTGACAGAACCGTCACGCTGTTAGCCCTCCTGGGGCACCCTGTCAACCCCCCCCCACCGTGACCGGGTACCTGATGGTCGTCAGCTGAGAGATGCAGTCAGAGAGACTCCCCTCCCTATCGATGTGACTCATTATTTCACATATGGCGGGAATCGTGAAAGTATTCACTTAGTATCTACGAAGAAAGGGGAAGCAGGTCACCCCACTTCCCCACCGTCGGGCGCTCAGGCCTGAGGCTGTTGCAGCTGCGGGCCGCTCTGGGCCACGTAGCCCTCCAGCGTGCCGTAGTCATCCTGGAAGTGCATCAGCACGCCGCCGAACAGCGTGTCGAAGGTCTCCTGGGGCATCTCGGCCAGGGTGGGGTAGAAGCCCACGTACTCCAGCCACACGTTGCCGTCGGCGTCGATGGAACGCGCGAAGGCCCGCTCGCGGTTGCGGTCGTTCAGCATGTTCACGACCTCGTTGCGGCGGTCGTTGTACTGCTTCTGGGTCACGCAGGTGACTTCCAGGCGGCTGGTGTTGTTCGGGCCGTCGTTCACGCTGACCAGCACGGCCGCGTCGCCCATCTCGAAGCGCCAGCCCATGCGGATGAACCGCTGGCCGTTGTTCTCTTCCATGTCCAGCTGAACTTCTTTTTCCTTGAGGTACTTCGCAAGGGTATCCAGGGTCAGTAGAGCCGTTTCTATCGTCATTGAAACCATCCTCCTCGGGGGGTGAAGCACATGTGTCGAAGCGTCTGTCCGTAGTGAAGACCCGAACGATTCTAACACCTCTGCCCGGGCCAGCCTCCGGGCACCGGCTCCGTTCGCGCCGGGTTCCGTCCCCAGGCGGGGAAAGTCAGGCTAGCGGACCCTGTCCAGGCGCACGGGCGCTGTACCCTCGCTGAGAATTCCTAGCGCGGCGGCTGCATTGCGCGACAGGTCGATAATGCGGGAAGGCACCCCGAACGGGCCGCGGTCGTTAATCAGTACGTTCACGCTGCGGCCCGTGCGTTCATGCGTGACCCGCACCCACGTTCCAAGCGGCAGGCTCAGGTGCGCGGCCGTCATGACCGTGCGCCCGTCCCGGCGACCGCCGTAGTACACGGCCTGCCCGCGCTGCCCGGCCGCAGGGGGCATGGCAGGCGCGCGGACCGACGCCTGAGTCGCAGCGTTCCCGCCTGGCACGGTCAGGACCTCGCCCGGCCGGAGCGCACCGCCTGTCCGGCCGTTCATGTCCAGCAGCTTCTGCACACTCACCCCGTGGGCCCGCGCGATCTGCCACAGCGTGTCGCCCGCCTGAACGCGGTACGGCCCTGCCTGCGCCGCTCCTGGTCCGGCGGCCAGCGCCGCAGCGGCCAGCACCGCCCAGACCCTTCTGGAGACGCTCATACCGCTTCCTTCTCGCTGTGGCTCAGGACTTCGGAGCCGTCCTCGGTGACCAGCACCAGGTCCTCGATCCGCACCCCGCCCACGTCCGGCAGGTACGCGCCGGGCTCGACGGTCACGATCATGCCGGGGCGCAGCACGTCCTCGCTGCCGCTGCGCAGGCTGGGCCCCTCATGGACCATCAGGCCCACCCCGTGCCCCAGCGAGTGCGCGAACGCCTCGCCCAGACCGTGCCCGGTCAGAATGCCGCGCGCCAGGGCGTCGAGTTCCGCGCCGCTCACACCGGGCCGCACCGCGCGTACCGCTGCCTCCTCGGCTTCCAGCACCGCCTGGTACACGCGGCGCATCTCGGGGCTGGGCGTGCCCACCGCCACCGTGCGGGTCATGTCGCTGTTGTAGCCGTTCAGGCGCGCGCCCATGTCCACCGTGACCAACTCGCCGTCTTCGATCACGCGCTCCGACGCCACGCCGTGCGGCATGGCCCCGCGTGGGCCGCTCGCCACGATGACCTCAAAGGCACTCTCGGCTCCTGCCCGGCGTAACCGTGACTCGATCTCCAGCGCCACGTCGAGTTCACGCACGCCCGCACGGATCATGGGGCGCACCTGAGAGAACACCCGGTCGGCCAGCGCCTGCGCGTCCCGCACAGCCTGCACCTCATCCGGCGCCTTGATCATGCGCAGTTCAGATACGAGACCGGCGGTGGGAACCAGCGTCGCCTGCGGCCAGGACTCCCGCAAGCGTTCCAGTTCGGCCACGGTCAGGTTCTCGGCCTCAAAACCCACCCGCAGGCCCGCCAAGCCCGGCGCCGCGTGCTCCAGTGTGGCCGGGGGGCGCGCGATGACCTGCGGCACGCGCGATTCCTGGCGCGCCTGCACCGTGTAGCGTGCGTCGGTGTACAGCGCCGCGCCCTGCGGGGTGACCAGCACCTTGCCGTCACTGCCGCCCGTGAAGCCGCTCAGATACCGTACGTTCGCTGCGTCGCTGATCCACAGGGCGTCCACTCCGGCTCGGCCCATGGCGGCGCGCAACTGCTCCAGTTGACTCATGCAGAGAAACCTAACACGCGCTCCCCCGGTGCGTCTGCTCACCCACCGGCACGCCCTGGTCGCCGCGACCCTCCCGCCAGGGCGCCGGAATGCGCTAGGGTGCGCACTATCCAGCGTTCAGACTGTCTCCCGACTGTCCCCAGTCCGGAGACAGTGTGAACGGGATCACCTGTCATGCGTTTATACTCGTCTATCGGGACAATCGACACGGCCTGTTCAGGGTCTGCCACCACCCCCAAGGAGGGATCACCGTGAAACTTCACGAGTATCAGGGTAAGGAAATTCTGCGCCAATTCGGCGTCAACGTTCAGGACGGCAAGGTCGCTCGCACCCCCGACGAGGTGCGCCAGATCGCCCGCGAGTACGGTCAGTCCGTCGTCGTCAAGGCCCAGGTGCACGTGGGCGGACGCGGCAAGGCCGGCGGCGTGAAATTCAGCCCCACCGAGGACAAGGCCTTCGAGAACGGCGAGAAGATCCTCGGCATGGACATCAAGGGCCTGACCGTCAACAAGGTGCTCGTCACCAAGGCTGTGGACATCGACGCTGGCGTCGAGTACTACGTCGGCATGATCGTTGACCGCAACGTGCAGAGCTACACCCTGATGGCCAGCGCCGAGGGCGGCATGGAAATCGAGGAAGTGGCCGCCGCCACGCCCGAGAAGATCATCAAGCACCGCGTGGACCCCGTGACGGGCCTGCGCCCCTACGAGGCGCGCGAGGTGGCCATCAAGGCCGGCTTCAAGGGCAACCTGAACAAGATCGCCGACATGATGGTCAAGATGAGCAAGGCCGCGCTGGAGCGTGACGCCGTGCTCGTCGAGATCAACCCGCTGTTCGTCGGTCCCGACGGCATCCCGCTCGCGCTGGACACCAAGTTCGAGATCGACGACAACGCCATGTACCGCCACGCGGACCTCGCCGACTGGCGTGAACTGGAAGCCGAGCACCCCCTCGAAATCGAGGCCAGCACATACGGCTTCGCTTACGTGAAACTTGACGACGGGAACGTCGGCGTGCTGGGCAACGGCGCGGGCATCGTGATGACCAGCCTCGATGTGGTCAACCGCGCCGGCGCCAAACCCGCCAACTTCCTTGACATCGGCGGCGGCGCCAAGGCCGATATCGTGTACAACGCGGTCAAACTGGTCAGCAAGGACCCCGACGTCAAGGCCATCTTCATCAACATCTTCGGCGGCATCACCCGCGCCGACGAGGTCGCCAAGGGCGTCATCCAGGCCCTGAACGACGGCATCCTGACCAAGCCCGTGCGCATGCGCATCGCGGGCACGGCCGAGGACGAGGCCAAGGCGCTGCTCGCCGAGGTGGGCAGCCCCCTGATCCAGATGTACGCCACCATGTTCGAGGCCGCCGACGAGGCCGCCAAGGACGCCAACGCCGCGGAGGGCAAGTAATGGGCATTCTCGTTGATAGCAGCAGCCGCGTCATCGTGCAGGGCATGACCGGACGCGAAGGCGCCAGCCACAGCCGCGCCATGAAAGAATTCGGCACCCAGGTCGTCGCGGGCGTCACGCCCGGCAAGGGCGGCACCGACTTTGAAGGCTGGCCCGTGTACAACAGCGTCGCCGAGGCGAAAGCCGCGCACGACGCCAACGTCAGCATCATCTTCGTGCCCCCGGCCGGCGCCGCTGACGCCGTGCTGGAAGCCGCGCACGCCGGCATGCCCCTGATCGTCCTGATCACCGAAGGCGTGCCCACCGTGGACATGATGAAAGCCGTGCAGGAAGTCAAGACGCTCGACGCGGCCAGCCGCGCCGAGGGCGGCCAGGGCGTCCGACTGATCGGCGGTAACTGCCCCGGTCTGGTCACGAACGGCCAGGCGAAGGTCGGCATCATGCCGAACAAGATCTACACCAACCCCGGCCGCATCGGCCTGATCAGCCGCAGCGGCACCCTGACCTACGAGGCCGCCAAGCTGCTGAACGACGCGGGCATGGGCACGAGCACCACCGTCGGCATCGGCGGGGACCCCGTGATCGGCACGACCTTCGCGGACGTGCTGCCCCTGTTCGAAGCCGACCCCGACACCGACGCTGTCGTCGTGATCGGCGAGATCGGCGGCGCGGACGAGGAAGCCGCCGCCGAGTACATCGCCAAGAACATGAAAAAGCCCGTCGTGGCCTTCATCAGCGGCCGCAGCGCCCCCAAGGGCAAGCGCATGGGTCACGCCGGCGCGATCATCATGGGCGACGTGGGCACCCCGGAAAGCAAGCTGGCTGCGTTCGCCGCCGCGAACGTCCCGGTCGCCGACACCATGCCCGAGATCATCGACATGGTCAAGGCCGCACTGAGCAAGTAACCCCGGATTCCGTGCTGGCCCGGCTCACCCGCGTGGTGGGCCGGGCCAGTTCATGTGCCGGGCGTGAACGGCACGCCTACTTGCCGTCACACCCCCGTCAGACTCGCGCGTAGACTGTTCGTATGAACCTTCGACCCTACCTGATCGCGTTGACTGTGCTGTCTGCCGGGCAGGGCCTGGGTCTGACCATCCGGGGCAGCGTGGAGGGCAGTAGCCCCGGCGACACGCGCGTGGCGGGCTTCGTGGTGTCTCCGTTCGGGCAGGCGGTCGAGGAAGTCACCAGCGTCCCACTCGAAAACGGTCGCTTCGAGCTCGAGATTCCCACGGCGCCCCCCACGGCGCGCGCGCAGGTGGACCTGACCCCACAGAACGTCACCTGGCCCGGCGTGATCGACCCGGTGCAGGTTTCCGCGCAGGCCCGCGTGGCCGAACTGAAGTTCTTCGTGTACCGCGACTCAAACAATAACGGCCGCCGCGACGAGACTGAACCCTTGCGAGACGTGTTGCCCAGCGTCGGCCGCGCGACTCTCTTCGTCGCGTGGGTGAACACCGACGTGACTGTGAAGGCCAGCAAAGGCTACGCGGCCACCCTGAATCGCGGCTGGAATGCCCTGATCGTGGACGTGGGCCGCGCTGTGGCTGTGCAGCCCTTCAGTGACTCCACGACGGTAATGGTTCGCCTGTCGCGTTGAACCAGGCCTGAAGCTTCTGCCTTCTGCGGGCTTTCGCTCGGATGGAGATGCGGCACCTTCATTCATTTGCGTGCGTTCAGTGTCAGACAACCCGTGGTGCAAAAGTCCAATAAATTGTTCACGAGCCTGGGTAATCGTGAAACTATTCACTTACTAAGGGCATGACCGAGACTCGGGAAAGGGAAGGGTAGCTTCCCCTCCGCCCTGCTTCCCCCAGCCTGCGGCCCTCATACGGATTGCGCGGTATGGAGCCACAGGGGGCATTGTTCGGATCGTGGTGGAATGGAGCGGAATCCGTACATTGTTCCCACTCGCGTCCGCTCGGATTGATTCAGAACTATAGCGAATCAATCGGAATCCGTATCAGACCTGTCGCCCGGTCACCGTTCGCTCATAGGCCCGGATGTACTGCGGAACGATCTGACTCTGATGGAACTTTGTCACTGCGGCCTGACGGCCTGCCGCGCCCATCCGCAGGTACAGCTCCCGGTTCCGTAGGATGTTCAGGGCGGCGTCCGCCATGCTGTCCACGTCACCCACGTCCGCCATGAACCCGGTCACGCCCTGCTCCACGACCTCCGGGATGCCGCCCGCATTCGACGCGACGACCGGTACCTCGCAACTCATGGCTTCCAGCGCCGCCAGCCCGAAACTCTCCTGGCTACTGGGCAGCACGAACAGGTCGCTGATACCCAGCACCGTCTCGACATCCGGGAACGACCCCAGGAAGTGCGTGCGGCCGATCACGCCCAGTTGCTGCGCCAGTTCGAACACGCGCGGCCGTTCGGGGCCGTCCCCGATCATCAGCAGCCGCGCCGGAATCTCGCTCGCCACCCGCGCGAACACCTGAACCACGTCCTCGGCACGCTTGATGGGCCTGAAGTTACTGACGTGCACCAGGAGCGCCTCGTCCGGATGCGCGAACCGCGCCCGCACCGCTGGGTCCGTCACGCGCACGAAACGGTCGCTGTCCACGAAGTTGTGGATCACCTCGATCTCGCGGTCCAGCCCGAACACCTCCTGGGTGTGCTGCGCGAGGTAACGCGACACGGCCGTCACGTGATCGCTCTTCTCGATGGCGTGACGGGTCGTGTGCCGGAACGCGGGTTCCAGGCCCACCAGCGTCACATCCGTCCCGTGCAGCGTGGTCATCACCCGCGTGCGCCCCGAAATGGCCCGCGCGTGAATGGCGGCCGTCGCGTGCGGAATGGCGTAGTGCGCGTGAGACAGCTCCACGCCGTGTTCCAGGATCACTTCTGTCAGGGTGTTCGCCGCTGCCAGCTCCGGATACGGCTGATCGAACAGCGCGTAGGCGTAGGCGCTCACCTGATGAAAGTACGGGCCGTGCATGCCGCCCTGCCCGCCCAGCCGGAACGGTTGCGCCGAACCCACGAAATGCACCTCGTGCCCCGCGCGGGCCACCTGCAAGCCCAGCTCGGCCGCCACCACCCCGGACCCCCCCGCGCTGGCGTGACACAGCACCGCGACCTTCACCGCGTCCGCCCGCGAACCTGACTACGTTGCTCATGCCTCATCGCTGCGGAGTATAGACGGGGATCGCCGCCGCAACCGTCGCCCTGAACGCCATCCATACCAGCCTCCGTCATGGAAGGGATATTGTCCGATGGTGGAGCCTGCGCCGCCGAGGGAGCCGCGCAGGCAGCGGGGAGCATGGGACCCGGCTCAGGTGTGGCCCGATGTCTCCAGGCGTTCCAGGTAGGCCGTTCCGCCCTCCAGTTCCGCCTCGAATCCATCGGCCGTTCCGAAGATCAGCGTCTCGGCGAGCGTTTCGCTCATCAGGTACTCCTGCCAGACCTCGGCGGCCGCGCGGGCGTCGCCGCTCAGGTTCAGGTGCAGGTTGATGCGGTCCTGCACCTCGAAACCGGCCTTCTTGCGGGCGTCCTGCACGCCGCGCACGAGGTCGCGGGCCAGGCCCTCCAGTTCCAGTTCGCGTGTCAGGGTCGTATCGAAGGCGACGAGGTACCCGGCTTCTTCCTGCGCCGCGAAGCCCTCGGGAGACTGGGCGTCCACGAGCACCTCGTCCGGCCCGAGTTCGAAGCGTTCACCGTCCGGCGAGATCACCTCGAACTGCCTGCCGTCGCGCACGAGTCGGGCGATCTCGCTCGCGTCGGCGGCGGCCAGCGCGGCGCGCACCTGCGGGACGGACTTCCCGAACTTCTTGCCAAGCAGGGGGAGATTCGGGCGCAGCACGTAACTGACGAGTTCCGTGAACTGGTCGATCAGTTCGACCTCCTTGACGTTCAGTTCCTCCTTGATCTGCTCCGCGAAGCGCCCGAGGGACTGCGTCTGCTCGGCGCTGCGGGCGCGCAGCATGACTTTCGGGAGCGGCTGGCGCTGGCGCATGCCGGTCTGTCCGCGCACGGCGCGGCCCAGGCTCACGACGCGCAGCACGGCGTCCATCTCAGCGACCAGGGTGGGGGCCGCCAGCGCCTCGTCTACCACGGGCCACGCAGCGAGGTGCACGCTCTCGGGCGCGCTGTCATCCACGCTGCGCACGAGGTTCTGGTACAGGGTCTCGGCCAGGAACGGCGTGAACGGCGCGGTCAGCAGGGTCACGGTCTTCAGGGCGTGGTGGAGTGTGGCGTATGCGGCGGTGTCCACCGCGCCGCCTCTCATGCTCGCTCCGCTCGGGGCGTCGGGGGTGGCCCCGACACCCGGAGCAGACCAGAAGCGGCGGCGGTTACGCCGGACGTACCAGTTGCTCAGGTCCTCGGTCACGAAGTCCTGCAGGGCGCGGCTCGCGCCGGTCGGGTCGTAGTTCTCCAGTGCGGCCGTCACGGTCTCGACGAGTGCCTGCACTTTCGCCAGCAGCCAGCGGTCCACCTCGGGCCGGTCCGCGGGGCCGGGCGCGGCGCTCAGGTCGGGTCGGTCAAGATTCGCGTACAGCACGAAGAATGAGTAGGTGTTCCACAGCGTCAGGAAGTAACTGCGGAAGGCCTCGCCCACCAGATTCATGCCGAAGCGGCGGCTCAGTTCGGGCGGCGCGCTCACGTACATGTACCAGCGGGCAGCGTCCGCACCGTACTGCTCGAACACGTCCCAGGGGTTCACGACGTTCCCCTTGCTCTTGCTCATCTTCGCGCCCTTCTCGTCCAGGATGTGCCCCGAGCAGATGACGCTCTTGTACGCCACAGAGTCGAACACCATCGTGCCGATCTGGTGCAGGCTGTTGAACCACCCGCGCGTCTGGTCGATGGCCTCCGCGATGAAGTCGGCGGGGAAGCCGCCGTTCTCGAATTGTTCCCTGTTCTCGAAGGGGTAGTGGTGCTGCGCGAACGGCATGGAGCCGCTGTCGTACCAGACGTCCATCACGTACGGTACGCGCCGGAAGGTCTTGCCGCCGTCCTCGATCGTGATGTCGTCCACGAAGGGCCGGTGCGGGTCGAAGTCGGGTCCCGTCAGTTCGGGGCGGCCGCTCAGCTCGGCCAGTTCCGCGTAACTGCCGACCACGCGGTACTCGCCGTCCTCGGATTCCCAGACGGGCATCGGCGTGCCCCAGTAGCGGCTGCGCGACAGGTTCCAGTCGATCAGGTTCTCCAGCCACCCGCCGTAACGGCCGTTCCGGATGTGCGCGGGGTGCCAGTCGATGGTCTGGTTCAGTTCGATCAACCGCTCTCTGAGTCGGGTGTTGTTCAGGTACCAGGACTCGGTCGCGTAGTACATCAGCGGCGTACCGCAGCGCCAGCAGTGCGGGTACGCGTGCAGGAAGTTCTTCTCCCGCCACATCAGGCCGCGCGCGCGCAGGTCGCGCACGATCTCGGTATTCGCGTCCCGGAAGAACACGCCCTTCCAGGGGCCGAAGCGGTGCTTGCCCTCGCCGTCCACGCCCACGATCACCGGGAAGCCGTAGTTGCGCGCCAGACGCATGTCGTCCTCGCCAAATGCGGGCGCCGTGTGCACGATGCCGGTCCCGTCACTGTCGGACACGTAGGTGTCCAGGCCCGACATCCACACGGGTTTGCTTTCCCCCTCGGCCTCGTACGCTTCGGTGAACAGCGGCGCGTACCCCACGCGGTCCAGTTCGCTGCCCCTGAAGGTCTTCAGGACGGGCGCGGCCTCGCCCAGCACCTCGGCGCGCAGACTGGCGGCCAGGATCAGCACGCGGCCCTCTTTGTCCCGCGCGGCCACGTACTCGAAGTCCGGGTGAATGGCGACGCCGACGTTGTACGGCAGGGTCCACGGGGTGGTCGTCCACACCAGGAACGCCGCGTCGTCCGGCAGGCCCAGGCTGGCGGGGTCCTTCAGGGCGAACGGCACGTACACGCTGGGATCCTGAATGTCCTTGTAGCCCTCGCTAACCTCGGCGTTCGACAGGGTCGTGCCGTCCTTCGGGCAGTACGGCGCGACCCGGAATCCCTTGTACAGCAGGCCCTTCTGATCGAGGTCCTTGACGCTCCACCAGATGCTCTCGATGTAGTCCCTGTGCAGCGTCATGTACGCTTCGTCCAGGTCCACCCAGTACCCCATGCGTTCCGTGAACCTGCGCCACTCGGCCTCATACTCGAAGACGCTGGCGCGGCACTCGGCGTTGAATTTATCAATGCCGTACGCCTCGACTTCCCGTTTGCTGTTCAGGCCGAGTTTCTTCTCGACGCCGATCTCGACCGGCAGGCCGTGCGTGTCCCACCCGGCCTTGCGCGGCACGTGAAAGCCCTGCATGGTCCGGAAACGCGGGAACAGGTCCTTGAAGGACCGCGCCTGCACGTGGTGCACGCCGGGCTGACCGTTCGCGGTGGGCGGCCCCTCGAAGAAGGTGAAGGTCCGGGCGCCGCTGGTCTGTTCCAGCGAACGCTCGAAGATCCGGCGCTCCTGCCACCACGCCAGGGTGTCCTGCTCCAGGGCCGGGAAGTTGGGGTTGCCCTGCACGGGCTTGAAGGGAAGGTTGGTCATTGGAACTCCAGAACACACGGGAAAGAGGGTCGGGTGCGAGGGTGGGCCAGGTGGGGGGCGCGTCAGTCCACGATGAACAGAGTGGCCCCCTCCCGCGTGCCCGAGCGGTGCGCCTCGGCACCGTCAGCCACCTGGTACGAGTCGCCGGGCCGCAGGGTGAAGGTGCGCCCGTCTTGCAACCCGGTCTCCAGTTGCCCACTCAGCACCAGCAGCACGTGCCCTTTGTGACACCAGTGATCTGCCACGTACCCGGCAGAGTACTCGACCATTCGCACGCGCACCGCGCCGAACTGCCGGGTGCGCCATGTGGCCACGCCGCGTTCGCCCGGATGTTCAGTCGCGGGCACGTCAGACCAGTGGGTGACGCTGAAAGGAATGTCGGTCAGGTGCATGTGGGAGCCTCCGGAAGGCACAAACAGGGGGGGCGGCGCGTCTCAGCGGTCCGTTCATCCGCCAGAAAGGCGGGCGCGGATTCGGTGCTGGGACGCGCCGCCCCGTCAGCGGTGCGGGCGCGTGGTACCACCCAACTTCACTGCTCCATGCGGAGCAGCCTCGTTGTACAGTCCCTCTGTCGGGGGGCGTCCGGACGGTTCTACTGGCCCCCGGTGCGGGGGGGTGTTCTTCCGTCAGCGCGGGAGGTGATCGTCGGCTGGGGTGAACGCGCGTCAGGCTCTCACCGTCCCTGACTCGCTCGTGCGTCCCGGTGTCCGGCCGCCTGTCCTCACGTTCGCAGCGTGATGGTCTCACCCCAGTGCGGGGCTCCGCTCATGGTAGGGCGGCAGGCTGATCTGGTCAACGTGCACCGCGCCAGGCTGCCGGCAGCGGTATGATGAAAGCCGTTTCCTGCTGCTACCCTCTTCTTTCCACCTGTGCGTGGCCTACTGGCGGCCGCAGGTGTTTACAATCACTGCCAGGGAGAACGTTTATGGAATTCTTTATCAACTCTGCTATGACTGCCACTGCGCCGCGCCGCGCCGGTCGCATGGAACAGGCTGCCGGGGGTGAGGTCAAGCAGTGAGTGACCCGACCCGCGCCAGCCTGCCCTTTCACGAACTTCAACAGAAGATCCTGCCCGAACTGCACCTGATTGCCGCCGGGTACGGGATCGAGAACTACCGCAAACTGAAAAAAGACACGCTGGCGCTGGCCATCATGGAGCACCAGGCAGACGCCGAGGGGCAACTGCTGGCGCGCGGGTTCCTCGAAATCAGTGCCGACGGGTACGGCTTCTTGCAGGCCGACCTGCTTGATCCCAACAGCCGTACCGTGATCATCACAGCCGGGCTGATCAAGCAGTTTCACCTGCGTACCGGTGACGAGATCATCGGCCGGGCACGAAAACCCCGCGAGAACGAACGCTTCGGGTCGCTGGTGCAGGTGGAGGCCGTCAACGGACTGGACCCCGAAACAGCCCGGCGCCGCCCGCGTTTCGACGACCTGACCCCCACCTTCCCCGAGGTGCAACTGGTCATGGAAGACCCCAGCATGGACGACGGCCTGAGCCTGCGCGTCGTGGACCTGCTGGTTCCTATCGGCCGGGGCCAGCGCGCTCTGATCGTCGCGCCGCCCAAGGCCGGGAAAACCACCCTACTGAAGAAAATCGCGAACTCCATCGTCAAGAATTACCCGGACGTGACCGTCATGGTCCTGCTGGTTGACGAGCGCCCCGAGGAAGTCACGGACTTCCGCGAGAGCGTGCAGGGCGCGCAGGTCATCGCCAGCACCTTCGACGAACCGCCCCAGCATCACGTGCGCGTCGCGGAGTTCGTGCATGAACGCGCGCGCCGCATCGTCGAGGAGGGCGGCCACGTGGTGATCCTGCTGGACTCCATCACGCGACTGGCCCGCGCGAACAACCTTGTCACGCCGCCCACCGGGCGCACCCTGTCCGGCGGTCTGGACAGCAACGCGCTGCACTGGCCCAAACGCTTCCTGGGCGCGGCCCGCAATATCCGCGAGGGCGGCAGCCTGACCATTCTGGCCACCGCGCTCGTCGAGACGGGCAGCCGCATGGACGACGTGATCTTCGAGGAATTCAAGGGGACCGGGAACGCGGAACTCGTGCTCTCGCGCCGCCTCGAGGAACGGCGCATCTTCCCGGCGCTGGACATTCTCAAGTCCGGCACGCGCCGCGAGGAACTGCTGCTGCAACCCGAAGTACTGAAGAAAATGTGGCTGCTGCGCAAAGTCATTAGCGATATGGACCCGGCGGACGCCATGGAAATGCTGCTGTCCCGCATGGGTAAAACCCGGAACAACGTCGAATTTCTGCAGGGCCTCGCCGGCGGCTGACGTTGTCTACTCTCGACTCTGGAGTTCACTTTTGCCTTCTCTCTTTCTCCGCGGCCTGACCTTCCGGGCTGCCGTGACCGCCGCACTGCTCGGTGCGCCCATGACCGCCCAGGCCCAACAGGCCACGCCGCTCGGGGGGCTGCTGGTGCCGCTGCAACCGAACCTGCAGGCCCCGGCTGACCTGACGCTGAAACGTGCGCCCCGAACGGTGGACATTCTGACGACCGGGACCACGCCCGCCACGGTCGTCGCGCGGCGGTACGGTGTCCCGGCGTCCGCCGTGAAGGTCAGTGCCGCGCGCAAGGGACTCCGCTACGTGCGCGTGACCCTCGGGGACCGCGACCTCACCCGGCGTCCCCAGCGGCCTGCCACGGTCGAGCGGTACATCGCGCAGCCCGGCGACACCATGGCGCGCGTGGCGGCCCGCTTCGGGATCACGCTGGTGGACCTGCTGAGTCTCAACCTGACCCGCAAGAGCCTGGACGACCTGAAGGCCGGAGCGGTCCTGAACGTGCCCACCGGCGCAACGGGGCTGCTGGTCCGTATCAAGCCCGGACAGTCGGCGCTGTCCCTGATTGCCGCCTACGGAGCGGACCTCGTTCAGACCGCCCGCGCCAATGACGCCCTGCCCACCGAGTTGCAGGTGGGAGACCTGCTGCTCCTGCCGGGCATCCGCGCCGAGAGCTTCGCGCAGACCCTGGCAAAGAAACGCGAGGCCCGGCGTCAGGCCGACCTGGCAGCCGAACGCCAGCGCCGCTACGACGCCTACCTGGCACAGAAGAAGCAACGGGCGCGTGAACGCCTGCAAGCCCAGTACGACGCGCAGGAACGGTACGAGGCGTTCCTCGCCTGGAAGAGCAGCCCCGGGCGCCAGGCCCTCGTCGCCACCTACGAACGGCAGGCGCAGTACGAGGCGGCTCAGGCGGCCGCCCGCGTCCGGCAGACCCAGGCCCGTGCCGCGGCGCAGGCCCGGGCGGCCCAGACCCAGGCGGCCCAGACCCAGGCGGCGCAGGCCCGGCAGCACGCCGTGGCAGCGGCCAGCAGCGCGCCGTCCCGATCTGGGCTGGCGTGGCCGATGCGCACGTACCGCATCACCAGCCGCTTCGGGGAGCGGGACATCGCGTTTCATCAGCAGGTATTCCACGGCGGCGTGGACTTCGCTGCTCCGTACGGCACTCCCATCTACGCGGCGACCGCCGGGACTGTCACGGAAAGCCGGTACGGGGCGTTCGGCCTGAACGTGTACACCACGGACGGCGACAGCACCGTCATCTACGGGCATATGAGCCGCACAGCGGTCTCTTCGGGTCAGCGCGTGAACCAGGGGCAGCTGCTGGGCTACATCGGCTGCACTGGCCTCTGCACCGGCCCGCACCTGCACTTCGAGGTCCGGATCGGCGGTCGGCCTGTGGACCCCCTGGGCCTGCTGCCGTGACCCTGTCCGGGCCGCGCCTGCACCTGCTGGTCGTGGATGACGAGGAACAGATCCTGGAACTGCTGGACCTGACACTCTCCATGCAGGGGTTTCACGTGACGGCGGCGCCCAGCGGCCCGGCTGCCCTGAAGCAGCTCAAGTCCGCGCCGGTCGAGGTGATCGTCATGGACGTCCTGATGACGCCCTGGGACGGGTTCGACACGGTTCGCCGCATGGCCGAGCAGCGCCGCGCGGACAACGCCGCCGACCCCGGTGCGGCCTCGCCGCTGCCGCCCGTGGTGTTCCTGTCCGGACTGGCCCGCCCGTCGGTCATGCCGGAACTGGGTGACGGCGTGCTGTCGGATTACCTCGTCAAACCGTTTCGGCCGTCGCAACTGGTCGAGGTGATCGAGCGCGTGCGGATGCGCTGGGAGCACCGGCACGGCTGATGACCCCCGACCGGCTCTGGTCACTCAGCCTCTCCGGCGCTCGTCTAATCTGACCCCATCCACTCCCTGATTCTGACCCTTCCCCTGGGGTCAGATTCGTCCTATGGTCTGGGCATGACCGAAGCGAACACCGGCACTCCCGCCCTGAAACAGGGCTTCGCAGAAATGTTCAAGGGCGGCGTCATCATGGACGTCGTGACCGCCGAACAGGCGCGCATCGCCGAGGCCGCCGGCGCGACTGCCGTGATGGCCCTCGAACGCGTTCCCGCCGATATCCGCCAGGACGGCGGCGTGGCCCGCATGAGCGACCCCAAGATGATCAAGGAAATCATCGCCGCCGTGACCATCCCCGTCATGGCCAAGGTCCGCATCGGGCACATCGTGGAGGCCCAGATTCTCCAGGCACTCGGCGTGGATTTCATCGATGAGTCCGAAGTCCTGACCCCCGCCGACGACCAGTTCCACATCCTGAAACATGGTTTCAAGGTTCCGTTCGTCTGCGGCGCCAAGAACCTCGGCGAGGCCCTGCGCCGCGTGGGCGAGGGCGCCAGCATGATCCGCACCAAGGGCGAGGCCGGTACCGGTAACGTCGTCGAGGCCGTCCGGCACGCCCGCACCGTCCTGGGCGAGATTCGCGCCATCCAGTCGCGCCCCGCCGAGGAACTGATGACCGTCGCCCGCGACCTTCAGGCCCCCTACGAACTGGTGCGCTACGTGCACGAGCACGGCTCCCTGCCAGTCGTGAACTTCGCTGCCGGTGGCGTCGCCACCCCCGCCGACGCCGCCCTGATGATGCACCTGGGACTGGACGGCGTGTTCGTAGGCAGCGGCATCTTCAAGAGCGACAACCCGGAACGCCGCGCGCAGGCCATCGTGAAGGCCGTCACGCACTACCAGAACGCCGATATCCTGGCCGAGATCAGCGAGGACCTGGGCGCGCCCATGACCGGAATCAACATCGACGACCTGATCCCGGCCGAGCGTCTCGCCAGCCGGGGCTGGTAAGCCGTGACGGCGCCCCGCATCGGCGTGCTGGCCCTGCAGGGTGCGTTCCGTGAGCACCGCCGGCGCCTGGAAAGCCTGGGCGTGGGGGTCACGGAGGTCCGCCTGGGCAGCGACCTGCACGGTCTGTCGGGCCTGATCCTGCCGGGAGGGGAGAGCACCACCATGGCCCGCCTGATGACCGAGTACGCCCTGTGGGAGCCCGTCCGGGCCTTCCACGCGGCGGGCGGGCACCTGTGGGGCACCTGCGCCGGCGCGATTCTGCTGTCCCGTGAAGTGCAGGGCGCGCCCCCACAGTTCGGGCGGCAGGACAGCCTGAATCTGCTGGACGTGACCGTGCAGCGCAACGCCTTCGGACGGCAGATCGACTCGTTTACCACCGAGCTGACCGTGCGCGGTCTGAATAACGGATTCGCGGCGGTTTTCATCCGCGCCCCCGCCTTCTCTCGCGTGGGAGAGGGTGTGGAGGTGCTGGCATCTCACGGAGAGCAGGCCGTGATGGTCCGCTCGGGCCGGGTAACCGCCACGGCCTTTCACCCGGAATTGACTCCTGACGTGCGGCTGCACGCCCTGTTCGCTGAGCAGTGCGCCGCGACGCTCCCCAGCGCGTGAGAGCCACCTCGCTGAGATGGGCTGAATAACCGGTCCATTCTGAATGGACGCGGATTTGGGCAGGGAGAATGATCGGAGTCGGTGTCAGTTTGTAGTAGAGAGACTGTCAGGCAGGGGAGGGAACGGCCTTGTGCGTGTCGCAGTTTCTTCCCCGCAAGGCCTGAATCTGCCTGCGCAGACAAGTATAATTACTCGGAGATAGATAATTCACGAGTGGATATAATCGTGAATAAATTCACTTATAACCGTCTACGCGTTAGTACGCTTCCCTAGCTCCCATCACAGCCAATATGGTATCTGCCCCGTAACCGTAAGATCGTCGTAACCCCGCTACCGTCCCGCTCGCCTATGCTGCGCTGGTGAGTTCTAGCACCTTCGAACAGGACGGCCAGTCCCTGTACGTCACCGCCAGTGGGGAAGGGCCACCCGTCGTCCTGATTCACGGTCTGAGCGGATCGCGTGGCTGGTGGCGTTACAACATCCCTGCGCTGCGGGGAAAAGCGCGGGTGTACTCGCTGGAACTCTCGGGATACGGGCATGCCCGCCGGCAGCGGTCCCTGAGCGTCCGTGACATGGCGGCGCTCGTGAGCGCGTGGATGCGCGCCGAGAACCTGCGCGGCGTGACGCTGGTGGGGCATTCCATGGGCGGTCACATCAGCATGCACGTGGCGGCCCTGGTGCCGGACCGCGTGCAGAACCTCGTGCTGGTCGGCGCCAGCGGACTGCTGCGGGCACAGGCGTACCGGACGGCGCTGCATCTGCCCCGCGCGGCATTGATCGGCCGGAAGCGTTTCCTGGCGCGGGTCTTGACCGACGCCGCACGCGCCGGGCCGCGTACCCTGTGGCGGAACGCCGTGGACCTGCTGAACGACTCGGTGCAGGACAGCCTGCCCCTGATCCGGGCGCGCACCCTGATCGTCTGGGGTGAACGGGACGTGCTGGTTCCGCTGGCGCTGGGGCAACTGCTGCACGAGGCGCTCCCCGGCTCCCGCCTGGAAGTGATCGAGCGGGCCGGTCACATCGTGATGGTGGACGCCCCGCAGCGGTTTAACAGGGTACTGCTGGACTTCATCGCGCAGACCGCGCCTGAGGAAACCGAGCCTGAGCAGACGGCGTCTGAACCGCGTGGGCAGACGGAGGTCCGGCATGACTGACGGACACCGGCTGGTCGTCCCGGTGAATGGTCTGCGCACGCATGCCTGGGTGCGCGGGCAGGGACGGCCGGTTGTGATCGTTCCGGGCCTGGGGTGTGCGTCATGGATGTACGCGCGGCTGGCGCGGGAGCTGGCCCGCGAACGCCGCGTCCTCGTGTACGACCCGCCCGGTCACGGGTACAGCGAAGGAACCCACGACTACCCGGCGTCCATCTCGCAGTTGACGGATCACCTGGCTGCCTGGCTCACCCGCGTGGATCTTCAGGGCGTGCCGCTGCTGGGGCATTCGCTGGGCGGAGAAGTGATCATCGACCTGGCGGCGCGTTACCCGAACCTGAGCAGCGCCCTGATCGCGTGCGCGCCCACGGGAATTCCAGAGAACCCCAGTGTGCGCCTGCAACTGCTGCAGTTGCTCAAAGATCTGCCACGCGAGCGGTTGGGTCTGTTACTGCCGGGGCTGAAAGCCTACCTGCACTGTGGGATTCGGCGCATGGTGAAGCTGGCGCGCGATCAGGAGGACCACCTGACCGGCCCGCTGCTGGGCCACGTGACCGTGCCGACCCTGTTGCTGGACGGCCTGTCGGATGTGGTCATCCGCTCGTGGACGGTCCGGCGCATTCAATCGGACATTCCGGACGCGGTGATTCGTCAGATTCCGGGTGCGCCGCATGGCTTGACCGACACGCATCCGAGAGCAGTGGCAAGGTTCACACTTGAGTTTCTCCGGCATGAGGGGTTTTAGACGATCCGGGTGGGTCGCTTTTTCACAACATGGCTTAATCGTGAATCATTTCACTTACGAGGAGGTTGACCAGATGGGACAGGACGCGCGGATACACCTGCGTCTCCTCCCTTCGGGTCAACCTGATTCCCTTTAACCCTTTACTCCGGGGTAGGTGCTTCGGTTGCGGCGGGCAGCGTCACTTCCAGGCCGACTTCCGCAAGTTGCGCGGCGTCGACGGGGGAGGGTGCCAGGGCGAGCAGGTCGGCGCCCCGGTTGTTCTTGGGGAACGCGATGACTTCTCGGATGCTGCCCGCGCCGCTCATGATCATGAGCAGGCGGTCAAAGCCCCAGGCGATACCGCCGTGCGGGGGCGTGCCGTATTCGAGGGCGTCCATGAAGAAGCCGAATTTCTCGCGGGCCTGCTCTGGGCTGAATCCGATGGCCTGGAACATCTGCGCCTGCACGGCCGGATCGTGAATTCGGACGCTGCCGCCTCCGATCTCGAAGCCGTTGAGAACCAGATCGTACGCCTGGGCGCGGATTTCACCCTGACGGTCTGTTCCGAACAGGGCCACGTCTTCGGGGTGGGGCGCGGTGAACGGGTGGTGCATGTACGTCCAGGTGCCGCTGTCCTCGTCGAATTCGAGTTGCGGGAAGTCCGTGACCCAGGACACGTGAAACTGCGGGCCGCCTTTGGTGAGGTCGAACAGGTCGCGCAGGGCGAGGCGTACGGCCCCCAGGGCGGTCACGGCTTTCTTCCAGTCTCCGGCAGCGAACAGCAGCGTGCCACCCTGGCCGACGCCAGTGCGGGACAGCAGTTCGGCTGTCTGGGCGGTCACGAACCTGCTGATGCCGCCGGTAAAGCCGTCGCCGTCGCGTCTCAGCCACGCGAGGCCGCGCGCGCCGTTCTGCTTGGCCACCCGTTCGAGTTCGTCGATCTGCTTGCGGGTCAGTTCGGGCGCGGCGATGACCTTGACCGTCTGCGCCTCCGCGAAAGCCTTGAACTCGCCCCCCTGGAACAGGTCGGTCACGTCCACGAATTTATGACCGAAGCGCAGATCGGGTTTGTCGCTGCCGTAATCGTTCATGGCATCGGAGTACGGGAGGCGCGGGAACGGCACGGGCAGTTCCACGCCCAGCGTCTCGCGGAACACGTGCGCCAGCAGCTGCTCCTGCGTTTCCAGCACGTCGTCCTGCTCCACGAAGCTCATTTCCATGTCCAGCTGCGTGAAGTCCGGCTGGCGGTCGGCGCGCAGGTCCTCGTCGCGGAAGCAGCGGGCCAGCTGGTAGTAGCGGTCATACCCAGCGATCATCAGCATCTGCTTGAACAGCTGAGGGCTCTGCGGCAGCGCGTAGAACTCGCCGGGGTTCTGGCGGCTGGGAACCAGAAAGTCACGCGCGCCCTCGGGCGTGGACTTGGTCAGCATGGGCGTCTCGACCTGCACGAATCCCTCGCGGTCCAGGTAGGCGGTGACGGCGGCGACGGCGCGGCTGCGCAGCATCAGGTTGCGCTGCATCTCGGGGCGGCGCAGGTCCAGGTACCGGAACTTCAGGCGAATGTCCTCGGAGACGCTCTCACCCTTTTCCAGTTCGAAGGGAGGGGTCTTGGCGGTGTTCAGGACGCGCACGCGCGACGCGATGACCTCATAGTCGGCCGCGCCACCCTTGCGCTGCCCTTCCGGGCGGGGCTGGTACGTGCCCTCGATCTCCGCGACGTACTCGGCGCGCAGGCGGTCGGCGTCCGTGAAGGCGGCCGAGTCGGGTTCCACCTGCACCTGCACCAGCCCGCTGCGGTCCCGCAGTTCCAGGAAGATCAGGCCGCCCAGGTCACGGCGGCGGTTCACCCAGCCCTGCAATGTGACGGTCTGGTGGGCGTGCGTGTCGTTCAATTGGCCGATCAGGGCGGTGCGTTTCATTCGTTCTCCAGAATCACGGGGCTTGCGGGGTGCGCGGGGGTGCCGGGCGTGAGGTCGAGGTGGGCCTGCTCCTGCGCGGCGAGGAAGGCGGGCAGGTCAGAGAGCAGCACCGTGAACTGCTCGGCGCTGCGGAGGTTCTTGAGTTGCACGGTTCCGGCGGTGGCTTCCTCGGACCCGATCAGGGCCGCGAAGAGGGCGCCGCGGCGCTCGGCGTCCCGGAAGGCGTTCCCGGGTTTCAGGGAGCGGTACGCGAATTCGGCCCGCACGGTGCTGCGGGCGGCCAGGGCAGCCGCCGCCGCCGCCGGCACGAGGCGGTCTTCCAGCGCCGCGACGTACACGACCGGCCCCGCCTGGGCGGGCAGTGGACGCCCCTCGGCTTCCAGCGCGATCAGAAGCCGCTCCACGCCGAACGCCCAGCCGATGCCCGGCACGGCTTGCGCGCCGATCTGCTCGGCCAGTCCGTCGTACCGGCCCCCGCCACCGAGCGCGGATTTCGCTCCGACGCCCTCGTGGTGCAACTCCCAGGCGGTGCGGCGGTAGTAGTCCAGGCCGCGCACGACGCTGGGGTCCACGTCGAATTCCACGCCCCAGTCGCGCAGATACCCCTGCACCGCGTCGAAGTTCGCGCGGGCCTCGTCGCCCAGGAAGTTCAGCATGGGGCTCACGTTCAACTGGGCGATCAGGGTCTGGTCGTCTTCGCTCTTGCTGTCCAGGATCCGCATGGGATTGCGGGTCAGGCGGTCGCGGGAATCGTCGCTCAGGCGCTCCAGGTGCGGCGTGAACAGGTCACGCAGGTACGTGTTGTACGCCTCACGGTCCTGCGGGTCGCCGATACTGCCCAGCTTCACGCGCACGCCCGTCAGGCCCAGTTCGCGGACCACGCTCACCATCAGGGCGATGGCCTCGGCGTCCACCAGGGCGTCCGAGCCACCCAGCACCTCGTAATCCACCTGATGAAACTGCCGCAGGCGCCCGCGCTGCTGCCGCTCGGCCCGGAACATCGGACCGTGCGTCCAGAGCTTCAGCGGTGAGGGCAGTTGCTTGAGACCGTTCTGCAGGAACGCCCGCACGATCCCGGCGGTGCCCTCGGGGCGCAGAACGTACCCGCCGTGATCCCCGAAGTAGTACACGGTGAACATCTCCTTGCGGACGATGTCAGTGCTGCCCCCCACCCCACGCTTGACGAGGTCGGCCTCCTCGAACACCGGCGTGTCGATCCGCTGCGCGCCCGCGCGTTCCAGTACGCGCCGCGCAGTCTCTACGACCCACCCGTGTGCCTGCGCCGAAACGTCCAGCGTGAGTTTCGGACTGCCGGCCGGCAGGTGGTCTTCTGTGCCCTTGGGGCGCTTGATGGCCATAACCAAAGGAGTTTACAGCATTCACTCCCAACGCCCCCGCCGCACCCCACGGCAAAAATCACCGGTCAGCGCGGCCCGGCCGCCCTCGCCGCCCGCAGGGAAACAGGGGAGAGGGGGGGCCCGCCGAAACGGACCGCCCCTCCCTTCCTGCACGCCCCAAACGCCAAAAGGGGGCTTACTGCTGAACGCTGTACGGCAGCCCGGTCGATTGCTTCCCGGCTACCTCCACGAACAGCCAGCTGCCGCCCACCGGCGCGTCGGCCGGGATGGTCAGCACGATCTCGCTGTCCGTCCAGGACCGCACGGCCGACGCGGGGAGTACGTAGCCGCCCTTGCCGTCCTCAGTGGCCCCAAGGCGCACCTGACCGGTCGCCGGACCACCCAGGTAACGCCCCTGAACGGTCAGGGCCGCGCCGCGCGCAGCGGCCGACACCTTGATCAACATGGGGGTGACCGTTACCGTGCGCGAGCCCTGCTGGGCCGGAGCGCATGAAGCCAGAACACCCGTGAACAGTAAAGAAGTCAACAAGTAACGCAGCATAGCCAGAGCCTCCGTACCGGCAGTCTAATGCATTTGATGACTGCTCCCCCACCTACCCCCAGTGGCGACCCCAGCGCACCGACCCTCACCGGGAAACGCGTGCTCGTCGTATTCAATCCCAAGAGTGGCCGCGGAGACAGCGAACTGCCCGAATTCGTTCAGTTGCTCCGCGAGGCCGGCGCCGAGGTCACAGAACGCGAACTTCAGAAAGGCACGCCCATGTCCGACTACGTTCAGGACCTGGAGTCCTTCACGTACCTGGTCGGGTCCGGGGGGGACGGCACTGTCAGCAGTCTCGCGTACGCCGCGCGCTACAGGAACGTCCCCATGCTGGCGTTCCCGGCCGGAACAGCCAACCTGATCGCGCAGAACCTCGACCTGCCGACCGACGCCGCCGGACTCGTGGACGTCGTGCGCAGTGGGCACAGCATCCGCCTGGACATGGGCGAGCTCGAAGTCAAAGGCGAACTGAGCGGCTTTTGCATGCTGGCCGGCGCCGGTGTGGACGCCGTCATGATCAAGGACAGCGAGGAACTCAAGGAACGCTTCGGGGCCATGGCGTACGTCATGAGCGCCATGAAGCATCTCAACGCCAGGAAAACCACCTTCCACCTGACCATCGACGGTCAGAAGCGCGAATTTGAAGGAATCGGCGTCATGCTCGCCAACTTCGGCATGGCCAACTATCGCCTGCCGATCACCACCGACATCAGCCCCGGCGACGGCCAGTTCACTGTCATCCTGATGAAAGCGGGAAACCTGGCCCGTCTGCTGCCTAATCTGATCGACTCGGTGCGGGTCAAACTGAACCTCGGGGACCCCATGTTCGGAGGAAACCTCGAAACCATCGAGGCCCGGACCGTGACGGTGGACGCGGCTGAGCCGTTCCCGATTCAGTACGACGGCGAACTGCACGACGAGTCCACCCCGTTCAGTGCCCGGATTCTGCCCGGCGCGGTCGAGTTCCTGACCCAGGCCAAAACCGAGGACGTGCAAACCTGAGCCCTCGCCCCGCATGAACGGTGGCCGCCCAGACTGATGTTCGGGTGGTCATTTGTTGTGTGCGGAAAGACCGCGTCCTACACGCGCAGAAAATACTCTTGCTCACAGGAGGGCCAGGAAGGGGCCTGCGCCGCCCGCTGAGGGGTAAAGTACCCTCCCAGAATGCCCGATAGGAGCACCTCATCCGAAGCACCTGTCATCTCTGACGGGCGTGTCAAGCTACGGCGCGTTATGCGTAACGCTTTCGGTCGTACGCCCAGCCCCGCGCTGTAGGTCGCCTGCGCGATGACCTCATCACCGGACGCATCTTGTCCGTACCGGATTCGCCGGCTCTCCTGATTGAGCCGGACCGCCGGGGCCCGCGCCTCCTGAGGTCAGCCCAACAACGGAATTGCTCGTGGCTCGCACGCGTGAACTGGACAATCTGGTGGTTCCCTGTGACCGTTGGGACAGAGACAGGTAGGACGAGGGACTTGAAGAGTTTCACGATTGAACGGACCGTGTGGTGGCGAGGTGCCCGCATCCGTCCGAACCGCGCCATTTGTGCAGACCATTCATTTGGAGTCCGGTTGACCTCCTCGTCGGCTGTATGTTCTATAATTTCACTTATGAAACATACGCCCCTGGCACCGGACCCAGCATGACCGGGTCGGCCATCGTCCTCGCCAGCCGCTGGAGCAACAGCGCCAACCGCCGCCGCGAGGGCCTGCGCGCCGCGCACGGTCAGGACGCCGAGATCCTCACGGACCTGCTCCTGACCTACATGCGACTCAAGTCCAGTCGGGGCGCCCGCACCAGCTCCCTGACACTCGACCACTACGCCGAAAGCCTGCGCCGCTTCCTGACCTTCACCGGCCCTCCGGAAGCGCCCACCCGCGCGCTGAACCAGTTGAGCGCCGAGGATTTCGAGATGTGGCTGCTGACGATGCAGGCCGAGGGTCTGAGCGCCAGCAGCGTCAAACGCCACCTGTACGGCGTGCGCAACCTCATGCGCGCGCTGGTGTGGGCTGGCGTGCTGGACACGGACCCCAGCGCGGGTGTGCGCCCACCGTCCGAGACGACGGCCGCGCACTCGCGCAAACGGGCCCTTGAGACCGATTACCTGACCCGCCTTCTGACCCTGCCGGCACAGCTGCACCCGACCTCTCCGGCGCGGGCGGCCCGTGATACCTGCCTGCTCACCCTAGGCGGTGTGCTGGGGCTGCGCGCGGCAGAACTCGTCGGCCTGAACGTCACCGATGTGGACCTCCCGGGCCGGGTGATCCGCGTGCGCGGGAAGGGCGGAAAGGAACGGCTCGTGCCGCTCACCCGGAGCGTTCAGGACGCCCTGAAGACCTGGGTTTCTCTGCGCGGCTCTGTGACCACGGCGGACCCCGACTGTCCCCTGCTGATCTCGCTCACGCACCGGAACCTGGGCGGGCGCCTGACGACCAAGGGCGGGCGGGACATCGCGGAGATTTACTACAAGGCGCTGGGGCTACCGCGTGAAATGTGGGGCCTGCACACGCTGCGGCGCACGGCAGGAACGCAGCTGTACCGGGCCACCCGTGACCTGCATGTCGTGGCGGATGTCCTGGGGCACTCGTCTGTCAACACGTCCGCCATCTACGCGAAGATGGACTCACAGGTGCGCCGTGAGGCCCTGGAGGCCGCCGAGCGCCTGCGCGAAGAGCCCTAGCGAGTCTGTGTCCGTTCGCGGCGGGTTGCGCCGTACACGACCATCAGGAGGGCCAGCAGCAGCGCAGGCCAGTCACCCACGCGCATGTAGACGGTCGTGCCGCTCAGGAGTTTCGGGCGGACATCCAGCACCTGAAGTTCCTGGCCACTGTCCACAGTCTGCACCGGCTGCCCGAGATCGTTCACGGTCCCGGCGACTCCGTTGTTGACACTGCGGACCACCCAGCGGCGCGTTTCTATGGCGCGGACGCGGCCCATGTCGAAGTGCTGCTGCACACCCCACCCCTGGTACCAGCCGTCGTTACTGGGGTTCACGAGCACCTGCGCGCCCTGGTTGGCCAGCGCACGGGCCACCCACGGGAACACGCTGTCGTAGCAGATGTACGCGCCGTAGCGCACGCCGTTCAGGGTCAGCGGTGTGGGGCGGGGGTTGGGCGTCATGCTCGGCAGCGTGAATCCCAGCGTAGATTCGATAACGCGGTAGACGGGACCGAGAATGGGCCGGAACGGGAACTCCTCACCGAACGGAACGAGGCGGGCCTTGGCATTCACACTCTGGATCGTGCCACCTGCGTCGAGGCTGGCGACCGTGTTGAACTGTCCCCATTCCCCGGGTTGCTGGACCGGGTCGGGGCCGGGCGGGGTGAGTTGCTCGGAGCCGCCGATCCCGCTGATGCCAGGGCCGGGGAACGCGGCAATGCGCTGGCCGGGGGTGGGCCGTACGCCGGGATTCTCGATGGCCCCCTCGTTCCAGACGATGACGCTGCCGCTCGGGCGGTTCAGGCTGGCGGCCCTTTGTGCAGCGAACTGCTCTTCGGAGCTCAGCGCCCCGCTGGCGCGGCCGAACGCGTCGAAGGTGACGCGCAGGACCCGCATGGGCTGTTCAGGGCCGTCGCCGGGCGCACGCGTCACGCCGTAACCGAGCGCAGCGGCCCACGCGGCGGCGGCCAGCACGGCGGGCGTGAGGCTGAGGCTGCGTCTCCCCCACCGTAGGCCGGGTAAGGGCCTATTCAGCCACACGTGGGCCAGGCTGGCGGCCGTGAAGGTGACGAGCACGCTGCCGAGTAGCACGCCGCCCAGATCGGCCACCTGAATGGCGGGCGTGGGCAGCAGTGTGTACCCCAGGGTGGGCCACGGGAACGCGAGCGGCCCGAGGAACCGCAACCATTCCACGATGACCCACCCGCCCGCCAGCGCCCAGATGCGGCCGGTGGGCGTGCGGGCGACGTTCACGGCGACGGCTGTCATGACCGCCAGGAACGCGGCTTCAAGGGCGAACAGGAGGATCACCAGGGGGGCGGCCCCGAGAAGCTGTTGCAGGAACGCCCCGAGCCACCACAGGTGCAGCGCGAAGTACCCGAATCCGGCCCAGAATACGCGGGCCGTGACACCCCGGCGGGTGGGCGCAGCGGCGGCGTAGCCGAGCAGGGCGGCGAGCGGCACGGCGGACAGGAAACTCCACGGCAGTGGCAGGCCGCACGCAGCGAGGAGCAGTCCGAGCAGGGCGGCTATGGCGGGGGCGGGCATCACACCCATGATAGGGATTTGGGTTGATTGGGTGGGGTTCATACGGAATCCGATTACATGGCCTACAAAGACCATTCAATCCGAGCGGATGCGAGCAGGAGTGGCGCCATGGTGCGCGGTCCGTATCATCAGGAGAGGAGCTGGCACCCCTGGGAATGAACAGGGATGCGTGGTGAATGAAACACAGGAAATCCGTATGCTGGGGCGGTCGGGGCGGGAATGCCGGGCAGGGCGCGGCGTTTTGCTCTAGGATGGAAGGACCTTGCGACTGGCCTTCATCAGCGATCTTCATGGGAACATTCACGCCTTAACGGCCGTCAAGCGTTTTCTGTCGGAGCATATCGTCAATCAGGTGATTGTGGTGGGCGACCTGGTCGGGTACGGCGCGAGCCCGGGTCCGGTCATCGATTTCGTGAAGCGTGAGGGGTGGGTGACGGGCCTGGGGTCCAGTGACCTGCGCGTGGCACTGGAACTTGGGGAGCGCGCCGACCGCAAGGGCGTGGCGGATCAGGTGCTGGGCTGGACGAAGAAGATGCTGGTCCCCGAGCAGGTGGATTTCCTGCGGCGCCTGCCCCCGGGCGGGCGAATCACCACTCCGATCGGCCGGGTGCGGTACTTCCACGGCAGTCCGCACGATCCGGAGGCTCGGCTGGACCTGATGGCGCAGGAGCGTGAGCTTGAAGCTCTGGCCGAGACGCTGGGCGCGCGGGTGGTGGTCGTGGGTGGGTCTCACGTGCCGTTCGTGCGGGTGATTGGTGAGACGACGTTCGTGGATCCCGGCAGTGTGGGTCTGACCCTGAATCACGAGCCCGGGGCGGACGTGGCCATCGTGGATTGCGTGGGCCGCAAGCCGAAGGTGTCGCTGCATAAGGTCACGTACGATTTCGCGTCGAGTGCGTTCGATATCATGGCGTGGAACCTGCCGCCCGTGATCGCGGACGTGATCCGCACCGGCCGCATGGGCTGAAGCGGGCGCCACCCCCGCCTTCCTGTGGCCGCGCTTCTGTGGATTCAGGCGGGAACGGGTTCGAGGGCCTCGTTGAACCGCTGCGTGAGTCCGTGCACGCCGAGCAGGTCTTCCAGGGCGTTCATCAGGGCGCGGTACGGGGCGGGGCGGGCTGTTTCGCCCATCAGGCCCAGTCGCCAGATCAGGCCGGCAGTCGGGCCGAGGCCCCCGGTGACGCTGATCTCCCGCTCGCGCAGCGCGCGGCGGATGCCTGCGTCGTCGAAGCCGTCTGGGAGACGCAGGGCCAGCACGGTGGGCAGGCGGTCTTGTGGGCGCTGCACATAGGGCGTGAAGCCCAGCGGAGCCAGCGCAACCTGAATGGCCTGCCCGACATGCTGCACGCGGGCCTTGCGGTTGAGCATCCCCTCGTCCAGCGCGGCGCGCAGGGCGGCGTGCAGGGCATAGTGCAGGTTCACGGGCACCGTGTGGTGGTAGGTATGGCGCTCCCAGTAGTCGCGCAGGCCCTCGAAATCGCAGTACCACAGCGGGGTCGGCGTGCGGCGGGCGTGGTAGCGGGCCATGGCGCGGTCGCTGATGGCGACGGGTGCCAGTCCTGGGGGGGCGCTGAGGCACTTCTGCGCGCCGGTGTAGGCGTAGTCCACGCCCCACTCGGCCACGTGGAACGGCTCCATGCCGGCGGTCGTGACCGCGTCCACGGTCAGCAGGGCGCCGTGTTCCCGGGCGATCTGCGCGATCTGCGGGATGGGATTCAGGACGCCGGTGCTGGTTTCGCCGTGCACGGCGGCGACCATCTGCACGCCGTTCATCTGCGCGGCCACGTGAGCCGGGTTGATGGCCTCGCCGAGCGGGGCGGTGACGAGGCGGACGTTCGCGCCGTAGCGGGCGGCCATGTCGGCCATGCGCTGCCCGAACGAGCCGTTGGCGCAGACCAGGACTTCGTCGCCGCTCTCGACCAGGTTGGCGAATCCGGCTTCCATGCCGAGGCTGCCGGTTCCGGCGAGCAGGGCGGTGAAGGTGGTCTCGGTCGTGCCGTACATGGCGCGCAGGTCCGCCTGAATCTCGGTGTTCAGCGCGAAGATCTCGGGGTCCATGTGGCCCAGGATGGGGCGCATGAGGGCCTGCTGCGCGCGGGGGTGGATGGGGGTGGGGCCAGGCGTCAGCAGGACGTGCTCGGTGTAGGGGTCCTCGAACATGGCAACAGCCTAGCGCAGCCGCGTGAGTTTAGCAATTCTGTTGCGCTCATGTGTCACTACCGATTCCATACAGTTCGATTATTGCTCAGATTTTATAGAGACACACGATAGTTGCGCTAAATTCCCGAGACACCTGTGTTCCGTCCAGGGTTGCAGGCACCGTAGGCAAGCGGACACGCTCACCGGCCCCCCACGTTCGCGTCGGCACGACAGGCTGTCACGTTCTCCCGACACCCAGCGTCTAGCATGGTCGGCATGACGAGTCATCCTCCGCTGCGCGCCGTCCTGTTCGACCGGGACGATACCATCGCCTACACCGACCACGGCGTGTACCGCGAGGCCGCCCTGTGGGCCGCGCAGGCCTTTGGACTCGACCCGCGCGAGGTGGCAGCGGGCATGCAGGCCCAGTGGGAGGCGCGCGCGTTCACATGGTGGCACCTGCGCACCCAGGCCGACGAGGACGCCTTCTGGAGCGACTACAGCGCCGACCTGGCCGCCCGGCTGGGCCTCACGGACGCCCAGGCGCAGCAACTGTCGGCGCGTTACCCGTACGAGGCGTTCATGAAGCCCGTCCCGAACGCCCGCGAGGTTCTCGGGGAGCTGCGCGCCCGCGGCCTGCGCCTGGGCGTGCTGAGTAACACCCTGCCCAGCATCGACCGCACCCTGACCTTCCTGGGCCTGAACGACCTGATCGACGTGGCCGTGGCCACCTGCACGGTCGGCATCCACAAACCCAATCCAGGCGCGTACCGGCACGCCCTGATCGCCCTGGGCGTGGACGCCGCCGAGGTGCTGTTCATCGACGACAAGCAGGAGAACGTGGACGCCGCCCGCGCCCTGGGCATGCACGCCGCGCTGATCGACCTGAGCGGCCAGACCCCGGACGCCCTGCACGACCTCCGCAGCGTGGCCACACTGGTGGACCGCATCGGCGTGGCCTCCGCGCCCGCCGACGCCTGATGCCGGGCGCGCCCCGCCTGGATTCGCACGGCATGGAGCACTGCCTGATCGACGGTCACCTGGACCTGGCCATGAACGCCCTGGACGGCCGGGACCTGACCCTGAGCCTGGACGCGCTGCGCGCCGCCGACCCCGTACCGCACCAGACGGCGACCGTGACCCTGCCGGAACTGCGGGACGCCAGGGTACGCGTGTGCTTCGGGACGCTGTTCGCCCTGCCCCGCAGTGCAGACACGCCCGGCGGGTACGCCGACCACGCGGGCGCCCGCGCACAGGCCCTGGCGCAACTGGACGAGTACCACCGCCTGCAGGAGGCCGGGCACCTGACCCTGCTCAGCTCGGCCGCCGGGGTGAGCGCACACCTCAACGCCCCGGACGCGCCGCTGGGCGTGATCCTCCTCATGGAAGGCGCGGACCCCATCCGGGACGCGGATGACCTGCCGTTCTGGGTCGAGCGGGGCGTACGCGTCATCGGGCCCGCCTGGGGCCGCACCCACTACGCCGGAGGCACCGACGCGCCCGGACCGCTCACGCCCGCCGGGGTGGACCTCGTGACCGCCATGCGGGACCTGAACGTCACGCTGGACGCCTCGCACCTCGACGATCACGCCTTCTGGGACGCCGCGCAGATCGGGCCGCGCCTGATCGCCACGCACGCCAACAGCCGCGCCCTGGTGCCCGGCAACCGCCACCTGACCGACGACATGGCCCTCGCCATCGCCAGCACGGACGGCGTGATCGGACTGGTCCTCCTGAACCGCTTCATCCGCCCGCTCCCGGAAGCCAGTCTGGAGCGCGTGCCCCTGGCCGCGCTGGCCGACCACGCCCGGCACTACGCCAACCTGATCGGCTGGGACCGCGTGGCCCTCGGGACCGACCTGGACGGAGGCTTCGGGGCCGAGAAGACGCCGGCCGGTATCGACCGTTACGCGCACGTTCCCCGGATTCTGGACGAACTGCCCGCCGGGGTCCGTCAGAGCGTGGCGTGGCGAAACTGGGCGCGCTGGCTCACCACCCACCTGTAGGCACTGGCCTGCACCACCTGCGCCCCGTTGCGCCTGCCCGGGCCGTAGGCTGTGGGGCGTGAGTCCCACTGATGTCGTTCTGGATGCGCGTGTGCACGCGTTCGATCCGGCCATGCGTATGGCCGAGGAGTCCCTGCGGGGCCAGCTGGAGGGGGCCGGGTGGCGGTTCGTGCAGCCGCAGCGGGCTGTGACGGGCCGCTCGCGCCTGAGCCTGCGCGCGGCCCCGGACGCCGATTCGGCGCAGGTGAGCGAGGCCCTGCCGGGCGAGCCGCTGGAGTTGCTGTGGGAGGACGGGACCGGCTGGGCGCGCGTGCGGATCGTGCACGACGGGTACCTGGGCTGGGCGCGGGCGGACGGGTTGCTGCCGCGCGGGCCGTCCGGGAATGGTGAGTTGACGATCACGGCGCTGCGGGCACATGCTTTCGCGGGGCCGCACGTCAGCCGACCGGTCCTGACCGGGCTGGCGCTGGGCGCGCGCTTAACACGGGCGTTCGGTGAGGTTGTCGAGGAGGAGTACCGCCGCTGGGTGCCGGTGCTGCTGCCGGACGGCGCGGACGCCTGGGTGCAGGAGGCGGCCCTGACCACCCGGCCGGAGGTGGACGTGGCCGAACTGGCCCTGCGGTTCCTGGAAACGCCGTACCTGTGGGGTGGGCGCAGCGCGTGGGGGCTGGACTGCTCGGGCCTGACGCAGGTCGTGTACGGCGCGTTCGGGCGGACCCTGCCGCGTGACGCGGACCAGCAGCAGGCGGCCCTGACGCCCGTGCAGACGGCAAGGCGCGGTGATCTGGTGTTCTTCCCCGGGCACGTGGGCCTGATGCTGGATGACCGGCGCCTGGTGCACGCGAACGCCACGCACATGCGCGTGACCGTCGAGACACTCGGCGAGGGTGAGTACGGCGGGCGCCTGGCCGAGTCTGTCAGCGGCTTCGGACGGTGGGTCCTGTGACCGACGCGCCGCACGTCACGTGGGAGACGCTGGACCTGCACACCCGGCTACCCTTCGGCATTGCCCGCTGGACGCACAGCACGTACCCGCGCACCATCGTCACCCTGACGGGCGCGGGCCTGACCGGTCAGGGCGAGGCCGCCCCGAACGCCTTCTACGGCGAGACGCGCGGAACCGTCGAGGCCGTCCTGCCGCTGCTCGCGGACGCCCTGACCGACCCGTGGGACTGGGACGGCCTGCATGCCCGACTCTCCGCGCGGATGCCGCACCACCACCCCAGCGTGAAGTGCGCACTGGAAATGGCGGCCGTGGAATGGTGCGCGCACGCCGCAGGAGTCCCGGTCTGGCGGTTGCTGGGCCTGAGCCCCGCGCCCCTGCCGGAAAGCAGTTACACCGTCAGCATCGCGGACACCGCCGCCATGCGCGTGCAGGCGCGGGAAGCTGCCGCACGCGGGCACGGCGTCCTGAAGGTCAAACTCGGCACGGACCGGGACGAGGCGATCCTCGAAGCGCTGCGCGAGGAAGCCCCGTACGTCGCGCTGCGCGTGGACGCCAACGCCGCGTGGACGCGCACGCAGGCCCGCCGGATGCTGGGCGTGCTGGACGCCGCCCGTGTGGAATTCGTGGAGCAACCCCTGGCCGCCGGGGACCTCGAAGGACACGCCGCGCTGCGGGCCGTCTCGGCCGTGCCCATCGTGGCCGACGAGAGCCTGCACCACGTGTCCGACGTACCAGCGCTGGCCCGCGCGTTCGACGGCGTGAACCTGAAACTCGCCAAGCTGGGCGGCCCCCTCCAGGCGCTCGCGGCCCTCCGGCTGGCGCGCGCGCACGGCCTGCGGGTCATGATGGGCTGCATGATCGAGAGTAGCCTCGGCATTGCCGCCGCCGCGCACCTCGCCGGAACGTGCGACTGGGCCGACCTGGACGGCGCACTCCTGCTCGCCGACGACCCCTTTACCGGACTGGACTGGCAGGCCGGGCACCTGACCCGGCCGCAGGGAACCGGCTGGGGCGTGCGCCGCCCGTGAGACCGACTGGCCGCAACCGTGCAGGAGCCCAGATCACGCACGCCGCCGAAGCGAATCCCTCGAATCGCGCGAGGAAGAAGCAGGTGATGAACTGGAACCGTCCACCGAGGCGAAGGCCATATCGGTCGCTGGACAGTCTCCCCCATCACCCCTGGTCCAGCCGCCTGATCCCGACCTGATGGCGTCGGCTGCCGGTACTTCCCGACGGGCAGGTCAGACGTTAGGGGGGGCAGCTCCTCTCCCAGGGGCTGTCAAGTGAATTGTTTCACGATTAAGCTGATTCGTGAAAAAGGTATTGGCTTGTGCCATTACGTTCATAGGTCCGGTCATCATCCGACAGACACGCCCAACCCCTCGGCCTGCCAGACACCCTTCGTTCGCCGCAGCACGGAGTAATCGGTGTTCCCATGCAGCAGGCGCCCGCCCGACCAGACATCCTCCATATTCAGCCCCAATAACGCGGCCAGCCCGATACGGATGATTCCACCGTGCGACACCACCGCGGCGTCTATGCTGTCCGGCAGGGCATTGATGTCGGCCAGAAAACGGGCGGCAATGTCCTCGAAGGTCTCCCCCCCGGAGAAACCCAGACGGCCATCAGGCAGGCGCAGCTTCTCCGCGTTCACCCTTAGCGCCGAGTACGGCTGCCCGGCCCAGTCACCGCAGTCCACCTCGTGCACGCCGTTCAGAGGGTGCACGGACACGCCCAGCGCGGCCGCGAGGGGGGCAGCCGTTTGCTGAGCGCGCCGGTAGAGGCTGGCGTACACGGCCTGCGGGTGCCCGGGCTGTCCCAGCAGGTGCGCAGCCAGCGCGCGGGCCTGGGCGTGCCCGGTCTCGTTCAGTTCATCGTTCATGCTGACCGGGCCTCGCAGGATGCCCGCCTCGTTCCCGTGGGTCTCACCGTGCCGGATGATCCATACCCGCGTGCCTGCCGCTGCCGTCATGCCCGGCAGTCTACCGGGCGCAGAACAGGCCAGCGGAGCAGGGCTGCGCAACAGGTATGTCGCAGGCCTGCTCCGGTTACCGGGCGGCTTGAACCGCGCTTGGTTCGTATCAAAGGCGTGTCACACGGGACTCAGGGGAACGTGACAGGTTGCCCGAGCGGGTCGGTGTCGGCGGCAAACATGATGGGTCTCGCATCCTGACCAGCGGGCAGCGGGCAGCGAGCGCCGGCATCTGTTGCCATGTCAGGTTTGTTTCAGGAGGAGCGGCGTGATATGCCGGCGGTGCCTTGAATGAAGCAGGCGGCCGTCTGTAGCGGACAGCGCCCCGCGTCACGGAACACGCCGCTCCTGTCCCCTATTCTGGGCGGGTGCATCCAGACGACCTGCCCGTGCTGCCGATCACTTCCGGCGTGTACATCTTCCGCAAGGGCGGCACGCCCATCTACATCGGCAAGGCCAAGAATCTGCGCAACCGGGTCGGGCAGCACTTCAAGGCGGGTGGCAAGAGCGGCAAGTTTACGTCGCTGGCCGACACGCTGGAATTCATCACGGCCCGGAACGAGGTCGAGGCCCTCGTCCTGGAAGCGAACCTGATCAAACAGCACCGCCCGCATTACAACGTCACCCTGAAAGACGACAAGCACTACCCGTTCCTGAAACTCACGAACGAGGCGTACCCGATGCTGATCGTCACGCGGCGCGTCCTCAAGGACGGCGGGCGCTACTACGGGCCGTATCCGGATTCGTCGGCCGTGCGGCGCGTGAAGAACCTGATCGACACCATGTTCCCCCTGCGCAAGAACAGCGGCCTGCCCATGCAGAAAAAAGCGCGGCCCTGCCTGAACTTCCACATGGGCCGCTGCCTGGGCCCCTGCGTGGACCGCGCCGACCCTGCCGAGTACGCCCGCACCGTCGAGGACGTGACCAGCCTGCTGGAGGGACGCGCCGCGCCCGTCATCGCCCGCCTGAAGGTTGACATGCAGGCCGCCGCCAGGGGGCAGGATTTCGAGCAGGCTGCCCGCGTGCGTGACCGTGTGCAGGCCGTCGAGAAACTCTTCGGGACCGAACAGCACGCCTTCGTGAGCAACGAGACGGACCTGGACTTCCTGGGCGCCGCTCAGGCCGGTGAATACGCGATGGTGCAACTGTTCCGCATGCGCGGCGGACGCGTCGTGGGCCGTGACAAACGCTTCCTGACCGGCACCGAGGACGCCCCCCTCGGCGAGATCGTCGCGGCGTTCGTGCAGGACTACTACACGCAGGCCACGCACGTCCCCCCGCTGATCCTGCTGCCCGCCGACTTCGAAGACGCTCCGGTCTGGAGTGAGTTCCTGTCTCAAAAAGCCGGGCGCAGCACCGAGATGCGCACCCCCAAACGCGGGGATAAGGTTGATCTGATCGACATGGCGCAGCGGAACGCGCAAAACGGACTGGACAGCGAGATGGCCCTGCTGGAACGGCGCGGCGATCACCCGGGCCTGGACGCCCTGCGGGAAGTGCTGGCCCTCGGGGACCGCCCGTGGCGGATCGAGGGGTACGACAACAGCAATCTGTTCGGCACGAACATCGTGTCCGGCATGGTCGTGTTCGAGGGTGGGCGAGCCCGCCGGGGCGAGCACCGCCGGTTCAAGGTGCGTGGCCTGGACCACCCCGACGACTACACCAGCATGAAGCAGACCATCGTGCGCCGTTTCACGGGGAGCCTCTCGGACAAGTTGCCGCTGCCGGACCTGCTGCTGATCGACGGGGGGCGCGGGCAGGTGAACGCCGCACTGGACGCCTTGAAGGAAGCGAACCTACGCGTGCCCGTCGTGGGCCTCGCCAAGCGCGAGGAACGCCTGATCCTGCCCGGCCGCTTCGGCGCGCAGTGGTGGCTGGAGACCGGCACTGAGGTCGGCGTGGACCGAGAACTGCTGCTACCGCACACCCACCCGGCGCTACGCATGCTGATTGGTGTGCGCGACGAGGTTCACAACTACGCCGTCACGTATCACCGCAAACTGCGAGGTCAGGACATGCTGCGCAGCGTGTTCGACGACTTGCCGGGGATCGGACAGAAACGCCGGGACGCTCTGCTGGAGCACTTCACCAGCCTCGAGGACCTCGCCAGCGCCCCCACCGAACAGATCGCCGCCGTGCCCGGCATGAACGCACGAGCCGCACAGAGTGTCAAGGCGTTCCTGGCGCAGCGGGAGGCTAACCGCCAGCCCGTCACCAGCTAAAGCCCTGCAAAGCAAATGCCGCTGCCGGGTCAGGGGGCGGCGTTGTCAGGGGGCGGCGCTGTGCTGTTCTGTGGGTCCGGGCTCACGCGAGGCGCAGGTGGCGGCGCACATGGCGGCGCAGTGCTGCCAGGACGAAGGTCAGACGGTGGAAAGGCTTGGGCGGCCTCACAGCCTGGGCGTGCGCGGCGGCCTGCGCGAGCCGTACCTGCCGGTCGTGCGCCGCCTCGTTCAGGAGGGCGTGGGCATGAGCAGCGCCGAGGTAAGCGGGAACGTGTTGCATGCGTGTCTCCGGACAGGTTCGCCGCCGCCCCACTGGCGGCCCGTACTGGCGTTCCTGACGCCTCCATGGTGCGCCCCGCACGCCTGGGGCACATGCGGCGTGTGGCGCAGTGCGGGGTGCGCCATTGCGCCTAGCGCGCCCTTGCGTTAAGTAAGCAGCAAGCACCCCACCTGACGCATGGGCCCCGCAGCAGGATGGAAGACGGATTCCGCTCCATTCCGCCACAGTCGGGAAGACACCGCCTGCGGCTCCATACCGCAGAATCCGCCTGCTGTTCCTACTCGCGTCCGCTCGGAATGATTCAGAACTGCACCGAATCAATCGGAATCCGTATAATACCCGGATGTTCCCTCATTCCCGGCGTGAATTCCTGCCGTTTCTGCGTAGTCACTGGCGGCCCCTGCTTAAGGTCCTGCTGGGCGTCCTGATTCCTTTCGTGCTGTTCGCACACCTGACGCACGAGGTGTTCCGCGAAGGCGGGTTCTGGTGGGATCAGCGCCTCCTCGACTGGTACGCGCAGCGGCGAACGCCCGCCCTGACCCGGGTAGCAGAGACGCTGGCCACACTGGGCGGCGTCGTGGTCCTGCCGTTGGTGACCGGACTGCTGGCGTGGGTACTGGCCCGCCTGGGTGGGGCGGTCGGGCGGGCGTACGGCTGGTTTCTGGTGTCGGGTGTGGCGGGCGCGGCCCTTCTGAACGTCGTGGCGAAACTGGTGTTTCACCGGCCCCGCCCGGATGAGCTCATGGCGGTCCTGCGCGAGACGGGATTCAGTTTCCCCAGCGGGCACGCCATGGCGAACGCGGCGTTTGGCTTTGCCCTCACGCTGGTGTTCTGGCGTTCGCGGGCCGCGTGGCCGGTCGCGGTGTTTGGCCTGTTGTGGGCGTTGGCCGTGGGAGTCAGTCGCAATTACCTCGGTGTGCACTACCCGTCGGACGTGCTGGCGGGTTTCACGGCCAGTGTCGCGTGGGTGGCGGGACTGTACATGGTCATGGCGCAGCGCTGGCCGCACCTGCGCGGCTCCCACGCCGGGGTAAAGGACACCCGGTGAGGCTTGAGGGGGGCTTACCTATCAAATCTGGGAATAACGTAAGTGAAACTATTCACGATTAAGCCAATTCGTGAATGGTTTATCTACATGCCGATGGTCGGTGGTGGCGGGTGGGGAGGCCCGAAAGAATGTAGATCGACTTTTTCGGGCCTCCCCTCGCGTGCGGCTCAGGCCCTGACGGCCTTTCCCAGGTGGAACGCCGCGTGCACGGCCCGGGTCGCCTCGTCCACGTGCTCGGCCTCCACCGCCACGCTCACGTTCAGTTCGCTGCTGCCCTGCGAGATCATCAGGATGTTCACATCAGCGGCCGCCAGGGCCGTGAACATGCGGGCAGACACGCCCTTTTGCCCGCGCATGCCGCTGCCCACGATGGCCAGCACCGCCACGTGATCCTGCTGCTCGACCTTCAATTCCAGACTCACGCCGGCGCGCAGGGCGTTCAGGGTGCGTTCCGCGTCGGTGGTCTGCACGGCCAGCGACACGTTGCTCATGCTGGAACTCTGCGAGACCATCAGCAGGGTCACGTTCTCGCGGGCAATGGCGTCGAATACGCTGGCGATCACCCCCGGGATGCCCAGCACGCCCGCGCCACTCACGTTGATGATGCTCACGTTCCGGATGGCGGTCACGGCCTTGACCGGATGCCCGGCCTCGTCGCGCGGCTGCGCCTGCACCAGCGTGCCCGCAAAGTCAGGGTCGGCAGAGTTCTTCAGGCGCAGCGGAATGCCGCTTTCCTGCAGGGGCGTAACGGCCAGGGGGTGCAGGACCTTCGCGCCGAAGTACGCGAGTTCCATGACCTCTCCGTAACTCAGGACGTCCACGTTGCGGGCGTCCGCGACGACGCGCGGGTCGGCACTCATCACGCCGTCCACGTCCTTCCAGCCCCAGACTTCCGTGGCGCCCAGGGCCTTACCGATGATGGTGGCGCTGAAGTCCGTGCCGCCGCGCCCGAGGGTCGTGATGGCTCCCTTCTCAGTTTCCCCCATAAAGCCCGCCACGACCGGCGTGACCCCGGCGCCCAGCAGACCACTGAGGCGGTCCTTGATGCGTTCGTATGTGCCGGGCAGCGGCCTCGCGTTCCCGAAGTGCGTGTCGGTCACGATGCCCGCCTCGCCGCCGGACAGGTGATGGGCGCGCAGGCCGTCCTGCTCCAGCGCGAGTTTCATCAGCGGGGCGGACAGGCGCTCGCCGAACGCGACGATCAGGTCGCGGCTGCGGGGCGTCAGTTCGCGCAGCAGGTACACGCCGTACACGGCCTGCCGGAGCGTCTCGTGCATCTCGCGGATCTCACGGACGGTGTCGCTGTCGGGGGCTGCGCCGAGTTCCTGCGCGGCCGCGAAGTGCCGGGTGCGCATGGCAGCGATCTCGTCGTTGGCGCTGGCGATATCGCCGGACTGCGCGGCGTCCGCGAGTTTCAGGAGCTGGTTGGTGACACCGGCCATGGCCGACACGACCACCACGACCTTCACGCCTTCGCGGATGCTGCGGGCCGCCAGGGACGCGCTGTGCCGCACTGCGCGGGCGTCTTGCATGTTCGTCCCGCCGTATTTCATGACCAGAAGCGACTCGTTCATGCCTGCAAGTATGCCCCGCCGCCGCGCAGGCCGCCCGCAGGCATCTGAGCAGGCGTGAACGTTCAGGCGGGGTGGCGTTCACCCGCGCTTCACGGCGGCGGGGCACACTCGGGGTGTGAATAAGGATCTACTTTCCTTCCGGCCACGAGCGCTCGCCACCCTCCTGGGCGCAGCGGCGCTATCCGCGGCGGCCCTGTCCGGCGCGGCCCTGTCCGGCGCGGCCCTGTCCGGCGCGGCGCAGGCGGCCCCGTACCGCGCGGCCGAGGGAACGGCCGCCTTCAGTTACCGGGTCGCACTGGTGCCTGTGACCGGCAGCATGACGGGCGTCGCGGCGAATGTCACGTTGGACCCGCAGGATCTCGCGGCCACGAAGGGGACGGTCACGGTGCCGGTCTCGACCTTGAAGACCGGGAACACGCTGCGCGACTCTCACGCCAAGGGGGCCGGGGCGCTGGGCACAGCGCAGTTCCCGAACGCCACCTTCGAGCTGACATCCCTGACCGGCGGGATATTAACCGAAGGCGGGCAGACCGTGGCGACCACGGCCACCGGTCGGCTGACCGTCAAGGGCACCACGAAGACCCTCACCGCGCCCATCAAGGCGACGCTGCGAGGCGGCCGGGTGAACGTGAGCACCCAGTTCAAGTTCAATCCGTCCGATTTCAACGTGCGTTACCCGGGCGGCGCGAACAGCGTCACGGTGGACGTGGCGTTCGTGCTGGAAGCGAATTGACGGGTGAGCAGGGAGGGAGTCAGCGGCTACCGCAATGCCCTCTTCGCGCCCGCTGTGTGCGGATGCGGTTATTGATTCCATTGCCTTGGGGAGCACCAGACGACAGAACGGACTTTGGGCGTGCAGTGAGCACTCCGATAGGGTTGCGGGTCATTCGTACGGATTCCGACTGATTCGGTGCAGTTCTGAATCAATCCGAGCGGATGCGAGTAGGAACAGCAGACGGATTGGGCGGTGTGAAGCCGCAGGCGGTGTCTTCCCGACTGTGGCGGAATGGAGCGGAATCCGAATCAGACCCACAGAAGGAGTCCCTATCAGGTGTCCACACAAGGGGTTACACTGCGACATGCGAGGTGACTGCCCCCAGCCGCGCGGGGTGGCCCTCACGACTGGAGGTACAGCATGAAAGTAGGGATTAACGGCTTTGGCCGCATCGGTCGTCTGGTGTTCCGTGTTCTGGAAGCTCGCGGCGTTGAAGTCGTCGCCATCAACGATCTCACCGACAACAAGACGCTCGCCACCCTCCTGAAGTACGACAGCACCGCCGGACGCTTCAACGGCACCGTCGAATTCGACGATGACAGCCTCACCGTGAACGGCAAGAAAATCCACGCGCTGGCCGAACGCGATCCCGCCGCCATCAAATGGGGCGAGCTGGGCGTTGACATCGTCATCGAATCCACCGGAATCTTCACCAGCCGTGAAGGGGCAGGCAAGCACATCCAGGGCGGCGCGAAGAAGGTCATCATCACCGCGCCCGCCAAGAACGAGGACATCAGCATTGTCCTGGGCGTCAACGAGCAGGACTACGATCCCGCCAACCACCACATCATCAGCAACGCC
>NZ_JAGLBB010000019.1 GCF_018260555.1 Deinococcus sp. | reverse complement strand
ACGGGGCCCTGGCCGGGGCGGCGCGCCTGCTGGGGTACGAGGCGGTGCCTGACCCGGCCGACACGCCGGGCTTCGAGGCGCACGTGCAGGTACTGGGCCGCGTGGCGGTCACGTGCGGGGACGGACGGGCGCGCGAGTGGGGCCGCGCCCGGGCACGTGACCTGCTGGCCCTGCTGGCCGTGCATCCGGCGGGCCTGCCGCGCGAGGCGGCGCAGGAGGCGCTGTTCCCGGGAGCGGACCCCGGCGTGGGTGAACGGAACTTCCGCGTGACCCTGCACGCCCTGGGGCAGGTGCTGGAGGAAGGGGCGCGCAGCGGCGTGTTCCTGGAACGCGGCGACTGGCTGCGGCTGCGGCCAGGGCCGGACCTGCACGTCGATCTGGCGGCCGCCTGGGCGCTGCTGGCGGAGGCGGCGGGCACCCCGGGCCGCCTGGACGGCCTGCTGCTCCTGCCGGCCGCGCTGGCCGACGTAGACCTGGACGACGTGGTCCGCGAGGCCGGGCGGTACGCGGCGGCCCTGCCCGAGGCGCTGACCGCCGAGGCGGAGGTCGCGCTGGCCGTGGCCCGCCCGGATCAGGCGGTGAGGGCCGCCGAACGCGCCCTGAACCTGGACCCGGCGCATGAACCGGCGGCGCGTGCGCTGATGCGCGCGCACTACGCCCTGGGGCGCGGCGCGGCGGCCGGGCGGGTGTACGCGGCGCTCACGGCGGCGCTGGCCGAGCTGGATCTGCGGCCCCTGCCGGACACGCAGGCGCTGTGGCAGGCGCTGGCCGGCGCGCGCTCCTAACCGCACCTGCGGCTGCACTTTTGGTCGCGCTTCTGATGCGCACTCCGATTGAATGGTCTGCCAGAACCGTTCAATCCGGGCGAAGCGAGTGGGAGCAAAGAGGAGTCCGGGCGTAGAGTCCGTATGAGCAGGGCCGTAACCCCGGAGTGACACGCGCGCCCTACACTCCACGCATGACGCAAGACACGCATCAGAGGGCCGCGCTGGTCACGGGCGGCACCAGTGGGATCGGGCTGGCGACCGCGCAGCGCCTCGCGCAGGATGGGCTGCGGGTGGCGGTGCTGGACCTGGACCGGCCGCAGGCCCGCGAGGTGGCGCGCGAGCACGACCTGACGTTCATCGGCGCGGACCTGTCGCGCCGCGAGGACTGCCGCCGCGCCATCGACGAGACCGTGACGGCACTGGGCGGCCTGGATGTCCTGGTGAACAACGCGGGCTTCCAGCACATCGATCCGATCGCGGAGTTCCCGGAGGACACCTGGGACGCGATGCTGCGCGTCATGCTGACCGCGCCGTTCCTGCTGAGCCGGTACGCGTGGCCGCATCTGACGCGCAGCGGGCAGGGCCGCATCGTGAACGTGGCGAGCATCCACGGGCACGTCGCCAGTCCGTTCAAGAGTGCGTACGTGAGCGCGAAGCACGGTCTGATCGGCCTGACCCGCACGGCGGCGCTGGAGGCCGGCGAGCAGGGCCTGACCGTGAACGCCGTCTGCCCCGGCTACGTGCGCACGCCGCTGGTCGAGGGGCAGATCGCGGATCAGGCCCGCACGCGCGGCCTGACGGTGCAGGAGGTCGAGCAGCGGGTGATGCTGGAACCCGCCGCCATCAAGCGCTTGCTGGACCCGCAGGACGTGGCGGCGCTGATCAGTTACGTGGTCAGCCCGGCCGCGTGGGGCATGACCGGCGCGGTCCTGGACCTGGACCTGGGCTGGACCGCCCGGTAGGCAGGGGCGGCAGCGGGGTGGGAGGCCGCGCGCGGTCGCAGGACGCACCCGAGATTCCGTCAGGGCGAATGGAGGCCGGTTCCATCAACCATCCTCCCTCCCCTATCAACCCTCAGCGGGGCTGGCTGCTCAGGACCATCACGTACGAGGTGCCGCGTGAGCCCTGCACGACGGCGGCGCCCACGTGGGTGTAGCGGTTCTCGTTCATCCAGTAGCAGTGCACCGCCGAGTTCAGCCACCAGCGCACGGCCTGTTCGGGGTTCACGCCGCCGCCCATGTAGATGATCTCGGTGACGCTGACGGCGTTCACGCCGGTGCTGGCCGCGCGGACCTTGGGGGTGGAGCCGTCGGCGCCGGTGTGGGTGATGCGGCCGCTACTGCTCATGTACCCGGCCTGGATGCGCGCGGCAGCGGCCAGTTCTAGCGAGTAGCTGAGTGCGCCCGCCACGGGGCGCCGCCCGCTGCCGGGGCAGCTGACGCCCTGGGCGCGCACCTGATTCAGCCGGACCATCAGCTGACTCTCGGCGGGGGTGGGGGCGGCCTGGGTGGTGCCGGGCAGACCGAGGGCCAGAAGGGCCGCCAGTGCGCCAAGCGTCCGCTTGGGGTTCCGCATGAGCATCGTGAACGCAGCTTAACCTGAATGTCCGGTAAATGTTGCAGGTTCCGGGCGCAGAGTTGATACCTCTGCGCCCGGAACCCGTTCTGGCCGGCGTGAACGATCAGATCAACCGTTCACGCCGGTCTCTTTCTTACAGCCTTACAGCAGGCCGCTGCGGCGCAGCAGGGCGTCCGCGTCGGGGTCGCGGCCCATGAACTCGCGGTACAGTTCGGCCGGGTCGGCGCTGTTGCCGCGGCTCAGGATGGCATCCACGAAGGCGCGGCCCGTGTCGCGGTTGAAGATGCCTTCCTGCGCGAAGCGGCTGAAGGCGTCGGCGTCGAGCACCTCGGCCCACTTGTAGCTGTAGTATCCGGCGCCGTAGCCGACGGGGCTGCTGAACAGGTGGCTGAAACTGGCGATCTGCGCGTACGTGTCGGGCAGCGGGAACGGAGTGAAGGTCGCCATGATGTCCCGCGCGAACGGCAGGGGGTCGGCGTCGCCGGTCGGGTCGAATTCCACGTGCAGGCTCAGGTCGGTCAGGCCGAAGGAGTACTGGCGCATGGCGGCGTTCGCCGCGCGGTAGTTGCGGGCGGCGATCATGCGTCCGAACAGCTCCTGCGGGATGGTCTGCCCGGTCTGGTAGTGCCGGGCGAACAGGTCCAGCGCCTCACGTTCCATGACCCAGTTCTCCATGATCTGGCTGGGGAGTTCCACGAAGTCCCAGGCGACGCGGGTGCCGCCCAGACTCCGGACGCTTACGCGGCCCAGCGCGTGGTGCAGTAGGTGGCCGAACTCATGGAAGACCGTTTCGACCTCCCGGATGGACAGCAGGGCCGGCGTCTGGGCGTCTGGGGGGGTCATGTTGCCGCACATCAGGCCCAGGTGCGGGTCCACGCCGCCTTCGCGGGGGCCGCCGGTGATGAAGGCGTTCATCCACGCGCCGGCGCGTTTGCTATCGCGCGGGAACCAGTCGGTGTAGAAACTCGCCACGTGCGTGCCCGCCTCGTCGTGCATGTCGTAGTACCGCACGTCCGGGTGCCAGCCGGGCGCCTGCGCTTCGGTGACGGTCACGCCAAACACGCGGCGCACGATCTCGAACAGGCCGGTCAGGACGCCGTCCATCGGGAAGTACGGGCGCAGGGCTTCCTCGTCGAAGTCGTACTTCGCCTGCCGCTGCTTTTCAGCCCAGTACGCGCCGTCCCAGGGTTGCAGGTGCGGGGCGTCCGCGCCGGCCTGCTCGTGGTAGAAGGCGTCCAGTTCGGCGTTCTCGCGCTCGAAGGCGGGTCGGGTGCGGGCGTCCAGGTCGCGTTCAAAGTTCAGGGCGCGGTCGCCGCTTCCGGCCATGCGGTCGTGTAGCACGTAGTCCGCGAAGTTCCGGAAGCCCAGCAGCGCGGCCTTCTCGCGGCGCAGTTGCAGGATCTCGCGGATCAGGGGGCGGTTGTCGCGGCCCTCCTGCACACCCAGCCGGGCCTGCGCTTCCCACAGTTCGCGGCGCAGGTCGCGGTCGTCGGCGTAGGTCAGGATGGGCAGCAGGGTGGGGGCGTGCAGGGTCAGGCGGTGACCGTCCTGGCCTCTGGTCTGGGCGTCTCGGCGGGTGGCGTCCTGCACGCGCTGCGGCACGCCGACCAGCCGCTCGGTCGGCACGAGCAGTTCGTACGCGGCGGTCGAGTCGAGCACGTTACGGGAAAATTCGCTGGTCACTTCTGCCAGGCGGGTGTTCAGGGCCAGGAGGCGGTCGCGGGCCTCGCCCTGCAGGTCGGCTCCCTCGCGGCGGAAATTGTCGATGGTCGTCTGGAGGTGCCGGGCGCGGACGGGGTCCAGCGCGGCCGCCGCGGGAGTGGCCGCAAAGGCTTTCAGGGCCTTCCAGAGGCCTTCGTGCAGGCCCAGGCGGGTGTAGAACTCACTCGTTCTGGGCAGGATCTCCATCTTGGCGGCCGTCCACTCGGGGCTGCTGATCACGGCGTCCAGGTGGTGAACGATGGTGTCCACGGTGTCCAGCTGTTCGGTCAGGCTGTCCAGGTCGGCCATGAAGTCCACGAAGTCCCGCTGCGGGGCGGCAGCCAGCTGCTCGAGCTTCTCCTGCGTCCGGGCCAGCAGGGTGTCCACGGCGCCCGCGGCGTGCTCGGGGCGAATCTGGTCGAACGGAATGCGGAACCCGACATTCAGCAGGGGGTTGTTCACGCCGGTCGTATCGGTATGGGGTGCAGTCATCGTTCTTAAGTATAGGAGGGTGAGTGCTGCGGACCCTAAGCATATTGGCGTGCTGGCAGTGCTACTCGCCAGTAAAGGGGGGCAGCGGTTCGCCCGCGCCGGGGTGAGCGGGCGCGGGCGGGATGACAAAAAAACCGGAGTGGCCCTGGTGGGCTCCTCCGGTTAGGGGTGGTTTGCGATTACCAGCGGTCGTCGCGGCGGTTGCCGCCGTACTCGCTGACGGGCGCGGCCTTCGTCACGACGATGTTCTTGGCCTGCGGGCCCTTGCCGCGCTGGCCTTCTTCCACTTCGAACTCGACTTCATCGCCCTCGTTGAGCTTCTTGAAGCCGGTGCTCTGGATGGCGCTGAAGTGCGCGAACACGTCGGGGCTCCCTTCCGTCTGAATGAAACCGAAGCCCTTTTCCGCGTTAAACCATTTCACTTTACCTACAGCCATGTTCAACTCCTTAGATTCCAGAGGCACGAAGAAACACACAGAAACCTTGTGCGCCCCTTACTCACTGCGTACCCGGGAAAACTATGGGTGCAGTGTAGACGCCGCCCCCAATTTTAAAAGCAGTTTTGATCACAATAGACACGAGGGGGCGAAGGGCCAGTTCAGCCTTCGCCTGCTCTGCTTCACCGGCGTCGCACCGTGATCCCTGTTGACTCGATAGAGACGCCCAGACCCGGTGACAAGACGGTGGTCTCTCATGCAGTTCTGAGCCAATCCGAGCGGACGCGAGTCGGAATAGCAGACGCCCCTTTGTGGTTTGGAGCCGCAGGCAGCGCTTTTCCGACTGTGGCGCAGTGGAGCGGCAGTCCGCATCAGAAGCGGCGCTCTGGGCCGGTCGGCTTGCAGGGGACCACAGAAATTGTATACAGTATCCACAATGACCTCTTTCGAGCGCCCCACCCTGGTCCGCGACGGCGTCTACGACCACCTGCGCCGCGCCGTACTGGACGGCGATATCGCACCAGGCGAACGCCTCGGCGAGGTGGAACTCGGCGCGCAACTCGGCGTGTCCCGCACCCCCATCCGCGAGGCCCTGATGCGCCTGACCCAGGACGGCCTGCTGATCGCCGAGGCGAACAAGGGCGTGCGCGTCCGCACCGTCACCGCCGACGAGGCCCGCGACACCTACGTCGTCCGTGAGGAACTCGACGGGCTGGCCGCCGCCCTGTGCGCCCACCAGCACAGCCCCGCCGACGCCCAGACCCTGCGCGGCGCCCTGAGCGCCCTGCAACGCGCGCCCAGCAGCGACTACCGTGAACAGACCCGCCTGGACCTGGCGTTCCACCGCGCCATCACCGCCGCCACGCACAACGCCGCACTGGCCGACCTGAACCGCGACCTGGAACAACGCGTTGCGCTCATCAAACACCAGACCCGCACGTACAACGCCCACCCCCAGACCGACGCCCAGCACGCCGCCATTCTGGACGCCATCCTGGCGCGCGACGCGGACGCCGCTCGGCAGGCCGCCCGCACGCACGTCCGCACCTTCGCCGCCCTGGTCCTTCAGAACCTCGCCCTGCCCATCACCCCGGAGAAACAAGCATGATCGACCAGCTGTACCGCAAAGCCGTCCTGACCGTCGCCGGGCAGAAAGCCGTCGAGCAGATCGTGCGCAGCCGCGGCTGGAGCGTCGCCCAGCGCTTTGTGGCCGGCGAGAGCATCCAGACCGCGCTGAACGCCGTCAGGGAACTGGAAAAGGACGGCATTCTGGCCAACCTCGACCTGCTGGGCGAGTTTATCGACTCGCCCGAAAAGTGCAATGCCTTCGCCGACAACGTCCTGAACCTCATGGACGCCGCGCACGCCCAGGGCATCAAACCGTATGTCAGCGTGAAACTCAGCAGCGTCGGCCAGGGCAAGACCGTGGAAGGCGAGGACCTGGGGCTCAGCAATGCCCGCCGCATCGTCGGCCGCGCCAGACAGTACGGGGGTTTCGTGTGCCTCGACATGGAAGACCACCCACGCGTGGACATCACCCTGGCGCAACTGCGTACCCTGATCGGCGAGTTCGGCCGCGAGCACGTGGGCAGCGTCCTCCAGTCCTATCTGTACCGCAGCGAGGCCGACCGCGCCGCGCTGGACGACCTGCACCCCAACCTGCGGATCGTGAAGGGCGCGTACCTGGAACCCGAGACGGTCGCCATGCCCGTCAAGGCCGACGTGGACGCCAGCTACCGCAAACTCGTGTATGCCCACATGAAGGCCGGAAACTACGTAAACGTCGCCACGCACGACGAAGGCATCATCCGCGACGTGCAGCACTTCGTCCTTGCCAACGGAATCAGCAAGGACGCCTTCGAATTCCAGATGCTGTACGGCATCCGCCGCGACCTGCAACGCAACCTCGCTGCCGCCGGCTACCGCGTCCGCGCGTACATCCCCTACGGCCGCGACTGGTACCCGTACTTCTCACGCCGTATCGCCGAGCGGCCTGCGAACGTGATGTTCGTGCTCAAAGGGATGTTGAGGGGCTAGGGATGGTCATGAAAGTCCGTCAACACACTCTCGTTGGACGTAATTGAAATGGCGATCTAACTGAATTGTGCCTCATCAGAACCACGTTTCATCTGCAGTCGTCGCAGACGCCATTCGTGAGGCGTTGTCACGAGGCTGGAAACCTCTCGATCCTGGCCCCACATTCCACCTTGAATATCCACCGATACGCTAACAAGGAGCCCCTATCATGCTGAAAATCCAGGAGTACCGCCCCCAACCCTTCATCGACTTCACCAAAGAAGAAAACGTTCAGGCCTACAGGGCCGCGCTCAAGAAAGTCCGCGCCGAACTGGTCGGGAAGCACTACCCGCTGGTCATCGACGGCGAACGCGTGGACACGGCCGAGAAGTTGACCTCGCTGAACCCCTGTGACACGTCGGAAGTGGTGGGGACGACGGCGAAGGCCACTACCCAGGACGCCGAGCGTGCCTTGCAGGGCGCGTGGCGGGCATTCGACTCGTGGAAGAAGTGGGACATGGACGCCCGCGCCCGCATTCTGCTCAAGGCGTCCGCGATCCTCAAGGCCCGTCGCCTGGAAGCCTGCGCCCTGATGAGTATCGAGGTCGGCAAGAACTACGCCGAGGCTGACGTGGAGGTCGCCGAGGCCATCGATTTCCTGGAGTACTACGCGCGCAGCGCCATGAAGTACGCGGGTTTCGGCGCGGCCGAGACGACGTGGTTCGAGGGTGAGGAGAACGGCCTGATGTTCATGCCGGTGGGCGTGGGCGTCTCGATTTCTCCGTGGAACTTCCCGTGCGCGATCTTCCTGGGCATGCTGGCCGCGCCGATCGTGGCGGGCAACTGCGTGATCGCCAAACCGGCCGAGGACAGCGGATTGATCGCGGGGATGATGGTAGACATCCTGCTCGAAGCGGGACTGCCCGCCGGGGTGCTGCAGTTCCTGCCGGGCGTGGGGAAAGAGGTGGGCGAGTACCTGACGACGCACGCGCAGACGCGCTTCATCACGTTCACGGGGAGCCGCGCGGTGGGTCTGCACATCAACGAGGTGGCCGCCAAGACCCAGCCGGGGCAGAAGTGGATCAAGAAGGTCATTCTAGAACTGGGCGGCAAGGACGGCCTGATCGTGGACGAAACCGCTGATCTGGACGTGGCGGTCACGGCGGCCGTGCAGGGCGCGTTCGGCTTCAACGGGCAGAAGTGCAGCGCCATGAGTCGCCTGATCGTGGTGGACAGCGTGTACGACGCCGTGGTCGGAGGCTTCGTGGAGCGCACGAAGGCCCTGAAGGTCGGGACAGGCGAGGAGAACGCGAACATCACGGCGGTCGTGAACCAGATGAGCTTCGACAAGATCAAGAGCTACCTGGAACTGGCTCCCAGTGAGGGCAAGGTGCTGCTGGGCGGCCAGGCCACAGGCGAGGCGAACGGCAAACAGGGCTACTACGTGCAGCCGACCATCGTGGGCGACGTGAAGCGCGGCGCGCGGCTGGCGCAGGAGGAGATCTTCGGGCCAGTCGTGTCCGTGATCCGCGCGCAGGACTGGCAGGACGCGCTGGATATTGCCAACAGCACCGAGTACGGCCTGACGGGCGGCGTGTGCAGCCGTGACCGGGCGCGGCTGGAGCAGGCCCGCCACGAGTTCGAGGCCGGAAACCTGTACTTTAACCGCAAGATCACGGGCGCCATCGTGGGTGTGCAGCCCTTCGGCGGGTACAACATGAGCGGCACGGACAGCAAGGCAGGCGGCCCGGACTACCTGGCGAACTTCATGCAGCTCAAGACCGTCACCGAACGCTGGTAAACGCCGCGCAGCACAGTGGGCCAACAGGGCGCGGCCCGCCGGTACCAGAAGACCGCCGCGGATACCGGAACACCGTCAGGGGGCAGGCAGAGGGATGAATCTCTGTCTGCCCCTGTTCATGCAATGGGGCACCTGCGGATGATCCGGGTCATCTTCTGTACTGGGTCGTATCGCGTGGCCCTGGATTCAAGCCACGCGATTTCCCGTCCCTAGCAGTGACCGACTGGTGGGGAGTAGGCGACCGCGCGTCTCTTTGTTGCACCCCGTCCAGCGCTGGCTAGCCGGGTGGAGTGCCTGGGTACCGGGCGCGCATTAGTATCCGCGCCAAGCTGAACTGCACACCTGCCTGCCAGTGAATACCACGTCCATGCCGCATGTTCTTGTGCGGCCGGAACAGCCTTCGCCCCCACCCCTGGACCTCCCGGAGGCACGCATGAAACTGACCCACCCCCTGCTGGCAACGACCCTCGCCCTGACCCTGGCTGCCTGTGGACAGCCGGGTACTGTCACACCCGACGCCGCCGGCCCGACTGCGCCCGTCGCCAGCACACCGGCAGGCACCGGCAGTTACCTCGTGGGCTTCCGCCAGCCGCTGAGTGCCCAGGCGCTCGGCGCGCAGGAACTGGCCGCGCAGGCCGCCGTGCAGGCGCAGGCCATCACCGCGGCCGGTGGTGTCATGACCAGCCAGTGGGCCGACATCAGCGCCGCTGCCGTCCGCCTGAGCCCCGCCGCCCTGAGCGCACTCCGCGCAAATCCCAGCGTCGAGTACATCGACCAGGAAGCCGTGCACCGCGCCCAGGGCATGCGCCGCGCCAGTAGCGACGCCCGCCCCGCCTCCACCACCCCGAGCGCCCCTGCGCTGGTTTCGCAGGGTCTGGGTTCACAGGGTCTGGGCGCACAGGCGCTGTACGCACCCAGCAGCGAGTACACCTGGGGCGACAACGCCCTGCGCGTGCCCGCCCTGCGCGCCGCCGGGTACACCGGGGCCGCCACCACCAGGGTTGCGGTGTGCATCCTGGATACCGGCATTGACGGGAATCACCCGGAATTCGCGCGGAAACTGACGGGCTTCAAGAACTTCGTGACCACCGAGGCCAACCGCAACGACCCCTACGCGCTGAACGACGTGTCCCATCACGGTACGCACGTTGCCGGGACCGTGTTCGCGCAGTACGGGGCGGGCACCGGCGCGGCTGGCCAGCAGAAGGGCATGGACGTGAACGGCGTGGGCGGCGTGGCGACCGGCGCGAACCTGTACATGGGCCGCGTGCTGGGCAACACTGGGTCGGGCACCAGCAGCGCCATCATCAACGGCGTGAACTGGTGCGTGTCCCAGCTGAAATCGCAGGGCGGCACCCAGGACCGGGTCGTGGTGTCCATGAGCCTGGGTGGCGGCAACCGAAGCACCACCGAACAGCGCGCCTACACCGCCGCGTACAACAAGGGCGCCCTGATTATCGCTGCAACCGGGAACGACGGGGCCGCCGTGTCTTACCCCGCCGCGTACACCCAGGTGGCGGGCGTGGCCGCCGTGGACAGCAATCTTAGCAAGGCTGACTTCAGTAATTTCGGCTCGCAGGTGGACCTGTCGGGGCCCGGCGTGGCCGTCCTGAGCAGCGTGCCCCTCGGGCAGGGCACGGCCGCGAGCGCCTCGGGCGGCGGCGTGACCTTCAGTAACGTGCAGGCCGCCGACCTGACCGGCCGGGGCAGCTTCACCGGGAACGTCGTGAAGGCGGGCGACGGCACTGGCACGGCCGGTGCGAACGAATTCTGCGGCGCCAGCACCCGCAACACCGCCCTGAGCGGCAACATCGCCCTGATCGCGCGCGGCACCTGCTCCTTCGAGGAAAAGACCGCGAACGCCGTCGCCAGCGGCGCCCGGAGCGTCATGATCTACAACAACGTCGCCGGGCCGCTCGGCATGAGCCTCACGAACACCTCCGCCGTGCCGGTCGTGGGCGTCCAGCAGGCCGACGCTCAGGGTCTGCTGAGCAAACTGCCCACCACCGGTACGGTCGCCGTGACCAGCGCCGACTACGAGTACTTCGACGGGACCAGCATGGCCACCCCGCACGTCAGTGCGGCCGCCGCCGTCGTGTGGGCCGCCAAACCCAACCTGACGAACACCGGGCTACTCAGCCTGCTCACGGGCACCGCCCGGGACCTGGGAACGGCCGGGAAGGACGACAACTTCGGTTACGGCCTCGTGGACCCGTACAAGGCCATCACCGGCCAGTAAGCATCACGATCACCACGCACCCCCTTCCACGCGCAGGGGGTGTTTCTTATCGGGCCGGGCCTGCACGCTGGCCAGGGCGCCTACCAGCCCGCTTCGCGCAGCAGGCGGTCCACGATCAGCGCGCCGCCCAGGATGGCGGGCAGGCCGCCGCCGGGGTGCACGCCTGTTCCGACCTGCCACAGCGTGGGGGTCAGGCGGTACGGCTGGGGGTGCAGCGGGCCGCCACGCCAGGCGGGCAGGGCTGCGCCGTAGATCGCGCCGCCCGGGTGGCCGCCCCGTGCGTAGTGCGCGGGCGTCAGGGTGACGGTGTCCAGGGCGGAGTCCAGCAGACCGGGCACGTTCAGGGTGCGTTCCACACGCCCCAGTTGCGCCCGCACCCAGGGGTGGTCGGCACTCAGGATGCGGCCGGTGGGGGGCGCGGTCAGCAGAACGGCGAGGCGCGGGCCGTCTGCGTGCACGAGCGCCAGCGTGGTGTGTGGGAGTGCCCCGGCACGCAGCGCGTCCCGGAAGTCCCGGAAGCTGGTAGGCGGAATGACGCTGGTGGCGGGCAGCGGCGCGGGAGCACTCAGCGCGGCATACACGGCGACGCCACTGACGGTCCGGGCGCCGGGTCTGACCGGCTGGCCGCGTAGCCCGGCGAGGCGGGCCGGGTCGATGGCACTGACGATCAGGTCGTGGTGACAGACCTCTCCCCCGTTCAGGGTGAGGGCCGTACCCGTCATGGCGCGGACGCCCACGCCTTCGCGGATGGTCACGCCAAGCGCCTCGCAGAAGCTGCGCAGGGTGTCCAGCAGCGCGCCCATCCCGTAGGCGGGCCGGAACACGTCGGCTCCCACCAGGGCGGGAATCAGGGCGTACAGGGCTGGGGCGTCGGCAGGACTCAGGCCAGCGTTCAGGGCGTGGGTAGCCAGCGCGTGCTCCAGCGCGGGTGGCAGGTGACGGGCGCGCAGCCAGGCGGCGGCGCTGGCGTGCGGGGCGGTGGCGCGCAGCAGGGCCGCCGACGCCCGCAGGAATGCCGGGTCGTTCAGGCGGGGCGGGGTGGTCAGCAGGGCGGTCAGGTGCGCGCGCAGGGGCTCGGCCGCCTGCACGTACCGTTGCCAGTGCGAGAACAGCGCGTGTGTGGGCGGCACGGGCAGCGGCACCGGCCCGTGCGGCGTGTAGTGAGTACCCAGACCGCCGGGCAGTGGGCGCAAATACAGCGGGTCGGGTTCGTGCAGGCGGGCCAGGACGGCGCGCCACACGTCTGGGAAGGTGAAGAGGCTGGGGCCAGTATCGAAGCTCAGGCCGCCCGCGTGTTCGCGCCGCAGCTTGCCGCCCGCGCGGTCCTGTTCGTACACGGTGACCGCGTGTCCGCGCGCGGCCAGAAGCGCGGCCAGGGTCAGTCCGGCGATCCCGGCGCCCACGACGCCGACGCGGCTCACCTGACCGATCCGTTCACAGGCCGGTCCACTCCCCGCGCGCCAGCAGGTAGACCAGTTGCACGCCCGCCACCGCGCCCACGATCCATGGCGTGACGATGCTCAGCGGGTACAGGCGCGCGGCCTGTGCGGGCGTGGGGCGGCGCAGCAGCCCAAGGGCCATGCCGCCGCAGGTCAGCAGCAACGCCAGCGCCGTGAGGCGCGACACGGGCAGCAGCAGCGCCGCCGCCAGAACGAACCACGCCAGCGCGTAGGCGGCGCTGCCCCGCGTGCCCAGCGTGGTCGCCACCGTGCGCGTCCCGGCGGCCCGGTCGGCGGGAATGTCCTGCGCGGCGTCGAAGGCGTGCTTCCCGACCGAGTAACTCATGAGGGCCAGCAGCGGCCACCACGGGACCGGACTGCCCAGCGTCAGGGCAGGCAGGGCCAGCGGCAGGGCGTACGCCACGTTGCTCAGGCCGTCCAGGAAGGGGCGGCCCTTCAGGCGCAGGGGCGGCAGGCTGTACGCCACGAACAGCGCCGCCGAGACCAGCAGCACAGCCGTCGCGGCCGGCGGCAGCAGTAGCGCCAGCGTCAGCAGCGCCGGGATATTCAGGAGCAGCGTGGCGCGCAGCAGCGGCCCGCCCTCGGCCAGGGTCAGGCGCGCGCCCTGCCAGCCGCCCTTGCGGGACGAGCGGGCGTCCTCCTCGCGGTCCGACAGGTCATTCAGGCCGTAGATCAGCAGGTTGAACGGCAACGTCAGGTACCCCAGCAGCAGCAGCGTCCCCGCGTCCAGCGTGTACAGGCGGCCCGAGAGCCACACGCCCGTGACGAGCGTGCCGATGGTGTTCACCCACAGCGCCGGGCGCGACACGATCAGGAGTCGGCGCAGCGGCAGCAGGCGGGATCGGGGCTGGGCGGCGCTCGGCATGAACAGGGCATTGTAAGGGCGGACGGGGGCAGGCGGTTGACCCTGCGCTGGCCCGCCATGAAAGCATGTCGGCGCGGCCCACTATGGACTGCCGTCTGCTTCGCGCACAACCCGAAACGGCGCCCTGGTCCCACTCGCTCTGCTCGGAAGGGAACGGCCCTGCACGCCACGGCGCCAGAGTCGGCAGTATGCGTAATGCTTACCATCAAACGGCCTAGCCGTGCGCCACAATGGTCTGCGATGAAGCCCACCGCCGGACGGTCCCAGACCGGAATGTTCACCGCCTCGGAAGTCGAGGGGCAGACGGGCGTTCCCGCCACCACTCTGCGGCAGTGGGAACGGCGCTACGGGTTTCCGCACCCCGTCCGGAACGCCAGCGGGTACCGCCTGTACTCGCCCGGTGACGTGGCCGCCATTCAGTACATGCAGGCCCAGTTGCAGTCGGGCGTGCCGGCCGGGCGCGCCGCCGAACTGACCGTGCAGGCCACCCGACCCCCATGCGAGCCGGCCGGGGTGTCCCTGGCGCCCCCGCCCGCGCAGCCCGGAGGGCGCGGCGCGGCTCACTGGTCAGGAATGCTGACCGACGCGCTGCTGTCCTCGGATACCGACCGCGCCGGCGCGCTGCTGGCCGAGGTGCATTCTCAGCTGCCGGTCGAGGATGTCATGACGGCCGTGATCAGCCCCACCATGGTCGAGATCGGGGCTCGCTGGGAACGCGGTGAGATCACGGTGGCGCACGAACATCAGGCGACCGCGTACCTGCGCTCCCGCCTGTCGGCGCTGATGGACGTGGCGGGCGTGCAGGCGGGATTCGGGCCGCTCGTCGTGGCCGCCTGCGCGCCCGAGGAGCAGCACGAACTGGGCCTGATGATGCTCACGCTGGCCCTGCGCCGCCGGGGCGTGCGCGTGGCGTACCTGGGCACGAACGTGCCGCTGGGTGACCTGGCCGTGTACGCCCGGCAGCGCGAGGCGCGCGCGGTCCTGCTGGCGCTGAACGGCCCCTGGGCGCTGGACGCCACGCGCGAGCACCTGCGGGACCTGGACTGCCTGGGCATGCCGCTGTTCTACGGCGGCGCGCTCCTGAACGCCGAGCCCACTCTGGCGCGGGAACTCGGCGGGCAGTACGCCGGGCCGGACGCGCCCAGCGCCGCGCAGCAGATCGCGGCGGCCCTGCTCGGCAGCGCTGCCGACCCGGCGCACCCTTCTGGAGGTTCAGTATGAACGTACTCGTGACCGGAGCCAGTGGCTTCGTCGGAAAGGCCGTCGTGGCCGAACTCATCTCGCGCGGGCACTCCGTCACGGCCGGCAGTCGCTCGGGCCGCGACGTGGGCGGCGCGCGGGGCATGAAACTGGATGTGACCGATCCTGGCAGCGTGCAGCGAGCTGTAGGGCAGGCCGACCCGCAGGTGGTCGTGCACTTGGTCGGCATCATCGCCGAGAAGGGTGACCAGACGTTCACGCGCGTGCACGTGGACGGCACCCGCAACGTCCTGGCCGCCACACCGCGCGGCGCGCGGTACGTGCACATGAGCGCCCTGGGTGCGCGGCCTGACAGTGCCAGCGCCTACTCCAGCAGCAAGGCGCAGGCCGAGGCGCTCGTGCGGGCCAGCGGCCTGAACTGGACGATCTTTCAGCCCAGCCTGATCTTCGGTCCGGGCGACGATTTCTTCGGGCGGGTCCTGCGGGAACTCGTGAGTGCGGCGCCCATCGTGCCGCAGATCGGGGACGGCCGCTTTCCGTTCCGGCCAGTCAGCGTGCAGGACGTGGCCCAGGCGTTCGCCGCCGCCGCCGGGTCTGACCTGGGCAGCGGGCACGCCTACGCACTGACCGGCCCGCAGGAGTTCACGTTCCGGGAACTGCTGGAACTGGAACTCGGGGCGCTGGGCAGGCAGAAACCCATCGTGCCCGTCCCGCTCTTCCTGATGGATCTCGCCGTGCCGCTGATGCAGATTCTGCCCAGCCCGCCCATCACGCGTCATCAGTACGCCATGCTCAAGGAGGGCAACACAGCCCCCAACGAGCCCGCCCGCACGTTGTTCGACCTGCCCATGCGGCGCCTGCCAGACGACCTGCCCGGCCTGCTGAGCAGGAAGCACTAGCCGGTTGGGCACCCCCACCCGCTCGGGGCCCGCGCTGTTATACGGACTCCAATTGATGGGGCTGCAAAGGCCCTTCAATCCGGGCGAAGCGAGTGGGAACAACACGGGTTCCGGGCGTGGAGTTGACACCCTGGCGATGTTCTGGGTGGTCAGCGAAATAGACGGAACCCTACAGGTGGGTGGGCAGGTCCTGAAGGGCCCTGACGGCCATGGGGGGCGCGCCGCGCCGGAACGCGGCGATGTACGCGCTGACCGTTCCCCCGGCGCGTTCCACGAGGCGGGCCAGGGCCTGCGCCGTCCCGCCGGACGCGATCACATCCTGCACGATGGTCACCTGCTGTCCTGTCAGACGGGCGGCGTGCGGGCCGTCCAGCCACAGGGTTTCCGTGACGCCCAGGGACATGCTAGGAACCTGCTGAATGAGTGGCTCGTGCATGTACGTCCGGCGTTTCTTGCGGGCGCACACGTACGGGATACCGCTGCGGTCGCTCAGTTCATGCGTGAGCGGCAGGGCGTTCGTGACGACGGTCAGCAGCACCTGGGTCTGCGGGGGAATCAGGGCCAGCATCTCCTGCGCGGCGGCGTTCGTGAAGGCGCTGTCGCCCATGAATTCCACGAGCGGCACGCGCTCCAGATTTCCGGTGCGAACGATGGGCAATCGCCGTTCCAGACAGCCGACCCGCACGGTCAGTTCGTTCAGGTTGTTCATGCGTCCCACGCTATCCCGGCTGCGCGCGCAGCGTTTCAGGTGCGCCGGGTGTGTTCCGCCCCGATGGACGCACCCGGCCCACCCGGTGCCCGGTCCCCGCGCGGACAGTCCGGGTCAGCGTTCGGTGGGGTCGCTCTCGAATAGCGGCAGGTGACCCAGCGCCGTCACTTCCGGACGTTCCTGCCCCTCGGTAAACACGGCGACGACAGCCGCGACCTCGCCGCCGACCTCATCGATAATCTGGCGGATGGAGTGCAGCGTGCCGCCGCTGGACACCACGTCGTCCACGATGGCGACCTTGCGGCCCCGGATCTTCTGCACATCGAAGCCGTCCAGGACCAGCAGTTGCGGCTTGCCGGTCGTGATGCTGACCACCTCGCGCGCCACGGGATCCACCATGTACGGCTTCTGCGTCTTGCGAATCACGATGTACGGCTTGCCACTCTCACGGCTGATGACGTGCGCGAGGCTCAGCGCCTTGACTTCCGGCGTGACCAGCACGTCGATATCGGCGGGCAGCAGGCGCGCCAGTTCACGGCCTGCGGCCTCGGTGACTTCGGTGTCGCCCAGCATGTTGAACAGGGCGACGCTGACACCAGGAGCGACGGGAACGATGGGAAGGTCGCGGGTCACGGCGCCCACCTGAACTTTGAACGTGTTCACTCTGCGCAGTGTACCCCCCTGCCGGGGAGCCTGGCCGTACGTCGAACTGCTGGCCGAACTGCTGACGTCGCGTCCCCCGAGAGACGCCCGCGCGCGAGGTCCCCCTGCCCCTGCGGCGCGGCCAGCCCGAGTACCGGCCCGAGATGGACGGCGACCGGGACGGAATGGCCTGCGAAAACCAGCCCTGAGCGGCCGCCCCGCCCGGCGGGCGATGCCTGGAACTACTCCAGGGACTGGCCGTTCAGGGTAACGCGGCCCTGATCGATTCGCAGGTCGAGGCCAAGCTGGTCGCCGCTGCGCTTCAGGTACCCGGCGCTGACCAGGGTGTCGATATCGGCCATCTGGGCCAGCGGGCCGACATTGCCGAGCAGGGCGTTCAGGGCGTCCTGGGTGGCGCTGAGTTTCAATTGCAGGTCGGTCAGGGGCAGCAGCTCGGCGGGCTGGTCGGCCAGCGCCTGAAGTTGCGTGTCGTCCAGGGTGGCCGCGCCGGGCAGGGCCACCCGACCGGTCAGGGTGACGTTCCCGGCGCCTTGCGCGACGTTCAGGCGGTCCAGGGTCAGGACCGGGCCCTTCTGGAGCAGGGCCAGCAGGTCGGCGCGGGCCTGCGTCTGCTGCGCCGCGCTGAGACCCGCGAGCGGATCGCTCTCGGCCTGGTCCGGTTGAGCCTGCCGCGCCTCGTTCATCCCGGCTTGTGCGTCATTCAGCAAGACCATGAGGCGGTCCAGCGGTTCGCGGGCCAGGTGACCGAGGCTCAGGTGCAGTTGCAGGTCGCGCAGGGTCTGCACGGCGCCGTCCGGGCCGGGCACGGTGAGCGTGCCGACGTCGTACTTCACGCTGCTCGTCAGGAACTGGTCCTGCCCGGTGGTGGCGGCACTGATGTTCAGGCCGGTCAGGTTCATCGGGTCGGCACCCGCCTCCACGGAAGCGCGGTCGAGGGTCAGGGACGCGCTGCCCAGGCCGATGAGGTCCCGTGGCCCGCTGCGGCGGTTCTCGCCGGTCAGGGAGACGCGTCCCACCTGGACGCTGGTGAGCTGGCCGTCACTGGAGTCGGTGACGGTCAGGCCGGGCCAGTTGAGGTTCAGGCGGGAGTCGTTGCCCCGCACGTCCACGGTGCCGCCCAGCGCCTGCCAGTTCACTTTGGCGCCCTGCTCGGTGAGGGTACCGCCCGGCACGTCCACGCGGCTGTGGGTGTCTCCGGCCAGTCCGATGACGGTCTGCACCTGTGGCTGGCGGTTCGGGAAGGCGCGCGCGTACGCGGCCTGCGCCTGCGGGTCCTCGGGCCGGAAGGTGGTGGTCACGGTGGCCTGCCCCACGCCTTTCAGGGCGGGCAGCGGGCCGTACTGGATATCGTTCGTGATCAGCAGGCGCTGTGGGGTTCCGGTGCTGCCGGGCAGCGTGAGGCGCAGCACCTGCGTGCTGTGCATGAAACCGCGTGTGTACGACACCTGTTCGACCTGCGCGCCCGAAGCGGCGGCGCGGCCGCGCAGCGTGGCGGTCAGTTCGGTGGTGAGGGTCTGGGCGCGGCTGGAGAACACAGCCGTAGCGGCGGCGTACGCACCGGCCAGCAGCAGCGCGCCCACGGCGGCGGTGGCCAGCGGGCGGGCCGGGCGGCGGGTCGCGGTGTGGCGGGCAGGACGGGCGGGCGGGGTCGGGTCGGTCATGGGGTCTCCTGCTGGGCCGGGTGGGCCGGGTGGGCTGGGGGAAGGGGGCGGGGACGTACTCAGCCCGCCTGGCGGGAATGGCTCTGGCAGGCTAGCGGGCAGGTGTGGGCGGCGTTGCCGCAGGTCTGCTTGACGCGGCGCGTCCTTCCTGCGCTGACGCCAGAGCCGTCTGTCGGTGGCCCCTAACAACAGGAATTCCAGCTCTCGTGTGGGCGATTGCGCCCGTCCTGATGGTCTGTGTGGGCGCCGTGAAGGGGGTCTCCGGTCGCCTGTCTGGATAGTTGACTTGTTTTGTACGCCATAAAGGTTTACCTTTTTTATCAATGATTGCTTCCGCGTCCACCCGACCGCCCGCACGGACGGACCTCAGTGCCCTGAAATTCAATCAGGTGACCGTGGTTCTGGTAACCCTGCTGGCCGTGATCCTGACCCTGCCCGTCCTGACGCTGATCCTGGGCGCGGCCATGCTGCTGGGGGCCTTGCGCCCCGACCTGTCCCCCATGCGGGCCGCGTACGGCCTGCTGGGCCGCAGTGTGGGCCTGAGGCCCGAAGTCGTGGACGAGGACCCGCGCGCGCATCACTTCGCGCAGGGCGTGGGCGGCACCTTCCTGCTGGCCTCCGCCGCGTTTACCCTGGCGGGCCTGCTGGTCGTGGGGGCGCTGCTGGGCGTGGTCGTGATCGCACTGGCCGTGCTGAACCTGACCCAGAAGATCTGCGTGGGCTGCCTGATGTACTTCCAGTACCGCCGCCTGCGCTTCCATGTGCTGCGCCGCTAGATACCGGGTTCCCCCCACGCTGGGCCACTACACCAAGGCCACTGCGCCGCGAACGAACCACGGCCCTTCCGAACACACTCCCTGCAATGGCACGACCAGAAGGACACCCCATGCGCGACATTGAAGCCCTGAAGAAAGAAGTGCCGCCCTTCCAGATTTTCGACCTGATCCCTCAGTACGCCGCGCAGGGGTTCATTGACCCCGAGCGCATCGACCTGCTGAAGTGGGCGGGCGTGTACCCGCAGCGCCCGCAGGAGGACGGCTTCCTGATGATGCGCGTGCGCGTGCCCGCCGCCGAGTTCTCCAGCGCCACCCTGCGCGAGGTCGCCAGCATTGCCGAGGAGTACGGCCGGGGCTTTCTGGATGTCACGGACCGTCAGGCGTTCCAGTTTCACTGGCTGACCATCGATAAAATCCCGCAGATCTTTGACCGGCTCGCCCCGCTGGGCCTGCACCCCAAGGGGGCGTGCGGTGATACTGTGCGCGCCGTTATCGCCAGCCCCCTGGCCGGGCTGGACGCCCGCGAGATCATCGACGTGCGCCCCCTGGCCCACGCCATGGAAGGCACCCTGACCGGCAATCTCGAATTCCAGGACCTGCCGCGCAAGTTCAAGATGAGCATCACAGCGGTGCCGGAACTCGAAGGCATTCACATGATCAACGACATCGGCTTTCTCGCGCACCGCGTGAACGGCGAGGTCGGTTTTGACGTGTGGGTGGGCGGCGGTCTCGGCGCCGTGGCGCACCTGTCCAGGCGACTGGGGGTGTTCATCCGCCCCGAGGAGGTCGTGGAGGTCGGGCGGGCCATCACCGCCGCGTACCGTGACCACGGGTACCGCCAGAACCGCAAGAAGAGCCGCCTGAAGTTCCTGATCAAGGACCTGGGCGTGGAGCGGTTCCGCGAGATCGTCGAGAGGGACTACCTGGGCCGCGCGCTGAGGGACGGCCCGGCCGCGCCGACCGCGCGGTTCGGCGGGAATGACGTGCTGGGCGTGCAACCCCAGGCGGACGGCCTGAACTACGTGGTTGTGGCGACCACCGTGGGCCGCATCGACCCCACCAAGGCCCGCGCGCTGGCCGACCTGGCCGACCGTTACGGCAAGGGCGTGCTGCGCACCACCGCCTTCCAGAACATGGTGCTGCCGCACGTGGCGACCGCCGATCTGGACGCCGTGACGGCCGCGCTGAGCGAACTGGAACTGGCCCCTAAAACCACGCTGCGCGGCACGACCATCGCCTGCACCGGCAGTCAGTTCTGCCGCCTGGCGCTCACGGAGACGAAGGCCCGCACCGCCAGTCTGATTGATCACATCGAGGCGAAATTCAGCGGGCTGGACGTGCCGTTCACCATCAACCTGACCGGGTGCAGCAACGCCTGCACCCGCTACCAGGTGGCGGACCTGGGCTTCATGGGGGCGAACAAGACCGACCAGGACGGTACCGTGCACGAGGTGTTCAACGTTCACCTGGCGGGCAGCATCGGGCAGGCGCACCGCACGGGAACCAAGCTCAGGGGCGCCGTCCCGGCGGAACGTCTGAACGAATACACGGACGCCGTGCTGTCTGAATTCCAGGCGAACAAGCAGCCGGGCGAGAGCTTCGTCGAGTACAGCGACCGCATCGGCCACGAGCACTTCGCGCCGGACGCCGTGCTGGGCGCGCGCGAGCCGGTGACCGCGTGACTCCCATCGCCGGGGCCCACACCGCAGAACACACCGCAGAAGCCCAAATTGCAGAGGCCCGCACCGCCGGGGCCGCGGCGCAGCCCCCGGTGGGTCCGGGCCGCGTGGTGTGGTTGACCGGACTGAGCGGCGCGGGCAAGAGCACCCTGGCGAGCGCCCTGCACGCCGAACTGCTGGCCCGCGGCGTGGCGACCGAACTGCTGGACGGTGACGCCGTACGCGAGAACCTGAGTAAGGGCCTGGGCTTCTCGAAGGCCGACCGGGACACGAACGTGCGCCGCATCGGGTTCGTGGCGGGCCTGCTGGCAAAGCACGGCGTGACGGTGCTGGTCAGTGCCATCAGCCCGTATGCCGACACGCGCCACGAGGTGCTGGGCCACTTGCCGGACGCGCTGGAAGTGTTTGTGGACGCCCCGCTGGACGTCGTGACGGAACGCGACGTGAAGGGGCTGTACCTGAAAGCCATGGCCGGGGAGATTCCGCACTTCACGGGCGTCAGTGACCCCTACGAGGCCCCCGAGAACCCGGACCTGCACCTGCGCACCGACCTCATCAGCGTAGAAGAGGGCGTGCGGCAACTGCTGGAGGCGCTGAAGGTATGACCACCCTCCCCCACCGCCCTGACTTCACGCCGGACAGCGATCCGATGGACGTGATCCGATGGGCACTGGCCGCGCACCGGCGGGTGCTGATGCCCAGTGCGTTCAATCTGAACGGCGTGGTCCTGATCGACCTGGCCGCCAAGGCCGGGTACCGGGGCGAGGTGGTGTTCGTGGACACCGGCTACCACTTCCCTGAGACCCTGGCTACCCGTGACCGGCTGGCGGCGCGCTACCCGGAACTGAGTTTCGTGACCCTGAATGACGGGGCCAGTCCCGGGGACGGGCAGACGGACCCGGCGCTGTACGCGTCCGACCCGGACGCCTGCTGCGCCGTGCGGAAGGTCGCGCCGCTTCAATCGTACCTGCGCAGGCAGGCGCCGGACGCGCTGCTGAACGCCCGCAGCCGCGATCAGGCGACCACCCGGGCCGACATTCCGTTCGTGGAGCAGGGCGCGCGGGTCAAGGTGAACCCGCTGGCCCACTGGACGCGCGAGCGCCTGGAGGCGTACGCGCGTGAACACGACCTGCCGGCCAATCCGCTGTACTGGGACGGGTTCCTGAGCGTGGGCTGCTGGACCTGCACGCGCGCCGTGCGCCCCGGCGAGGACGCGCGCGCGGGCCGGTGGGCCGGGAAGGGCAAGACCGAGTGCGGCCTGTGGGCCGGAGGGAACGCCCTGTGACCCGCCGCCGTTGACCGTGCCCCGCTGAACAGACCGCCGCCTGCCCCCCGAGCGGCTTTTCCTGCCCAGAATAGTTGAGCTCTTTGGTCCACCAATACCCTCTGCCCACACCCACCCCGACCTGTTCCACTACTACCCCACGAGGTTCCCTCCATGACCATCCTGCTGCCCGAAACCGCCCTGCTGCCCACGCCCCTCGGCGGAGCCCTCGTGAACCTCGTGCGCCGCCCCGGCCACGACTTCGACCCGGCCGAACTGCCGGGCCTGCCCCGCCTGAACATCAGCGACCGCAGCGCCGCCGACCTCGAAATGCTCGCCACCGGCGCGTACTCGCCGCTGACCGGCTTCCTGAACGAGGCCGACTACCTGTCGGTCATCGAGCGACTGCGCCTGGCGGACGGCACGCCCTGGAGTATTCCCATCACGTTGCCCGTGGAGCGCGAGCACGCCCGGCTGCGCGGCCGCGTGGTCCTGAGCCACGGCGGGCAGGACATCGGCTGGATCGACGTGCAGGAAACCTACGAGGCCCGCAAGAGCCTGGAAGCCCGCGAGGTCTACCGCACCGAGGACCCCGCGCACCCCGGCGTGGCTGCCCTGCTGGCCCAGGGGGACGTGAACCTGGCCGGGCCGGTGGCGCTGTTCGCCGTGCCGCGCGGCGACTTTCCCCGCCACCACCGCACGCCCGCCGAGGTGCGCGGCGTGATCGAGGCGCGCGGCTGGCGGTCGAGCGTGGCCTTCCAGACCCGCAATCCCATTCACCGCGCGCACGAGTACCTTCAGAAGGTGGCGCTGGAACTCGTGGACGGCCTGCTGCTGCACCCGCTGGTGGGCACCACCAAGGGCGACGACGTGCCCGCCGACACCCGCGTCAAGGCCTACGAGGTGCTGCTCTCGGGGTACTACCCGCAGGCCCGCACGCTTCTGAGCGTGTACCCGGCCGCCATGCGGTACGCCGGGCCGCGCGAGGCGATCTTGCACGCCCTGTCGCGCCGGAACTACGGCGTGACGCACTTCATCGTGGGCCGCGACCACGCGGGCGTCGGCAGTTACTACGGCACGTACGACGCGCAGGAGATCTTCAGCGCGTACACCCCGGCGGAACTGGGCATTCAGATCCTCAAGTTCGAGCACACCTTCTACTGCAACGCCTGCGGCCAGCTGGTCAGCGCCCGCACCTGCCCGCACGACAGCAGCCACCACCTGGTGCTGAGCGGCACGAAGGTCCGCGAGAAACTCAGCGCCGGGGAGAACCTGCCCGCCGAGTTCACGCGCCCCGAGGTGGCCGAGGTCCTGCGCGCCGCGTACGCGGAACGCACCTGACCGGCACCCCCCGCCGTGACTGGGCACCGGCCCCGCCCCGGCCGGTCCGGACTGGACTGGACTGGACTGGAAAAACGTGACGGTATGGCGGGAGGCGTTACATGGACCGGCCCTCCCGCACCGCTCGTACGGACTTTGATGGAAGGGTGAGCAGGAACCCTTGGATCAAGGCGGAGCGAGGAGGAGCCACGAGGATTCCGGGCTTCGAGTTGGCAACCCGGTGAGGTTCCCGATTGCGCCCGATACAGACGGGGTCCGTCTGAACCGCATCATCTACCCATGGAGGGACGCATGACCCGAACGAACAAGCTAACCGTCTCGACCCTGCTCGGCCTGCTCCTCAGCCTCCCGGCCTCTTGGGCGCAGACCGCCGCCCAGCCCGCTTCCACCGTTCGCCTCGGGTACTTCCCGAACCTGACCCACGCGCCCGCCCTGGTGGGTCTGGAACGCGGCACCTTCCAGAAGGCGCTGAGCCAGAGTGGACAGGGCAAGGTGAAACTGGACGCCCGGCAGTTCGTATCTGGTACCACCCTGACCGAGGCCTTCGCTGCCGGTCAGATTGACATCGCGTACGTGGGGCCGGGCCCGGCCATCAACGCCGCCGGGCGCGGCATGCCCGTGCAGTTCCTCGCGGGGGCCAGCGAGGCTGGCGCGGTTCTGGTGGCCCGCAAGGACAGCGGAATCAGGTCGTACAGGGATCTGGGCGGCAAGAGCGTCGCCGTGCCCAGCCTGGGCAACACGCAGGACATCAGCCTGCGGCACATTCTCAACGAGAACGACCTGAAATCCAGAACGGACGGCGGCACCGTGACCATCACGCCCATTCCCCCCGCCGACATGCTGGCGGCCTTCGGCGCCAAGCGCGTGGACGCTACCCTGGTTCCCGAACCGTGGGGCGCGGCCCTTGAGTCGCAGGGACACAAGGTGATCGGCACCGAGAAAACCGTGTGGCGCGACGGGAAATACCCCACCACGGTTCTGATCGTGAATAGCAAGTTCGCGCAGGCCAACCCGGCCCTGGTGAAGGCATTCCTGAACGCCCACGCGGACACCGTGGCGTTCATCAACCGCTCCCCGGCAGCGGCGCAAACGGCCGTGAACGCCCAGCTTCTGAAACTCACGGGCGAGAAACTCGACCCGCGCGTGTTGCAGCGCGCCTTCGCCCGCACCCGCTTCACCACGGCGCTGGACCCGGCCGCACTCAGGGAATACGCCGCGCTGAACGTGGAAGCCGGGTACGCCCGCAGCGCCCCGGATCTCACGCCCTTCCTGCGTCAGTAAGACGGATTCCGCTGTATACCGTAAAGCCCGTCTGTTATTCCCACTCGCTTGGCTCGGATTGAACGGTCTTTGCTGCCCCTTCAATCGCCGTCCGTCTCATACGGACTGCGACTCCATACCGCCCAATTCGTATGCTGTTCCTACTCGCATCCGCTCGGATTGATTCAAAACTGCACCGAATCAATCGCAGTCCATCTCATTTCCGCGCGCCTCGCCCGCCGATCATTTCTGGAGGTTCATGACCACTGCCAACCGTTCAACCGATCTTTCCCCTCCCGGCGGGCAACCGCCCCGCTGGCGGGTGCTGTCCTGGCAGGTGGCTGGCCTGCTGGTCATCCTGGGCCTCTGGTGGCTTGTCACTGACGTGCTCAGGGTGTACCCGCCGTACGTGTTCCCCGGCCCGCAGGCCGTGTGGACCGAGGTCAGTTACGGCCTGTGGGGCACCGGGCCGCAGGACGGCAAACTGCTGGCCGCTATTGGCGGCAGCCTGCGCCGCGTGCTGAGCGGGTACCTGCTGGCCGTGCTGCTGGGCGGCGTGGTGGGCCTGCTGATGGGGGCGTGGCTGCCGCTGCGGGCCACGCTGGGCGCGTACCTGACCGGCATTCAGAGCGTGCCGAGCATTGCGTTCGTGCCGTTCGCGATTCTGTTCTTCGGCCTGAACGAGCGGGCCGTGCTGTTTGTGGTGATCCTGGAGGGGTTCATCCCGGTGGCGCTGGCCGTGTCGGGCGCGCTGCTGAACGTGCCCCCGGCGCTGCGCGTGGCGGGCCGCACGCTGGGCACGCGGGGGCTGGGCCTGACCCTGCGGGTGCTGCTGCCCGCCAGCCTGCCGAACGTCCTGACTGGCCTGCGAACCGCGTGGAGTTTCGCGTGGCGCGCCCTGGTCGGCGGGGAACTGCTGATCGCCGGGGCGGCCAGCCTGGGCGAGCAACTGGAAGTCGGGCGGAACACCGCGAACGTCGCGCTGGTCCTGGCGACCATCATCATCATCGGTGTGATCGGCGGGCTGTTCGACACGCTGCTGCGCTCCGCCGAGGCCCGCGTCCGGCGGGACTACGGTCTGGAGGTGCCCGCATGACCACGTCCGCTCAGGCTGGCGCCCGCCCGGCGCCCCCGACCACGCGCAGCGGCGCGCCCCTGTCCCTGGACGGCGTGACCTTCCGCTACCCGTCGCGCCGACGCGCCGGGGTCGGCGTGGGTCCCCTCACGCTGGACGTGCCCGCCGGGGAGTTCCTGTGCGTGGTCGGACCGTCCGGTAGCGGCAAGAGCACCCTGCTGAGCCTGCTGGCCGGGTTCCTGCGGCCCCGCTCGGGGCAGATCACGCTGGGCGGCGAGGTCGTCCGGGGTCCGCACCCGCGACTGACGCTGGTGCAGCAGGAAGCGGCGCTGTTCCCGTGGTTGACCGTCGCGGGGAACGTGGGCTTTGGCCTGCGCGGCCTGAACCGCGCGGAGCGGGCGGCGCGCGTGACCGACACGCTGCGGCAGGTGGGCCTTGCCGGATTCGAGTCACGCCGCCCGCACGAACTGAGCGGCGGGCAGCGCCAGCGCGTCGCCCTGGCCCGCGCGCTCGCCATCCAGCCGGGCCTGTTGCTGCTCGACGAACCGTTCAGCGCCCTGGACCACGCCACCCGCACCGCCCTGGCGGACGAACTGCTGGCCCTGTGGTGGCAGCACAAGGTGACGGTCGTGTTCGTCACGCACCAGCTGGAAGAAGCCCTGCACCTGGGTCAGCGGGTCGTGGCGCTGCGCGGCGGTCAGGTGGCCCTGGACGCCCCCGCCAGGAGTGTCAGCCTGGAAGACCTGCGCCGCACGCTGGAAGACGAGGGGTAATACGGATTCCGCTTGATTCGGCGACTTCCGAATCGATCCGAGCAGATACCAGTAGGAACAGCAGACGGATTGGGCGATATGGAGCCGCAGGCGGCGCTTTTCCGACGGTGGTGGAATGGAGATCGGTCCGTATAAGACAGACGCCGGTGGGATGGGGGGCAACCACCCCATTCAATCCGGGCGGCCCCGGAGAGCGGCGCGGCACAGCGGATGGGAGCAGAGCGGCATCCGTATGTTGCTCCTACTGCCGTCTTCAGTGGGCGGCGGCCACGTCCTTGCCCCGCTGCTCCTGGGCGAGTCTGTCCCAGTTGATGCGGCGGCGTCTCCATTCGAAGATCAGGACTTTCACGGTCTCGTCGGCGGTACGGGCCAGGAAGACGCCCCACACGCCCAGCGGGGAGTACAGGCCCAGGCCGATGGCCAGTGGCAGTCCGACGACAAAGGAACTGACGACGTCACCGATGATCACACCCTTGCCGTCTGCGGCGCCGGGCAGGACGCCACCTCCGATGATCATGTTGCGGACCTTGACGACCTGCGTGACGGCGCTGATCAGGATGCCGATCAGGGCGATGCGGTGCACGTCCGCGCCGACGTTCGGGAACAGGCCGGGGACCAGGAAGGCACTCACGGCGAACAGCGCGCCGAAGCCGAGGCCGGTGACGATACCGGCGCGGCTGATGCGTGAAAGCCAGAGTTGCGCGGAGGCGGCGTCGCCCGCGCCCAGCGAGCGGCCGATGAAGACGGTGGCGGCGCTCATCAGGCCGAAGGACCCCACGATGAAAATGCCTTCGAGCGTGCCGACGATCTGGCTGGCCGCGAGCGCCTCGGTGCCGACGCGGGCGAACACGGCGGCGTACAGGAACCCGCCGAGACTCCAGGCGAACTCGGTCACCGCGATGGGGGCGCTGGTGATCAGCAGGGGCGCGGCGATGGTCCGCCACGCAGCCCGGGGGGGCAGGGTGAGCGCGGCAAGGTGGCGCGGGCCGTAGATCTGGTAGGCCAGCAGCGCGACTTTCAGGGTATTGGCCGTCACGAGTGCCCAGGCCGCGCCGACCACCCCGAGCTTCGGGAGCGGGCCGACCCCGAACACCAGGCCGTATGCCAGAAGGCTCTCGACCATCACGGTGATGATGGTGGCCACCAGGGGGGTGCGGGCGTGCCCGAGGGAGCGCAGCGCGCCGCTGAGAATCCACGCGAGGCTGCCGGGGATCAGGGCGAGCATGCTGACCTGCATGTAGGGGGTGGCCGCGCGGGTGACGGCCTGCGTGCCGCCGGCCAGGGCCAGAAGCGTACCGGCCCCCAGGACGACCGGGACGGTCAGGAGGGCGGCAGCCAGGAAGCTGATGGCGACGGTGACGGTCAGGGTCTGGTTGATGCCGGTCTGGTCGCTGGCCCCGGCGCGGCGGGCAATGAGGATGCTGGTGCCGCTGCCGAGCGCGCCGAGGGTGACGAAGAACAGGAAGCCGAGGCTGCCGCTGAGGCCCACGGCGGCCACCGCGACCGCGCCGAGCGTGCCGACGATGATCTGGTTGATGAAGGTCAGGACGAGCTGGATCACCATTTCCAGGCTGACGGGTACGGCAATGGCGGCAATTTCGCGGCCCGGACTCTTGATCGATTCAGTGGCGGGGCGGCTGGCGATCACGGACGACATGGTGTCCACGGTACACCGGCGGCTTCAGGGTGGGATCAGACGGATTCCGGTTGATTCGCTGCCATCACGAATCCACCGCCTTTCGTGTCATACGGACTGCGATTGATTCGCCGCTGTTCCGAATCAATCCGAGCGGATGCGAGGAGGAAGGGCATACGCCCCTTCGCGGTATGGAGCCGCAGGCGGCGCCCTTCCGACTGTGGCGCAGTGGAGCGGCAGTCCGTATCAGGCGCCGCGCAGAGGCGCGGACCATCCGCAGGCCCGCGCCCGCCCCCGCGCCGGGGAGCTTCCACATATCTTATCATTTGATATCTATTTAACCTTTTTGCTTGACATTCATCAAGCATCCCCGCAGAATATGCCCCGAGAGGCAGCCCCCATGACCCAGGACCCCACCGCGACCACCGAACACCCCGCCCCCCTGATCCCCGCGCGCTCCTGGGCGATCATTGACTCCACCCTGCGGGAGGGCGAGCAGTTCGCACGCGGGAACTTCAAAACCGACGACAAGATCGAAATTGCCCGCGCGCTCGACGCCTTCGGCGCGGAATTTATCGAGGTCACCACGCCCATGGTCAGCGCCCAGACGCACGCCGACATCCGCCGCCTGACCAGCCTGGGCCTGAACGCCAAGTTCCTCACGCACGTCCGCTGCCACATGGACGACGTGCAGCGCGCCGTGGACACCGGCGTGGACGGCCTGGACCTGCTGTTCGGTACGAGTTCCTTTCTGCGCGAATTCAGCCACGGCAAGAATATCGGGCAGATCATCGAGAGCGCCCAGCAGGTCATCAGCTGGATCAAGACCAACCACCCGGAGCTTCAGATCCGCTTCAGCGCCGAGGACACCTTCCGCAGCGAGGAAGCCGACCTGATGGCCGTGTACAAGGCCGTCTCGGACCTGGGCGTGCACCGCGTCGGCCTGGCTGATACGGTCGGCGTCGCCACGCCCCGGCAGGTGTACACCCTGGTCCGTGAAGTGCGCAAGGTCATCCACGCGGAGTGCGGCATCGAATTCCACGGGCATAACGATACGGGCTGCGCTGTCAGTAACGCCTACGAGGCGGTCGAGGCCGGCGCCACGCATATCGATACCACCATCCTGGGCATCGGCGAACGGAACGGCATCACGCCGCTGGGCGGATTCCTGGCCCGCATGTTCACCTTCGACCCGCAGGGCCTGATCGACAAGTACAACCTCGACATGCTCCCGGAACTCGACCGCATGATCGCCCGCATGGTGGACCTGCCGATTCCCTGGAACAACTACCTGACCGGCGAGTTCGCGTACAACCACAAGGCCGGCATGCACCTGAAAGCCATCTACCTGAACCCCGGCGCGTACGAGGCCATCCCGCCCGGCGTGTTCGGCGTGGGCCGACGCATCCAGGCGGCCAGCAAGGTCACAGGCAAGCACGCCATCGCCTACAAGGCCCGCGAGATGGGCCTGCACTACGGCGAAGACGCCCTGCGGCGCGTCACCGACCACATCAAGGCGCTGGCCGAGCACAACGAACTGGACGACGAACACCTCGAAACCCTGCTGCGCGAGTGGGTCAGCGCGTAACCTCAGTGGCCCGGCCGGTAGACTGCGCACCATGCAGCTGATCCGCGCCTCGCCCGCCGCCCTGGAACGCGTGCGGGCGCGCTTGCAGAGCCTGGCCCCCCAGACGGTGGAGACAGGCCGGGTCGGGCACGGGCAGGTGACGGTCGGGCACGGTCCGGCGGCATTCCTGGCGGCCCGCGAAGCCCTGGCCCACTGGGCGACGCACCGGTCCGGCGGGCTGCGCCTGTACCCGGACGACCGACCCCCCGCGCCGGACCTGACCGTGCTGGTCTGCCTTCAGGCCAGCCGGACCAGTCCCGTGTGCGTGGTGTTCGGCTGCCGGGTCACGCAGGTGATTGATGAGCCGCGCCGCTGGGGCTTTACGTACGTCACCCTGCCGGGCCACCCGGTGCGCGGCCATGAACTGTTTCTGGTCGAGTGGCACGCGGACGACCGGGTGTCGTTCACCCTGCGGACCGTCAGTCGTCCCGGATTGCCCCTGACCCGGCTGGCGCGGCCCGTGGCCGAGTGGGCGCAGCGACTGGGCGGGCGTCGGTACCTCCGGGCCATGAGGGCCGCCGTTTCCGCAAGAATGCAGCCATGAGTCCCCAGGACACCCCGCCCGGCGCCACATCCGCCCCCGACACCCGGAACAGTGTGACCCCGCCTGGGACAGCCACCCGCCCCCCGGCCGGGCCGACGCTGCGCCGGGTCTTCAGCACGCCGGACGGCAGCGGAGGCAAACAGGTGGCGGTCTTTCTGGACGCCGGGGACGAGCAGGCGCGGGCCGCCGCCTCGGGGGCGCCCCTGAGCGTGTTCGTGCAGGCCGCCGACCCGACGGGCCTGAGGCTGCGGGTGTTCACGCCTGAGCGCGAGAAGGGCAGCAGCGACAGCGCCGCCGTGGCTGCCCTGAGTACCCTGCAGGGACCAGGGAGTCTGCTGGACGTGGTGGAGGTCACGCAGGGCGACCCGGAGGCGGGCGTCGAGGTACAGATGGCTCAGTTGTGCGGCGGCGAGTGGCTGCTGCGTCAGGGCGTGGTGACGGTGCAGGCAGTCACGGCCGACCTGTCGGTGCTGGAGTTGTCGGTGCTGGAGTTGTCGGTGCTGGCCCCGTCGGGACCGGGCCTCTCCCCTGCCCAGCCTGCCTGGGTGGCCGGGACGGGCCGCCCGAATCTGGTGGCAGGGGTCGCGGACCTGGGCGCGCTGGACGCCTTCGTGCCGGACGACGCGGCCGTGAGCGCCGTGAACCGCGCGACCGGCACGACTGGCCTGATCCTGTTCTGCGTGGGCGGCCCGGCCCGCGCGGACGTGAGTTTCCGCGCGTTCGGGCCGCTCAAGGGCTTTAGCGAGGACGCCGCGAGCAGCAACATGCTGGCCTGCCTGACCGGCGTGCTGGGTCACCTGGGCCGCCTCCCGGCCGACAGTACCCTGATCCGCGCGGCGCAGCGGCGGCCCGGTCAGCCTGCCCGCCTGAGCGCCCAGTACGCCCCGGCCGACGGGGGCACCGAGGTCTGGGTGGGGGGCCGGGTCACGCCAGCCTGACCGGGGGGCGCGGGGGGGGGTCGGCCGGTAGGGAGGATGCGGCTCACGGAAGGGGAGTCGCCCGCCCCGTACACTGTCACCATGGAGCTGTTACTGGACCTTCACCCCGACGCCTACCCGCTGCAGGGCTTTCGCCGCAAGCAGTTGCTGGAGTGGGTGTTCGAGCAGGGCGTGGGCACCTTCGGCGCCATGACCAACCTGCCCGCCCAGGCCCGCGCCGAACTGGAGGCGTCGTACCGGCTGAACCCGTTCAGGCTGATCGAGACGGTCCGCAGCGCCGACGGCAGCGTGAAGTACCTGTTCACCTTGATGGACGGCCGGCAGATGGAAGCGGTGTACATGCCGTACCTGGACCGCAAGACCATCTGCGTGTCCACCATGGTCGGCTGCCCCGCCAGGTGCGCGTTCTGCGCGACGGGCGCGATGGGCTTCGGCCGGAACCTGACGCCCGGCGAGATCGTCGGGCAGGTGCTGGCCGTGGCGGGCGGGGAGGGCTTCGCGCCGCGCGAGATCCGCAACCTGGTGTTCATGGGCATGGGCGAGGCCATGCTGAACTACGACCACACCATGCTGGCCGCGCGCATCCTGCTGCACCCCGACGCGCTGGACATGAGCAAACGCCGCGTGACCCTCTCCACGGTCGGCATTGCCAAGGGCATTCAGAGGCTGGCGGCCGAGGACGACCTGGGCATCAAACTGGCGATCAGTCTGCACGCCCCGGACGAGGAGACGCGCCGCCGCATCATCCCGACCGGCGCGGTGAACTCCATCGAGGAGATCATGGCCGCTGCCCGCGAGTACCAGTCGGTCACGGGCCGCCGAATCACCATGGAGTACACGATGCTGAGGGGCGTCAACGATCACCTGTGGCAGGCCGAACTGCTGGCCGACCTGCTGCGCGGCCTGGTCAGTCACGTGAACCTGATTCCCATGAATCCCTGGCCCGGCTCGACGTTCGAGAGCACCACCGAGGAGCAGCTTCAGGCCTTCTACGACGCCCTGGAGGCGCGAGGCGTGGACGTCAGCGTGCGTCGCTCGCGCGGGCGGGACGCCGGGGCCGCCTGCGGCCAACTGGCCCTGAAACGCCCGTACGCCGTCAGTGGTGAGTCGGGGGCCGCTCAGGCCGCCCCTGCCTGACATGGGTGCGCCGCGCCGGACGCACGCGCGGCAGGCGCATGAGTAAGGGTCCCGATAGAGGTTAAGTACCTTGAAGCTCACATGGCGCCATGCCGGGAAAGCACCGGAACCTCTCCATTCCCGCTCCAACGTACTTTCTTCTGCTACGCGCTTCGCGCGGTTTATCTACAAGATAAACGCAGTGTACTTAATGCTACGCTACTCGCGTTTCCGAACATCAGGAGGCCATCAAGGTGACTCAATACACACGTTCCGTTCTGCTGGGCCTGACGCTGGCCCTTGCCAGTCACAGCGCCGCTCAGACCATGATCGAGACGGTGGGAGCGGCCGGGATTCAGCATACCCTGACCTCTGCCGGTACGTCCGCCCTTCCGAAAGTGAACCTTCCCGCCACGCCCGCCGACCCGGGCACGCCGTCCAGCAGCGCGGGTACCAGCGTACCTGCCGTGGCAGTCACGCCCCTGACCGCCGAACAGCAGACCCAGCTGGAAGCCGCGCAGGCCGCGTTCCAGGCCCGCCGCTACCCGCAGGCCCGCGCAGCCTTCGAGGCGCTGATCACCCAGAACTACACCAACCCCGCCCCGCACTTCGGGCTGGGGCTGGTGCTGCTCGCCCAGAACGACGACAAGGGCGCCGCCTTCGAATTCACCCAGTTCGCGGCGCTGGCACCCACCCGCTTCGAGGGCCCGTACAACCTGGGCGTGATCGCCACCCGCGCCGGCAACCACGAGCAGGCCCTCACACTGTACGGGCAGGCCGCCGGCCTGATGAAGAATCAGGCCAGTCCCGCCGCGCAGCAGCAGGTCCTCGAGGCGCTGGCCACGGAGCAGACCCGCAAGGCTGATTTCGCCGCCCTGAGTGGCACGCTGGCCACCATGGGCACGCTGGACCCGCAGAATCTGGACGTGCAGTTCCGCCTCGCGCAGGCCCGGACCCTCAGCGGTCAGGGGAGTGCCGCGCTGCCCGGCGTGTACGCCCTGCTGGCCAGGGCGCCCGCCCGCCTGGACGCCGCGCTGCTGCTGGCCGACATCTACGTCGCGCAGGGCCTGCCGGACCGCGCCACGCGGGAACTGGACGCCGCCGTGCCCCGCGCCGCCAACGGCAGCGACCGCGCCACACTGCTGCTGCGCAAGGCCGACATTCTGGCCGTGAGCGACACGCGCGCCGCCGTGTTTGCCGCGCAGGACGCCACCCGCGAGGACGGCCGCAACGCCGCCGCCTTCGCCCGGGTGGGCGAACTGCGCGCCCTGCGCGGCGACCGGCCCGGCGCCCTGAGCTTCTACCAGAACGCCGTGAAACTCGCCCCGGACAATGCCGCCTACCGCGCCGCGCTGGCCGGCGTGCGCCTGACCCTCAACCAGAACACCGAGGCTGCCCGGGACGCCGCGCGGGCCCTCACGCTGCGCCCGGACGACGCCACCCTGGCCCGCGCGCTGTTCGTGCAGGGCGTCGCCGCGTACCGCCAGGGGCAGTACCCGCAGGCCATCAAGGCCCTGACCTCCAGCCAGACGCGCGCCCCCAGCGCCGACACGACCCTGTGGCTGGGCCTGAGCGCCTACGCGCACAAGGACTACCCGGCCGCCGCAGCCGCCCTGAGCGAGAGCGTGAAACTGAACCCCACGCCCACCGCCCGCCTGAACCTCGCCAGTGCCCTGCTCGCCAGCGCCCGTTACCCGGAAGCGGAAGCGGTCCTGCGGGGACTCGTCAGTGACAACCCCAAAACCCCCGAGGCCTGGTTCCAGCTGGGCCTGTCCCAGCGCGCCCAGACACGTGAAGCCGATGCCCGCACGTCCCTGAAGACGGCCGCCGCGCTGGGCAGCACCCGCGCTGCCGGAGCCCTGAAATGACCCGACTCACCCCCAAACCTCGCCGCTGGCCCGACCTGCTGATCGGCCTGTTGGTCCTGCTGCTGCTGGGCGGCTTTGGTACGCTGCTGCTGCGCGGCACACCCCGGCCTGGCGCGACGGGCACTGCCGCGACCGATGCGCCCACCGGCGCCAGTATTCCCAGTGCGCCCGGCACCGAGCCGGTGGCCGTTCCGGCAGCCCCCACGGGCACCCTCGAATCCGCCCCGCCAGAGACGGCTCCGGCCGATCCCACCGACCGCACAGCCGCCGCGCCCAGCGATACCAGCACGCAGGACACCAGCACCCAGGACACCAGTGCCCAGGACACCACTGCGCAGCCTACGCCTACGCAGGACACCGCCCCGGTAGTCGAAGCGGCCCCCATCGGCGAGCCCATCATCCCTGATCCCGTCACCACGCAACCAGCCCAGCCCAGTCCCACCAACGCCACGGGCAGCACGGAAGCCAGCACCGAAGCCAGTACTGGAGCCAGTACCGAAGCCACGACCGACACCGCGCCCGCCCCGCAAGCCCCGGCAGCGCCCGCCCCGGCCCCCACGGGCGGACCCATCCCCCGCCCCGAAGGAGCCGTGCGTACCAGCGAGAGCCGTGTGCCGCTGCGCAGCGACTACCGCATCTCGCTCGGGACCTTCAGCAGCGAATCAGCTGCGCAGAACGCCGCTGCGCCCGTCCAGGGCATCGGCTACACCGTGTACCCCATCGATCTGGGCACGCAGTTCGTCGCGCAGGTCGGCCCCTTCGCAGACGAGCAGAGCGCCCGGCAGGCCCTGGCGGACGTGAAGCGTGCCTACCCCGGCGCGGTCCTGTACCCACCCCGCAAGCGCCCCGCCACCGACAGCGCCACCCCAGTGGCAGCCGCTCCGGTCCCTGCGACGGATACCCCCGCCGCGGCGGCCCCTGCCAGCGCGCCCAGCACCCCCCCCGCCCCCAGCGGCCCCACCTACCTGCAAGTCGGCGCGTTCGACCGCGTGGAGAGCGCCCAGAAGCTCGTCCAGCAACTCCGGGACCTGGGGTACGCTCCCACCGTCAACGCCCCCGAAGGCAGAAAGGTCACGGTTCTCGTCGGCCCCTACGCCAACCCCGACGCCCTGGACCGCACTGAAACCCGCCTCGCCGACAACGGCCTCGACAGCTTCCGGGTCCGTTAACGTGGCCGAAATTCCCACCGCCGCCATCAGTCGCCTCGTCACCTACCTGCGCATCCTCGAACAACTCGAAACGCAGGACATCAGCCGCACGAGCAGCAGCGACCTCGCCGAACGCGCCGGTGTCAGCGCCTTCCAGGTCCGCAAGGATCTCGCGTACTTCGGCCGCTTCGGCACGCGCGGCATGGGCTACACCGTTCCCATCCTCAAACGCGAACTCGTCCGGGTTCTCGGCCTTAACCAGACCTGGAACGTCGTCATTGTCGGCGTCGGCCGTCTCGGGCAGGCCATCGCCAACTACCCCGGCGCCAGCGATTACCAGTTCCAGTACGTTGGTCTGTTCGACGTCAACCCCGCGCTCGTCGGCCAGCAGGTGCGGAGCCTTCCCGTCCAACACACCGACGAACTGCGCGAATTCACCCGCCACAACACCGTCGACATGGGTTTCCTGGCCGTCCCCCCCGAACACGCCCAGGACGCCGCGCAGGCCCTCGCCGACGCCGGCATCAAAGGCATCCTCAACTTTGCCCCCGTCGTCATTCAACCCCGCACCCTCGAACGCGGCGGCCTGCAAGAAATCAGTCATGAATGGCGTGGTCTCATCGTTGAAAATATCGATTTCCTCGCCGGCATGAAACGCCTCGCCTTCTACATCCTCAACCCACACCTCAAAGACGCGCCCTCCCTGGAAGAACCCACCTGAGGAACAGTCGCTTTATCCCTGGTGACCGCCCCGATTTCTAGCGCCTGCAACGCGCCATCGGCACGAACCTGGGACACAGCGGCCGTTGGTAGGGCTGTTGCTAAGTACACTGCGTTTATCTTGTAGATAAACCGCGCGAAGCGCGTAGCAGAAGAAAGTACGTTGGAGCGGGAATGGAGAGGTTCCGGTGCTTTCCCGGCATGGCGCAATGTGAGCTTCAAGGTACTTAATGCACGCTCGCATTGATTCGGAACTGCACCAATCAATCGCAGTCCGTGTCACTTGCATGTTGAACAGTTGAGGGAAGGCGGTCACCTTCCCTCAACTATGGCAGGTCTACCTGGGTGCGTTTCAGTTCTTGATGGTGTAGTCGGCGAAACCGTCGTCGCGGGTTTTAATCAGGGCGGCGCCTGAGGGAAGGTACTTCTGGGCGTTGGGGCTGCTGGTGTAGAGGAGGGTGGCGCCGGGGATGGGCGTGAGTTTCCAGTTGCCGTCGGCGGTGGGGTTGATGGTTTTCTGCTGATTGAAGTAACCGATGAGGGCCTGGCGGGTTTCGTCGGGAGCGGCGAGGATGATGTTCTTGCCGGTCAGGCCGGGGAAGCTGCCGCCGCCGCTGGCGCGGTAGTTGTTGGTGGCGATCACGAACTGCTGCGTGGGGTCAATGGGTTTGCCCTGGTAGGTGAGGTTCTTGATGCGGTGGGCGCTGGCGTTGGCGATTTCGCCCTTGGCGGTGTAGCGGTTGGGTTGGGTGACGTCGATTTCGTAGTTGACGCCGTCGATCACGTCGAAGTTGTAGGTGGGGAAGCTGGTGTCGACAAGGTCCTGGGGTTGGGTGTTGGCGGGATCGATCTGTTTGAACTGCCCGGCGCTGCGTTCGAGCCATTCCTGGACCTGCGCGCCGGTGATCAGGACGGCCTGGACGGTGTTGGGGTACACGTAGAGATCGGCGACGTTCTTGATGGCGAGCGTGCCGGCGGGAATGTCGGTGTAGTAGCTGGGTCCGGCGCGGCCACCGGCTTTGAAGGGTGCGGCGGCAGACAGGACGGGAAGGTCCCGGTACTGGGTGCTGGCGAGCGCGGCCTTGACGTAGGCGGTCTGGGCGCTGTTGACGAGTTGCACGCTGGGGTCGTCCTGCACGAGCGCCCAGTAGGAGTTGATGGGAGCCGTCAGGTCGGCAACCTTGCCGCGCACGTAGGCAAGGGTGCCTTCGTGGGCGGTTTTGACGGCCCTGGCGATGCGCGGGTCGGGCGTGACGAGGTTTTTCTTGGCAGCGGCGTCCCAGATGGGGCGGACCAGGGCGGCGCTGTCCTTGATGGTCCACTTCTGGGTTTTACGGTCGTAGTCGAGTTTCAGGTCGACGATGCCGAGGTCATTGCCCCAGAAGCCAGCCATGACAACGGGTTTGCCGTTGATGGTGCCTTTGGTGATGTCGGCGCCGGGGATGCTCTTGTACACGGGTCCGGGGAACACCTGGTGGCTGTGGCCCGAGAGGACCACGTCGATGCCGGGGAGTTTGGTGAGTTCGGTGGCGACGTTCTCCTGGCCGGGGGTGTAATCGGCGGCGATGCCGCTATGCGCAATGGCGACGATGATGTCGGCGCCCTGGGCTTTCATCTGGGGAATGAACGTGCGGGCGGTCTGGACGATGTCGGCGGTGACGATCTTGCCGTCGAGGTTGCTCTTGTCCCACTGGACGATCTGGGGCGGCAGGAGGCCGATGACGCCGACGTTGATGATGTAGGGGCGGCCGCCCGCGTCGTACACCGTGTGGCGCTGGATAAGGTAGGGGGTGAAGGCGTTCGCGCCGGGTTTGCCGGTGCCGTCGTCGAGGTAGGTGTTGGCGCTGACGATGGGCATGGGGGCAGCGTCGATGATCTGCCTGAGGAAGGGCAGGCCGTAATTGAATTCGTGGTTGCCGAGGTTGGCGGCGTCGTACTTCAGGACGCTCATGGCGGCGTGCATGGGGTGCATCTGACCGGCCTTCAGGGGCTTGATGCGGGCCACGTAGTCACCGAGGGGGTTGCCCTGGATGAGGTCGCCGTTGTCGAACAGCAGACTGTTGCGCTTCTCGTTGCGGGCGTTGTTGATGAGGGTGGCCGTGTATTCCAGGCCGAATTCCCCGGTTGGTTTGTCCTGGTAGTAGTCGTACCCGAGGGCGCTGGTATGCAGGTCCGTGGTTTCGAGAATGCGGAGTTCGACGGTCTGGGCGCCGGCTGCCCCAAGCAGCAGGGCCGTGATCAGGGAGATGTTTTTAAGCACGCCGTCAAGCATAGCCAATTGAGTCAGGGGCGTATCTGCCCACCCCGGATGAACAGCCAGTCACGGTGCTGAGGTGGGTGGCACGGGTACGGACTCCGGTTGAATGGTTCGTGCAGGCCGTTCACCCGGAGTTCCTGCTACAGGCTGGCCGCCAGGGTGGCGAACAGGGCGGGCGGGGTAGGGTGAGACGCGCCGCCGAGCCATGCGAAGCGCAGGTCGCGCAGGGGGCCGCCTTCCCCGACGCCCATGCCGCCCGGGAACAGCGGAACGTAGTCGGGCGGAGTCGTCACGGGAACCGCGCCAGGGAGGTCCAGCAGGGCACGCACCTCGCGCTCATGACCGAAATGCAGGACGTGTGTGCCGTCCGGGGCGGCCCAGGTGAAGCGGGCAGCGGTGGGAGCGAGCGGGCCGGGGTGGACGATGTGCCCGTTGCTCAGGCCGGGGCGCAGGCGCAGCGTGACCTCCAGCGCCTCGCCCAGCAGCCCGAAGCTGCCCACGAACGGGCGGGTCAGGTCATAGCCCTGCACGTTCTTCACGGTACGCCCGCCCGCCTTCACGGCTCGCCCACTGGGAGCACGAAAGGTCACGCCCAGCACCTCCGCCCCGAAGAAGAAATTCTGTCCGAAGCCGCCGCGTTGAACCAGCCCGCCCACGCCACCCGGGAGCGCGACGGGCGGAAAGGCCGGAAACAGCCTGTTCGGCAGGGCGCCGTAGATTTCCAGCAGCGGGGTATCGGCGGAGGCCGTGAGGGTCTGGTCCTGGGGCGAAAGATTCAGAATAGGCATAAGGCGCTCTGGGTACAGTCTAGCGCCGTCGCCACAGCAACCGACCCCGCCTGTCTGAGCGCGGGGTCGGAAGGCTTGACCGGTTCAGTCGTTGTCTTTCTTGGCGGGGGCCTGGCCCACGGTGGCAGGCGCGGCGTCGTCGGCGTCCTGACTGAGGCCCAAGCTGGCGCTCGCGCTTTCATGGAAGGTGGTATGCGGCGTGGGCATGGGCACGTCCTTGCCCTTGACCGCGTGCCAGACAATTTCGCTAAACGTATGGTCGTCGGCGCGGTCTTCCTGGCTGAAGTCCATGCGGGCCGACTGCTCCTGACCGTTCGCCCCCAGCGCGTTCATCTGGTCGAGGGGCTGCTTGGGCGTCTTGAAGGTGTACGGGGTCAGGTCCGGCTTGTCCTGGAACGCGCCGATCATCGGGGTGGCTGAGGCGTCGAACTGCGTCATGGGGGGCAGGCCCAGGATCAGTTCCAGGGTGCGCAGCATGGACACGGTGCTGTACTGCGTGTGGTCCACGCTGCCACGCTTGCTGTACGCGCTGGCGACATAAGCGGTGGTGCGGTGCGCGTCGATGTGGTCGGGGCCGTTCTGTGCATCGTCTTCCACGCTGAAGATCACGGTGTCTTTCCAGTAGGGGCTATGCGACACGGCGTCGATCAGCTTGCCCACCGCCAGATCGTTGTCGGCGACGTAAGCCTGCGGCGTGGGCGTGCCCTTGCGCGTGCCGGAGGTGTGGTCGCTGGGGAAGCGCACGACCGACAGCTGGGGCAGGTTGCCGCCTTTCGCATAACCGTCGAATTCCTTTTTCCAGGCGTCGAAGCGCACCTGATCGGGAATGCTCAGGTCATACGACGGGAAAGTCGGGCTGAGGTGGCCTTCGAGCGCCGGGGCGAAGGGCGCGGGCTTGATGTTGGGTGCCTTGGTCGCAAAGTCGGCAAATTCCCCGTAAGAGCGGTAGCTGATGCCCGCCCGCTTGGCGAAGTCGAACAGATACCCGGCGGTGGGCGCGGGGGCGCTGGACGAGCCTTCGAAGTCATACGGACGGTTGCGGCCCGAGTAGTTGGCGGGCCAGCTCTTCTGGGTGTACTCGGTGGCGACGCCGCCCATGGTCCAGTTGTGCCCGTCGGCGCTCACTTCGGCGTCGGCGTAGAAGTGGTCGAACAGGCCGAAGGTGCGGGCCACGGCGTGCAGGTTGGGCGTCACATCCTCACCGAACAGCACCAGATTCTTATCGCCGTCGCCACCCGCTACGGCGCCCAGCACCTGATCGTAGGTGCGGTTTTCCTTGATGATGTAGATGACGTGCTTGAGCGGCGTGGGGTCGCCGACGCGCCGGGGAATGGCGTGGGCCTGCGTGTCTTTCGCGCCGCGCGTCAGAACGCCCTGCATCTCGTTGAAGCCGTTGTTCTTGACGACCTGAGCGGTCAGGGTCTTCAGGGCCTCGTCGCCGGGCAGCTCGAAGGTTTGCAGCGAACCACGCGCCATGTTGGCGATGTACTGCTCGTTGGGCCGGGGCTGCGTGGGCTGGCGGTCGTCGGGGTTGGGGCCAGCGCCCAGGCCCTTCATGTTGGCGACGAAGACGAAGCGCCCGTCGCTACCGGTGGTGACCACGCTGGGGAACCACGCGGTCGGCACCAGCCCGCGCACTTTCAGGTCGGTCGTGTTCACGAGGGCCACGTCGTTGTTGCCCGCATTGGCGACCAGCAGCGTTTTGCCGTCGGGCGTGACGCTCACCGAGTCGGGCATGGAGCCGAACGGCGCACCCGCGTAAGGCGCGAGCTTGACCTCGCCGCGCACGGCATTCTTGGCGGTGTCCACGGCGCTGACGGTATCCGAGTTGGCGTTGGCGACATACAGGGTCTGTCCGTCGGGCGAGAGGGTCAGGCCGCTGGGGTGGTCGCCCACCTTCACGCGGGCCTTTTCGGTCAGGGCCGCCGTGTCGATGACGCTCACGGCGTGGCCATTCCACAGGCTGGCGTACAGGGCCTTGCCATCTTTCGACATCACCATCTGCACGGGCAGCACGCCGATGTCGGCGGCCGCAGCGGGTTCGCCCAGTTTCACCGATTTCACGGCGGGGCTGGCGGGGTCGCTGCTCAGGTCGATGGCCGCCACCGAGTTGCCCAGGTTGAGCGCGGCGAACAGGGTCTTGCCGTCGGGCGAGATGGCGAGTCCGGCGGGGTAGCTCGGCGTCTTGGCATCGGCCAGGATGATGCTGGGGCCTTCGGTCAGGCGACCCTGCTTGGCATCGAAGGTGTAGACGCGCACCTTGTTGTTCCCGCCCGCCGAGGCGTACAGGGTGTTGCCGTCCGGGCTCCAGACCACGCCCATGTACAGGGCTTCGGGCGAGTTGTAGGGGATGCTCTGCGCCACCTTGCGGGTAAAGCTGTCGTACAGCGCCAGCGTCTGCACGCCCTGGCCGTCGTTGCTGACCGCCAGGTAACGCCCGCCGGGATGCCAGCTCGCGCCCATGGGCCGGTCCCCGATTTCCACGCTCTGACCATGCGGCGTCAGGGTCCAGTGGTTGGGCGTGATGCCGGTGCCGTCTGGCTGCGGGCCGATCAGGCTAAAAAACCGCATTTGCGTGCCGACAGCGAGGGCGGCTCCGACGGTCAACAGGGCGACTGCGGCGGCGGTGCGCTGCTTTTGCTGGGTCTTCATCAGTTTTACCTCGGTTGGGACAGGTGGGACATCGTTCCGAAACCAATTTGAGACAAGGCCTGCTGCGGCGGTCGTGTCAGCTCGGGGTGTGCGGGAGGTCAGAGCAGGGTCAGACAGACGGCTGGGCCACAACGGCAAAAGATGTTCCCCGTGTCAGCCAGGGTGGTGGCCGACACGGGGAAAGAGAGGGCAGTCGGGTGGGTTAGCTTTCTTCGGGCGGCAAAATCTTGCCCGGATTCAGCCGCCCCGCCGGGTCGAGCGCCCTCTTCACGTCCCAGAGGGCGGAGAGCGTCACGGGGTCAACGGCGTCCGTCATAAAGTCGCGCTTCATGGTGCCGATGCCGTGTTCGCCGCTGAGCACGCCGCCATGCCGGAGGGCGACCAGGGCAATCTTGTGCGCCAGTTCGTGTACGGCCTCGGCCGACTCGGTGCGCGGGTCGAACAGGATATTCGGGTGCAGGTTGCCGTCGCCGATGTGTCCGAACTGCACCACATGGAACGGGCTGGCGTCGCCCAGCGCCCGGATTTCGCGCACCACGTCGGGCAGGGCGCTTCTGGGCACCACGATGTCCTCGTTCATGCGCTGCGGCCTGATGCGCCCCAGCGAGGGGCTGATGCTGCGGCGGGCCTGCCACAGCGCGTCGGCCTCGGTGGGCGTGGCGGCGCGGCGCACGGTTCCGCCTGCCCCCTCGCAGGCCAGGGCGACCAGCTCCAGCTCGGCGTCCACTATCGCCGCGTCGTTGCCGTCGGTGTCCACCAGCAGCACGGCCCCAGCGTCGCGGGGCAGGCCGACATGCAGGTAATCTTCCACCGCGTTCGTACACGCCGTGTCCATGAATTCCAGCTTGGACGGTACTGCCCCCGCCGCAATCGCATTGCTGACCGCTTCGGCGGCCTGCCCTACCTCGGCAAAATGAGCCATCAGCGTGCGGGAAAATTTGGGCGGCACAACCAGGCGCAGGGTGGCCTCGGTTATCAGGCCCAGGGTGCCCTCGGAGCCGATGAGCAGCCCGGCAAGGTCGTAGCAGTCGCGGGTCAGGCGGTGAATCTCGCCGTCGGCGTCCACAAATTCCATGGCCTTGACATAGTCGCCCGTCACTCCGTACTTAAAGCACATCGGCCCGCCCGCGTTCTCACCGAGGTTGCCGCCGATGGTGCTGGTGCGGAAACTGGCCGGGTCGGGCGGATACATCAGGCCGTGCGGTCTGGCGGCTTCTGTGACCTTCAGCGTCACCACGCCGGGCTGCGCCACCGCCTCGCGCCGTTCGGGGAAGATGTGAAGGCCCGTCATGCGGGTAAAGCTGACCACCAGCGACTCCTGCAACGGCGTGACGCCCCCGCTGAGGCCGCTGGCCGCGCCCCGTCCGATGATGGGCACGCCCGCTGCCTTTGCGGCCTTGACGGCGGCCACCACGTCGGCGGTACTTTCGGGCAGCACCACCGCCAGCGGGGTGACGCCGAACTGAATAGCGTCGTAGCGGTAGTTCAGACGCTCCGCGAGGTGGGTCAGCACCTGGTGGGGTCTGAGGGTGCGCAGGAGGTCGGTGGTCAGGGGTGAGCGGTCAGTGGTGGTCATCTTGTTCCCCAATCCGCCCAGGTGGGTTGCGCGGTACGCGTCAGCCGCAGCGTCATGAAGGTACTGTAGCAAGCTTGGGGGGCACGGTACCAAAGCACAGGCAGGGGGGGAGTCCGGCTGTAAGGAAGGAGTCATGGCGCGGATATTAATTTTGGCTCTTCCTGGATTCCAGGGTAGTTGGCTGGAACTATGCCCGACAGGAAACCCCTCTAGGTCGTGACAGCCAAGCTCGCAGCGTCCAAACGCGATCGGTCAGCCCAATCGCCATCGCCGGTGTGCGCTGGAGGTACTGTTGACGTCCCTTCGGAACGTCAAGCTTCTTCCGCAGACCGCGTTGCGTTCGGCACCAGTTGTAGATCCCCTGAACCAGATGAGCCAGACTCAACCGGTGGACCGTCAGCCTCGCGAATGCGAGGCTTTTCCGTAACTGCTCAGCAGGGTGACTTCCGGGAGTCGATTGGGTAAGGTGGACCATCAGCGAGACTCCCTGCCCAAACTGCGAACGCCTCGAGGCACGCATCCGTGAACTCGAAGCGCAGATTGCAGCCCTCCTGAAACGCCTTCAAGAGCTCGAAGGACGTCAGGCCAAGAACAGCCGCACGTCCAATCAACCACCCAGTCAGGACAAACCCTGGCAGCCCAAGAGTGAGCGCCAGAAGACCGGCCGGTCTTCTGGCGCTCAGCCAGATCACCCCGGCACGACCCTCAAGATGTCAGCGCATCCCGACCACACGGTCCATCTCCCTGTCACCGGACACTGCACCTGCGGACAAGTCTGGGACGACGTTCCAGTCGACACTCAGGTCGCTCGACAGGTCCATGACTTCCCCTCGGTAGAACTTCAGGTCACCGAATACCGCGCCGACATCAAAATCTGTCCTGGCTGTCATCACCGGCAGCGAGCACCCTTCCCGACGCACGTCACGGCTCAGGTGCAGTACGGTCCACGGGTCCACGCCCTGACGGTGTATCTGAACGTGGGGCACTTCGTGCCCCTCGAACGCACCAGTGAGATTCTGCAGGCTCTCTGCGGGGCGCGACCGAGTGATGGCACCATCGCCCTCAACCTCAACCTGGCGGCCGATCGGCTGCAGGACTTTGAGGCGTACCTCCGGACGGCACTGATGCAGCAACCGGTCCTCCATGCAGATGAGACCGGCAGCCCGGTGAACGGGAAGCTGCAATGGATGCATGTCGTGAGCTGCGCGCAGCTCACGTTCT
>NZ_JAGLBB010000018.1 GCF_018260555.1 Deinococcus sp. | reverse complement strand
CATGGACTGGTCAGCGTGTTCACGGGGGATATTCTCATGCCCAATTTCTCTGTCTGATCGTCCCCTGCTGAGCAGTTACGTTCACGTAACTCTGCGTGGCGACGGCGCCCACGCCGCCCTGCACGAACGGCACCAGCGCACCCACGGCCAGGAATTTGCTGGCGACAGCCACACCCAGGTCGCCCGTGCGGGCGTCACGGCCCACGATGGAAAAGGTCATGCGTGTCAGGGTACCGCCCGCGCGGGGTTGTCCGGGCAGGGCGGCGTGGACGGTCCGGGGAGCAGATGCGGTAGCCTCGGACCCGATGAACTTCGCGCAGGCCGTCACCGACCGAACCCGCCGCCTGAACACCCGCCTGTGCGTGGGCCTGGACCCCCGCCTGGGCGACTACCGGGACGCCGAGCACCTGCGTGCCCACACCCTGGACGTGCTGGAGGCGACCGCGCCGTACGCGGCGTGCGTCAAGCCGCAACTGGCGTTCTACGAGGCGCTGGGGCTGGACGGAATGCGCATTCTGGAGGACGTGTGCGCGGCGGCCCGCACGCTGGGCCTGCCCGTGCTGCTGGACGCCAAACGCGGCGATATCGGCACGACCGCGCAGGCGTACGCGCAGGGCTGGCTGACCGGACGGCACGCGGGCGCGGCCCTGACCGTCAATCCCTTCCTGGGGTTCGAGACCCTGACGCCGTTCGTGGATACGGCCCGCGCCAGTGGCGGGGCGGTGTTCGTGCTGGTCAAGACCAGCAACCCCGGACAGGCGGACCTTCAGGGACACGGTGTCAGCGAACGCGTGGCCGACGAGATCACGCGCCTGAACGCCGCCGAGAACGGCGAGTACGCCAGCGTCGGCGCGGTCGTGGGCGCCACGCACCCGCAGGACCTAGGTGCGTTCCGGGCCCGGATGCCGCGCGCGCTGCTGCTGCTCCCGGGCCTGGGCGCGCAGGGAGCCACGGCCGCGCAACTGGCCCCCGCCTTCGACGCGGGCGGGACCGGGGCCCTGGCCAGCGCCAGCCGGGGCGTGCAGTACGCGCAGGGTCTGGAGGTGCGGGGCAGCGTGCAGGCCGCCCGCACCTTCCGCGACGAACTGAACGCCGCGCTGGCGTAGGCGGGCAGCGTCACTCCACGGGTGGGTGCTTTTCGTCGGGTTGCAGGCTGAGCAGCAGGGCGGCCCCGATGACCAACGCAGCGCCCAGCAGGGCCAGCGGCGCGGGGCGTTCACCGAATAGCGCGGCAGCCAGGGCGGCGGCCACGACGGGTTCCAGGCTGGCGATCACGCTGGCGCGCGTGGCGTTCAGGCGGCGCAGGCCCGCGCTGTACGCCAGGTACGCCAGGTACGTGCTGAAGAACGACAGGGCGACCAGACTGCCCCAGGCGGGCGCGGTCTTGGCGCTGAACGTCACGAACGGCAGCAGGCAAATGGCCCCCACGGGCAACGCGACCGCCAGCAGCGCGGGCGGCGCGTAACGGTCGAAGAAGGCGCGCCCGTAGATGTAGTACAGCGAGTACGTGAACCCGGCCGTCAGGCCCAGGCCCAGCGCGGCCGGGCTGACGGTCACACCCTGCCCGCCACCCAGACTGATCAGGCCGATGCCGCCCAGCGTGCCGCCGATGGCAAGAAACTCGCGCCGGCCCAGGCGTTCGCGCCACACTGCCCAGCCGATCAACGCGACGAAGGCGGGCGCGGTGTACAGCAGCACGCTGGCGAGGCTCGCACCGCCCGCCCGGACGGCCAGCTGGTAACTGCCGTAAAACACGCTGACGCCCGCCACGCCGAACGCGGCCGTGACGAGCAGATCCTGGCCGCGTGGCAGGGGCGCGCGGATCACGGCCGTGTGCAGCGCGTACAGTCCCCCGGCCAGGGCAGCGCGCCAGAACGCGACCTCCAGTGGCGCGATTCCGGCCGCCTGCGCCTGCTTGCCCAGGATGCCCAGCAGGCCCCACAGGAAGGCGGCGCTCAGGATCAGCAGCGGCGCGGGAATCGGGGCGCGGGGCGCGGCGCTCAGAGCGGTCATAGACGGCGCGGGCTACGCCACGCGATCACAGTGGCGATCACGGTGATCAGCAGGCCCAGACCGCCCAGGCCGATCAGGGCGGCGCTGACCCAGTCGCGCGTTTCGCCCACAGCCGCCAGGGTATCGTTCGTGAACGCCTGCGTGTCCCCGGGAGCGGCCAGCACATCGACCGGGGTGGGCGCCCCGGTCCGGCCAGCCTGCAACGCCGTCGGCTGGGTGCCCGGCCCGGGTTTCAGGAGGCCGCCCGCGGACAGGGGCGTGTACACGCTGTTGGTGACCCAGTAGCCATACTTCCCGGCAGGCACGGCCGCGTCGATGAACAGGCTGGTGCCCTGCACCTGGACGGTCGGGGCGGCGCGGGTGCTCAGGGTGCCCAGCGCGTTCGCCTCTTGCAGGGTGGCGCCGGTGCCCGTGACGCGCAGGTGGTACTGCCACCCGCCCTGCCCGCGGACGCGCAGGCCAGTATCGGCAAGTACCTGCTGGCCGCCCAGCACGCCCTTGATAAAGATGTCCGTCACGCCCGCGCTAAAACCACTGGGGGCGTTCCAGGGGTTGCCCATCTGCCCGAAACTGACGGTAAAGCGCATGGTGTCGCCGTTGCTCTCGGCGCTAAAGGCGCGCAGGTCCAGCATCTCGGCCGTGAAGGCGGGCCGGGTGGGGAGAATGTATCCGCCGTCACCGCGCGCGTCTCCGGCAGGGTCGGCGATGATCAGCTGCGAGGCGAGCAGCGGGACAGAAAGCATGGGCAACAGCACGCACGGCAGTATAGGCGGCGCTGCGGGCGCCCGTGGCCCACACGCAGCGCCCGCAACGCCGCCAGCCCCCAGTCAGGCAGAGCCGAACGGCGGCACATGGGGATTGAACGGCCTGATCTGCAAACCGTCTGTCCTGTTCACACCCCACGCAGCAGCCCGCGCTCCGACCCATCCAGCGGCCCGGGCAGCGAGTTGCCCCCTCCACGCCCGCCAGCCCACCCTTGCACCGGAGTCGGCGTTACAGGCGCACGAGGTCGTCGCGGTGCACGGCTTCCGGACCGTACGTAAAGCCCAGCAGGCCCTCAATGTCGCGGGAGTGGTGCCCGGCAAGGCGGGTCAGGTCCGCCGAGGCGTAGCGGGTCAGGCCGCGCGCGATCTCGTGGCCGTCCGGGTCAATCAGGCGGATGGTGTGCCCTCGCCGGAAGGTGCCCTCGACCCGCGTGATCCCGGCCGGCAGGAGGCTCGCGCCGCGTTCGCGAACGGCGCGGGCGGCCCCGGCGTCCAGCAGCGCGCGCCCGGCGGCGATCTCGGCCAGAATCCAGCGTTTGCGGGCTTCCAGGCGGGTCCCGGCTGCCAGGAAGCGGGTGCCGATGGCCTCACCGCCCACGATGCGGACCAGGGCGTCCGGCGCGTCCCCGGGCGCGATCACGACGGGGGTTCCAGCGCGGGTGGCGATCTCGGCCGCCTGGATCTTGGTGTGCATGCCGCCCGTGCCACGGTGCGATCCGGCCCCCCCCGCCCGTGCCCAGACGTCGGGGGTCACGCGTTCCACGACCGGGATCAGGGTGGCCGTGGGATCGCTGCGGGGGTCGGCGGTGTACAGGCCAGGCGCGTCGGTCAGGATGACCAGCAGGTCCGCCCCGGTCAGGTTCGCCACAAACGCCGAGAGGGTGTCGTTGTCCCCGACCTTGATCTGCTCCAGCGCCACGGCGTCGTTCTCGTTGATGATCGGCATGACCCCGCGCGCCAGGCAGGCGTCCAGGGTGGTGCGGGCGTTCAGGTAGCGGGTGCGGTCGCGGAAATCGTCGGCGGTCAACAGGACCTGCGCGACCGGCAGGCCGTACAGGTCCGCCAGTTGCGCGTACGTGTGCATCAGGCGGCCCTGCCCGACGGCGGCCAGCAGTTGCTTCTCGGCCAGGGTGCGGTCGCGCGGCGGGAAGCCCAGCACCTCCCAGCCCGCCAGCACCGCGCCGCTGGTGACCAGGACGGCCTCATGCCCGGCGGCGCGCACGGCAGCCAGGCCTCGCATCAGGTCCACCAGTCGGGGGCGGTGCAGGCGGTCCGTGCCGGCGGTCAGGACACTGGTGCCGAGTTTCAGTACTACGCGCATACCAGCGCAGGATACGCGCCGCGCCGGGCGGCCCCTGCCACGCACAGGCAGACAGACCCTGCGCGGACCGCCGCGCCGCGCCTCCTGTCAGGCTTCAGTCCGCCTGCGGGCGCAGTGAACATGCAAGCGGTGAACCCCCAATCCGTCTCTTGTTCCCACTCGCGTCCGCTCGGATTGATTCGGGACTGCAGCGAATCAATCGGAATCCGGAGTAGATCTGTGCTACAGATCGGGTGTGAGCAGGGCGAGTTCCGGGCGTGGAGTCGGCAACCCGGCGTGGTTCAGTCTTATTGACGAAACAAACGGACAAGTACGACACCCTCGTTCCGAGGTCAGAAGCTGTACTGGACGTTCTTTTCTGGAATTGAAACATGTCCGGTACCGTTGGTCAGCTTCGCCCGTCCAGTACGCCGCGGCCCTCGTGCATATCGTCCAGGGTCAGCTCGTCCAGTTTCATGGCGAAGCGTTTCTGGAAGTCGGCTTTCAGCGCGTCAGGGTCGCCGCTGCCACGCACGGCCAATCCGATGCGGTCTGCGCCGCTGTGCGACCACAGGCGCAGGGTGTGCTGGGTATGATCCAGCCCGTGCCCCGCCAGCCAGAAAGCCACTTCACGCGGGAACAGTTTCACGCCTTTGACCTTCAGCATGCCGCCCACGTTGCCGAACACGCCGCCCGGCAGATACACGCCATCCGGGCGGTGTTCCATGCGGGTCAGATCACCTGTGCGAAAGCGGAGCAGCGGCATGGCTTCCTTGGTCAGGTGCGTGACCACCAGTTCGCCGCGCTCGCCACCGGGCAAAACCGCGCCCGTTTCGGGATCAATAACTTCCAGGTACACCCAGCCGTCCAGCACCTTCAGGCCGTTTTTGGCTGGCGTTTCCAGCGCCATCAGGCCCGCCTCACTGCTGGCGTAGCAGTCCAGGGCCACGGCGCCCAGCGCGGCCTCCACCTTCTCGCGGCGGCCCGCGATACTGGTGAGCGGCTCGCCACTGGAAATCAGCAGTTCCACCCGCGCCCCGGCCTCACCGAGCTTCTGGGCAAAGCTGGGGGCCGACACCAGCACGCGCACCCCAAGCTGACGGATGCACTCCAGTTGCGCTTCCGTTTCGCCGGGGCCAAAGGGAATGGTCTTGGCGCCCAGCGCCTCCAGGCCGCCTTGCATGAGCCAGCCGCCGGCGAACCGGTGGTACCCGAAGGCAATCTGGGCATGATCGCCGGGCCGCACGCCCGCCAGCGCAAAGGCCGCCGCGCCCGCCTGCCCATGCGCCTGGAGATCGGCGCGGGTGGCGTACTCGGGCAGCCAGCTTCCGCCCGGGTGAGGGGTGAGGTGAACACGCACAGCGTCAGGGTGCAGCAGTTCGCCGGCTTCAAACGCCGCACTCAGCCGCTCACGGGTCAGGAAGGGCACGCTGGCCCAGGCGGCGTCACCGGACACGTCTGCCAGGGCTTCCCGGTACAGCGGCAGCCCCCGCAGCCGCGAAAGCAGCCCCGGCAAAGCGGGCGGAGCGGAAGAAGGTGGAAACACAGTATCAGTCATGAAATTCCCCACATTGGGCGAAAGAAAGGCAAGCTGGAGTTTGCCGCCCCCTACCAGCCTCCCTGACAAGCGGGCAGGAAGAGACAATCGTACGTTCTGACTCTCAGACGGATTCCGGGTTGAACGGACTTTGCAGCCCATTCAATCTGAGCAAAGCGAGTGGGAGCCGTATCAGACGGGGCTACATCCAGCGTTTGCGCCGCTTGTAGCTCTTGACCTCGCGGAAGCTCTTGCGGTTGCCGTGTTCCGTGACGCCCAGGTAGAACTCCTTCACGTCGGGGTTACTGGCGAGTTCGGCGCTGTCGCCTTCCATCACGATGCGTCCGCCTTCCATCACGTAGCCGTAATCGCTGTTGCGCAGGGCCACGTTGGCGTTCTGCTCGACCACCAGCACGCTCAGGCCCGTTTCTCTGTTGATGCGGCGCACGTTCTCGAAGATTTCTTGCACCAGCAGCGGCGCAATGCCTAAGGAGGGTTCGTCCAGCAGCAGCACCCTGGGGTGGGCCATCAGCGCCCGGCCGATCGCCAGCATCTGCTGCTCGCCGCCCGAGGTGTACCCGGCCTGCTTGTCCTTCATCGTGCTCAGCTTGGGAAAGTAGGCGTACATGCGCTCCAGGTCGTCGCGCCAGTTGCCGCGCCCCAGAATGGCCCCCGCTCGCAGGTTTTCCTCGACCGACAGGTGCTTGAACACGCGGCGGCCTTCGGGCACCTGTACCACGCCGGACTTCACGATGTCCGAGCCGACCATGCTGGAAAGCGTGTGGCCCTCGAACGACACGGTGCCCTCGCGGATTTTGCCGTTTTCCGGCTTCAGCAGGCCCGAAATGGCGCGCAGGGTGGTGGTTTTGCCCGCGCCGTTGGTGCCGAGCAGGCTGGTCACTCGCCCGGCCCGCACCGTCAGCGATACGCCGCGCAAGACCTGAATGATGTCGTGGTATACCACTTCCACGTTGTTCACGGTCAGGTCGCTTGACAAAGCTGCTGCGCCCACGGACGGCGGTTGAATGTGGGGTTGAGGTGGGGTGACTGCGGTCATAAGCTCCTTTGGCGGTGCTGGGGAACCCCTCGCCCTGGAGAGAAGGCCTTGCGAGGCGAGGGGTCTTGCCTCACTTCATCGGGTGAATGAGTTTGAACATCTGGCTCTGCATTGGCCCGGTGATGGCCTTGAAGTTGCCGGTCGCGTCGGCTTGCAGCAGGCGCATGGTTTCGGCTCCCACGTGGTCTTTGGCGCTGAAGGTCACGGGGCCGACCGAAAAGCCGGGGTCGAACTTCTTGCTGCCCACCATGCTGGTCAGGGCCTTGTACACCGTGACGTTGTTGATGGTGCTTCCCGACCGCTTCATGGCCTCGATGGCGATGCTGGCGGTCAGCATTCCAGAGGTGTAGTTCACGCTCCGGATCACGTCGGGCTTCTGGTTAAACTGTGCGCCGATTTTCTTCACGAGCTGGATGCCGGGCTTGTCGCCCTCGTCGTACATGTAGTAGCTCGTGACCCAGATGAAGTTGGCGGCGGCGTCTCCGGCCAGCTTGGTCAGGTCCTCGCCGCCCGCGTAGTGCGCCCCCATGAACTGCATCTTGCCCAGCAGGCCCAGGCGTTTGGCGTCCTTCAGGATGTTGGCGACTGGCCCGGCGGTGTTCTGGTTGATGACGTACTTGGCTCCCTGTGCTTCCAGCCGCTTGAGCAGCGCGGTGTTATCCAGGTTGTTGCCGCCGACCTCCTGCACGTCGGTAATCTTGAGGCCCAGGCGCTCGGCGGCCTTGCGGGCATCCACCACGGGGTCGCGCCCGAAGGGACTGGGGTTCACGATCAGGGCCACTTTTGCGCCTCTTTCCTTCTTGGCGACGTACTCCAGCAGGCTCACGATGTTCTCCGAGTAGCTGGCGACGGGCAGGAACATGTACTGGTTGTTGGGTGGGTCAATGATGCCGATGTGCAAACTGGCTGTCAGGGTGGGCACCTTGGTTTCCTGCACGGTGCCCTTGATTTGCAGCATGCCGCCCGTGGAGTAACCCAGGAACACCGGTATCTGCTCGTTGCCCACGAACTCTTCAAAGTTGCTCTGGGTGTTGGCGTTGTTGTACTGGTCATCGCGGATGACGCACTTGAGGGTCACGCCGGCCAACATCTTCTCACTGTTGGCGTACTTGCAGTAGTCCTCGACGCCCTTGCCGTAGCTGCTGCCCGCGTCGCTGGTCGGGCCAGTCACCGCGCCCGACCAGACCAACGTGATGTCCTTGGCCGAGGCGAAGGAAGCGAGGGAAATGAGGGCGGTCAGCGCGAGTGCTTTGTTCATGGTGTACCTCCGGGTACGCAGATGGCGAGGGGCAGGTGGCGGAAGGCGAGTGGCAGATGGCGGACATTGGAAGGTGTGGTGTTGGGAGTTAGGGGCTGATCTGGAGACTGCCTGTGGCCAGGTCTGACGGCTTTTGAGCCATCAGCCATCCGCCATCTGCCATCTGCCTTCAGCTAGAACTTGTAGGGCCACTTCTTGAAGTACATCCGGCTCAGTCGCCACCAGTTCGCCAGTCCACGCGGTTCGTAGATCAGGAACAGCATGATGGAGAGGCCGAAGGCGAGGGGGCGCAGGGCGGTAGCGGCGTCCACGCCGGGCGGGAAAATCTGGCGTTCGCTCATGAAGTTGCTCAGGCCTCCCATCCCCCGGTCGAGCGCCACGATAAAGAGCGGCCCCAGGAAGGAACCGGGCACGCTGCCCAGGCCGCCCACAATCGCCATGGCCAGCAGTTGCACGCTGGTATGCAGGCCATAGTCCTCGATGACCACGGCTTTCTGAAAGTACGCGAACAGCCCGCCCGCGATCCCCGCGAAGAAGCTGCCCACCAGGAAAGCAGTCAGTTTGGTCACGCCGGGGTTGATGCCCATGGCGGCGGCGGCGCGGTCGTTGTCGCGTACGGCGATGAAGGAGCGCCCGTGCTTACTGCGCAGAATATTGCGCCACAGCAGTCCCATGACCACCAGTACGGGCAGGATGATGTAATACCAGACCTTGTTGTGGTTCAGAAAAGTGGCTTTGATTCCGAACACTTCGACCGGGGGCAGGATGATGGCCCCACCCTGGGCCAGCAGCGGGGAGTGCCCCACCGTCCACTCGAAGATGATCTGGAAGGCCAGCGTGGCGACCGCCAGGTACAGGTACTTGAGCCGCAGGCTGGGCAGGCCGACGAAGGTGCCCACAACGGCCCCCGCCAGGCCACCCAGTGGAATCGCCAGGAAAAACGGCAGGTTCAGTTTTGTGGCAGCCAGGGCCGTGGCGTACGCTCCAACGGCCATGAATGCCGCCTGCCCGATATTGATGAGGCCCGTGTACCCGGTGGTCACGTTCAGGCCGATGACCGCCACCGCGTAGATCATGATCATGTTCACGTCGCGCAGCAGCGTCTTGGAAATAAGCAGCGGCAGCAGCAGCAGCGCCAGGAGCAGCACCACCAGGCTCAGTTGCTCGGCGTAGGTAGCGAAGATCGTCTGATCCTGCTGATAGCGCACCCGGTAATTGCCGGTCTGGGTGAAGCGGGAGGCGGGCATCACTGGCCTCCTGCGCAGGCGCCGATGGGTAATGGCTGATGGCGGATGGAGCAAAAATTGGTATGTGTGTTATTCATCATCCATCCTCTGGCTGCAACCTCAAACACGTTCAATCTCCTTCGTGCCGAACAGTCCGTAGGGCCGCAGCAGGAGCACGGCGATCAGGATGATGAAGGGGAAGACCTCGCGGGTACCGCCGCCAGGTACCAGGCCGTCGAGGTAGCCCGCCGCCAGGTTTTCGAGGATACCGATGAGGATGCCGCCCACGATGGCGCCTGCCACGCTGTCCAGGCCGCCCAGGATGACCACCGGGAAGACCTTCAGACCGATCCCGGCCAGTCCCCCCAATGTGAGGCCGCTCATGAGGCCCAGGATGACCCCGGCGGCAGCGGCCGTCAGTCCGGCGGCAGCCCAGGCCAGCGCAAACACACGCTCCACGCTGGTGCCCACGCTCATGGCGGCCATCTGGTCGTCAGCCACAGCGCGCATGGTGATTCCCAGGGTGGACTTGTTGAAGAAGTACGTGAAGCCCGCCAGCAGCCCCAGCGCGGCCAGCACCCCGGCAATCTGCGTGCGTGAAAGCTGCGTCCCCAGCAGGTTGAGGCCGTCGCCACTGAGGACAGCGGGCGTCTGAAAACCGAAATTGCCCGCGCCGAAGGGCGTCAGGTGAATCAGGCCCTCGATGACGCTGCTCAGGCCGATGGTGACCATGATGACCGAGATGATCGGCTCGCCCACCATTTTCCGCAGGAACACCCGTTCGATCAGCATGCCCAGGAAGAAGGTGGCCATCATGGCGATCAGGCCCGCCAGCCAGAAGTTCACGCCTTTTTGCGTGAGCGCGAAGGCGATAAACGCCCCCGTGGCGATAATTTGCCCGTGCGCGAAGTTGATGACGCGGCTGGACTTGTAGATCAGCACGAACCCCAGCGCCGCCAGCGCATAAATGCTGCCAATGACGACTCCAGCGATCAGAAGTTGAGGAAGTAGGTCCACGGATTAACTCCTCTGCCCGTTCAGGGCAGCTCCCCTGGAGGGGGAAACAAGAACATCGCTGTGCAGAGCACCGGATTCGGCACCGAGCGCCCCTCTCAGGGGAGCGGTCGCCCTGGGCCACTGAGCAGGCTTCACGCCGAAGTCCCCACTCTGGCCGACCCCCGCACCGGACTCTGCTCCTCGCCCGGCGTGCGGAACACCACCACGTCCGTACGCACCCGCTGCTCCTGACCGTCCTGATACTTGAACACGGCTTCCACACTGACCCTCTCGCTGCCGTCGTAGAGCGCCTGAACAATCGGCGCGTACTTCTCGTTAATCAACTTGCGCCTCACCTTGCCGGTGCGGGTCAGTTCGTCGTCGTCGGCGTCCAGCAGTTTGTACAGCAGCACAAAGCGCTGGATTCGCTCGTGCGGTTCCAGGCGGCCATTGGCCTCCTGCACCTCGCGCAGCAGTAGGTGGGCCACCTCCGGCTTGCTGGTCAGTTCCATGTAGGTGGTGTAGGCGATCTGTTTTTTCTCGGCCCACTGGCCCACCGTCATGGGATCTATGTTCAGCATCGCCGTCACCTCGTCGCGCCCGTGCCCCAGCGCCACGGCTTCCTTGATGTACGGGCTGAACTTCAGGCGGTTTTCGATGTACTGCGGGCTAAAGCGTTCGCCACGACTGCTTTGCATCACGTCGCTCAGGCGGTCAATGACTTGCAGGTGGCCGTCGGCGGTCATCCGTCCGGCGTCCCCGGAGTGCAGCCAGCCGCCCTTAATCGTCTCGGCGCTGGCGTCTTCCTTCTTGTAGTAGCCCTTGCACACGGCCGGGCTGCGGCTGATGATTTCGCCTTCCTCAGTGATACGGCACTCGCTGCCGGGCAGCGGCATGCCCACGGTGTCAAAGCGCACGTCGCCGTCGCGGTGCACGTAAGCGATGCCGATGTTCTCGGTCTGCCCGTAGACCTGCTTCAGGTTCACGCCCAGCCCGTGATAGAAGCGGAACACGTCCGGTCCCAGCGCCGCCCCGCCCGTGTAGGCGTGCGTGAGGCGCAGAAAGCCAAGCTGATCCAGCAGCGGGCGCGTCAGGCCCCAGTAGGCAATTTTGCTTTTCAGGGCAACCAGCCCGGACGGTTTCTTGCCGGAAAGAGAGGCGTCGGCGGCGTCGGTACTCCATTTCAGCAACTTGCGGTACATGGCCCTGTTTGGGCCGTAGCTTTCCTGCATCCGGATGTACATCTGGCTCTGAATGCCTTCCCAGATGCGCGGCGGCGCGAACATGAAGTGGGGCCCGATCTCCACGAGGTCCTGCATGGCCGTCTCGTTGCTTTCCGGGAAATTCACGGTGATGCCGTTTGCCAGCGCCACGCCGACGGTCATCATCTGTTCGCCCATCCAGGCCATCGGCAGGAAACTCAGGTAATCGCTGCCGGGCCTGAACTTCTCTAATTCACCCAGGGATTGACCCATGTACAGCATGTTGCGGTGGGTCAGCATGGCGGCCTTGGGTGCCCCCGTGGTGCCGGACGTGAGCGAGAAGTGGCAGATATCGTCCGGGTGTCCTTTGGCCGCCTCGGCGGTAAAGATGGCGCTGGCCTGCCCCCGCCCCAGGCTCAGCAGGTCCTCGAAGGACATGAACCAGTCGTCGTGGGCGTGCTTGGCCATGCCGCGCGGGTCCTCGTAGATCACCTTGCGTACATTGGTCAGTTCAGCGCGGTGCTCAAGGAGTTTATCAACCTGCTCCTCGTCCTGGGCCAGTACCACCACGGCGTCGGTGTAGTCCACCACGTACTTCACTTCGCTGTCCCCGCTGCTCTGGTACACGCCCACGCTGATGGCCCCCAGCGCCTGAGCGCCCACCTCCATGAACACCCACTCGGGAATGTTCTCGGCCACCACTGCCACCTTGTCGCCGCGCTTCACCCCCAGCGCGTGCAGCCCGGCCGCGACCTCCTGGGCACGTTCCAGGTAGGTGAGGTTGGTGGTTTCGTTCCAGATGCCGAATTCCTTGTGCCGCAGCGCCACGCCGCTCGGTGCGAGGCGGGCGCGTTCGGCGAGCAGTTGCGGAATGGTAAAGCGCGTCACGTCGCCCAACAGGCTGGCGCTGGTGCCCTCTGGGGCCACGGTGCTCTCTGGGGCCTTGGGACTGCGGGCGGTCACCGGGCCACCGCCTGGGCTGGGCTGGGGCTCGCCTGGGGGAGGGGTTCGTGTTCGGCCACGCCGGTGTACGCCTCGATCACGCGGGGGTCGGCACTGACGTCCTCGGGAGTACCGCCCGCGATGAGTTGCCCGAAGTCCAGCACGTACACCCGGTCGGAAATGTCCATCACCACGCCCAGGTCGTGCTCGATCAGCACCACGGTGACGCCGCGTTCGCGCTGAATATCAAGGATGAAGCGCACCATGTCTTCTTTTTCCTCCACGTTCATGCCCGCCATCGGCTCGTCGAGCAGCAGCAGTTTCGGTTGCAGGGTCAGGGCGCGGGCCACCTCCACGCGCTTTTGCACTCCGTAGGCCAGCGTCCCGACGTGGTGGTGGCGGTACTCTTCCAGTTCCATGAAATCAATGATCTGCTCGACGTAGTGGCGGTTTTCGGCCTCTACCCGGCTGGCCTTGCCGTAGTACAGGATGCTATCGAGCAGGTTGTAATTCAGGTGGGTGTGCCGTGCCAGCAGCAGATTTTCCACGACGGTCATGCCCCGGAACAGTTCGAGGTTCTGAAAGGCGCGGGCGATCCCGTACCTGGTGACCACGTTGGGCGCCGCTTTGCTCAGGTCATGTTCGCCGAAAGTGATGCGGCCCCGGGTGGGGTGGTAAAACCCGCTGATGCAGTTCAGCAGCGAGGTCTTGCCTGCGCCGTTGGGGCCGATGATGCTCACGACCTCGCCTTCGGGCACCGTCAGGCTCACGGTGGAGAGGGCATTGAGTCCGCCGAACGAGAGGGTCACATTGTCAACGTGTAATTGCGGCATCGTACCTCCGGAAAGGGCCGTCCAACGGGGACATTCCCCGGAAGACGTTGCCGGGGCGCGGGAAAACTGAAGCTTTAGGTGTCTGAAGTATGGAGGGAGACTTCACACAAATGGCAGGGATTTGTCTAGTCAGGCTGCATGTAAGGTTGCCATCCGCAACCAGTTGTCTAGATAGGTAGGGTCCATACAGCCTACTCTCTCTCAGACTCTCGGTAGTGCTGTTCGTCTCTCACGCTTACCCGGAGCCGCCTTGAAGATCCCCTTCAGCCCCCTGGAGGGCGCCCTGCGCGCCATTCGTATCTACCCCGATCACTGTGCGGTGACCGACGGCGACCTGAGCCTGACTTACCGGGAATTCGGCGAGCAGGTCAGCCGGCTGGGAGAACTGCTGCGCGAACGCGGGCTGCAAGCGGGCGGGCACGTCCTGCTGATCGCCCCGAACCGCCTGGATACGCTGCTGGCCTTCCACGCAGTTCCACTCGCGGGTGGTGTGCTGGTGCCGCTGAACCCCGCCTTCGACGACCACGCCCTGAACACCCTCAGCCGACACTGCGACCCGCAACTGGCGCTGGTAGACGCGGCGCATGTGGGCAGGGTGCAGGCCACGCTGGACGCGCTGGGCGTCCCGGTCATCCCCATCTGCACCGGTGAGGCCCTCAACGCACAGTGGCAGCACCTCGCGCCGCAACCGCTGCTGGCATGGCCGCCTGGCCTGGACGAGAACGCGCCCATCAGCATCAACTACACCGGGGGCACCACCGCCGACCCCAAGGGCGTGATGCTCACACACCGCAACGCGTTCGTGAACAACGTGAACATGCTCTATCACCTGAACCTGCACCCCGGCAGCACGTACCTGCACGCCATTCCGCTGGCCCACGCCAACGGCTGGGGCTGTGCGTGGGCGGTCACGGCGGCGGGCGGCACCCACGTCATGCTGCGCGGCGACCTGCGCCTGGCCATTCAGGGGGGAATCACGCACCTGTGCGCCTCTCCCTCGCTGGTGGGGCCACTGGCCGACGCGGCGGCCGCCTCGCCCTTGCCCAGGCCCGTGCGCCTGATGCTGGCCGGCACCAGTCCCCAACCCGGCCTGATCAGCGCGTTGCAAGCCCAGGGCTTCGAGGTGCTGCACGGCTACGGTCTGGTCGAGACGGCGGCCATCCTGACCATTACCGATCTGTACGAGGAAAAGACGCTGGGGCCGGACGCCCGGATTGTGGCGCGGCAGGGTCACCCGATGCTGTACGGCGGCGAAATCGCCGTGCTGGGCGAAGGCGACCTGCCGGTGCCACATGACGGTCACACCCCCGGCGAAATCGTGATTCGCAGCAACGCCGTCATGAAGGGCTACTACAAGAATCCGCGTGCCACCCGCCGCGCCATCAAGAACGGCTGGCTGCACACCGGCGACCTGGCCGTCATTCACCCCGACGGGCGCATGGACATCCTTGACCGCGAGGGTGACCTTCTCAACATCGGCGGCCAGCCCATTTCCAGCGTGCAGATAGAAGCGGTGCTGTACCGCCACCCCAGCGTGCGCGAGGCGGTGGTGGTGGCCGCGCAGACCGGGGCGGGCGACCTGCCTGTGGCCTTTGTCACCCTGCACCCCGGCGCGCAGGTGCAGGGGCGCGAAATCCTGAGTTTCTGCTCCCCACACCTGCCCGACTACGCCCTGCCCCGGCGCGTGCAACTGGTGCCCGAGTTGCCCAAGACCGCCAGCGGCAAGGTGCTCAAGCATGTGCTACGCGAAAAAGCGAACGAGTGGCGCGAACGGTAGATCGCTCGGACCGGGCAGAGGGTAGGCCAGTTGAATGGGCCAGTCCGCGCTCTGGGTTTTGTGCGGGCGGGGCAGGGACCGACCACCCTGAGCGGTAAAGGCGTGCAGCTTTGGCGTCTGCGGATCGGGAAGTGACCAGAAACGCGTTAGCCTGCGCCGTAATTCTGAGCGCCATGCACCCCCCGAGGTCACCCATGAAACGTCAAACCGTTGCTCTGCTCCTGGCCCTCCTTCCCTCTGCCGCCTTTGCCACTGACCTGCGCATCTACCCGACTTTCAGCGAAGTGCAGCAACCTGCGACCTCAGTTGTTACGTTTCCATTCGGGTCCTGGCGCTGGATTCAGCCGGGAAGTTTCAGCGTGAGTGGTGCGGCAGCTCACATTTCGCTGCAACCTGCCGAGCTGGACTGGCTGCGCACACAGGAAGGCAAAAGCGTGACCTGGGTGGCCCCTGGACAGGCCCCGGTGCAGGCCACCCTGGAACGTGCCGACGACTTGCTGGTGAAGCTCAGCAGCGGCGAATATGTCAATGCCGGGCGCAGCGAGCTGGCCTTCAGCGAAAAGCCACCGCTCCGGGGCGGCGTGACCGTCAAGGTGACCGGTGTGGACACCGCGAAGAATGCCAATCTGCTGTACCGCACCGGGGCGCTGTTCTGGAGGCCGCGTTACGAACTGAACCCAGGTGGCGCTGCGGCAACTCTGGCGGCGCTGGCGCAGGTCAGCAACCTCAGCGATCAGCCGTTCACCGCACAGAAGGTTGACCTGTACGGAGGAAACGTGTGGCAGCCCTACCAGACGACGGCGGTGCCGGTGGCTTATTCAGAGGCAATGGCAGGCACGACAGGCACGGCTAACGCTGCGACCGTTCCATCCGGCGCAGGCGGTGGCGCTCTCGACCAGATTCGGAGTGTCGGTGAGGTGCGCGGCCTGCAACGCTACACACTCCCCGGCGGCCTGACCATCGGTCGCGGCGAAACGCTGACCCTGCCCTTTTTGCAACCCAAGGTCAGCGACTTCACCCGCTACGCCAGTGTGCAGTCGTACTTCAATGGTCAGGGGAGCGCGGGCTCTGGCAGTCGCCACTACAAGTTCACGTTGTCGCAGTCGCTGCCCACCGGGCTGATTGATGTGCGCGAAGGGGGCCTGCTGGTGGGCAGTGTGCAACTTCCGGCCGTGCCGGCAGGCAAACCCGTTGACCTCGACCTGGGAGCCGATTCTGCCCTTCGCTACGAAAAGGCAGTCAAGCGCACCGGGCAGGAGAAAAACGAGAAGGGTCAGGTTCTCAGTACCAGCTACCAGGTTACCTACAGCTTCACCAGCACCAAGGGCGCAGCCACGAAAGTCAACGTGCGGGAGCAGCTTTACGCCCGAAGCGTCTCTGTAGACTGACAGGCGGCTCGGAACGGACAGGTCACCATCACCCGCCAGGTGGCCGTGCCAGCGGGTGGCAAGGCCAGCCTGAGCTTGAAGCTCAAGATCCTCAACTGATACGGATTCCGATTAATTCCCAGCAGTTCTGAATCAATCTGAGCGGAAGCGAGTGGGAAGGGCAGACGTCCCTTCGCGGTATGGAGCCGCAGGCGGCGCCCTTCCGACTGTGGCGCAGTGGAGCGGTAGTCCGTATCGGTGGTGTTCCGATCCCCCAACGGAGTACACAGAACCCGTATCACTCTCCTGGAAAAGGAGGCGGTTTACTCCCCGGCGGTATCCTGCACGCTGGAGTTCTGCTCAGCGGTGTCCTGCGCGGCGAGGTGATCCACAACAGAGCGCAGCGCCAGTTCGAACTCGCTCTGGAAGGTCCACTGGGCGTCCCGGGTGGGCTCACCGGTCGCGGGGTCCATGCCGGACAGGGACTCACTGAATTGCTGCCAGCCGATGGCCACGGCGTACAGGTGGCGCAGCATGCGCAGCGTGGTGGGCGGGCTGTACGGCATGTACTCGAACACCCGGCCCAGCTGGGCGTCCAGGTCGCGGCGGAATTCGGTGGCCAGTTCGGGGCGCACGTTGCGTTCCAGCACGGTGCCCAGCAGCACCAGCAGGCGGCGCAGGGGGGTCAGGGTCTCGCTGGAGTGCAGCAGGGCGTCGCTGACCTGGGCGGGCGTGCGGGGCTGGCGTTCGCGCAGGATCTCGGTGGTGTGGGTAATCCAGGCGTTCAGGTGTTCGCCGAGCAGCGCCAGGAACAGCTCTTCCTTGGTATCGAAGTACAGGTACAGTGTGCCCTTGGCCAGCCGGGCTTCACGCGCCACCTGATTCATGCTGAGGTCGGCGTAGGCGGTGGTTGTCCAGAGGCGTTCGGCCGCACGCAGGATGTCGTCCCGGCGTCGGTTTTTTTCTTCTGCGCTGCGGGCGCGGGCAGGGCGGGGAGCGTCAATGACCATCTGGACAGAAGATAGGCTTCCGCTGGGGTGACCGCTGTGAAAGTCTTCACGCAAGACGACGCAGCAGATCATCAACCACCCGATCTGAACCTTTCACGTCAAATGACGGCGGTTGGTGAGAACTCCGTGTGTGATACGGACTCCGGTTGATTCAGTGCAGTTCTGAATCAATCCGAGCGGACGCGAGAAGAAACAGCCCACGCCCCTTCGCGGTATGCAGCCCCCCAGGCGGCGTTTTTCCGACTGTGGCCCAGTGGAGCGCCGTCTGGATCGGACCTCCCCTGCCCGGCCTGACCTGCCTGTTCCGGGCCCCGGGACTCCGGACTCGGTCAAACGACCGTCCGCCTGACCCACAGGCAAATCGCTATGCTGTGGCCGACACCCGCCGCCCGGCACGCCAGCTCCCTCACACGATCGGATTCCCAGATGCCCACACCTGATCCTCCCACCCCGACCCACGACACCCAGGCTCACGACACTCCAGGTCACGACACGGCCACTGCCCGCACGCTCCTGACCGGCGCCCTGACCGGCAAGGCGCTGGCCGATCAGGTCACGCGAGGCGTGAAGGCCGACCTGCGCGCCTGGACCTTCCGCCCGCATCTGGTCAGCGTGCTCGCCAGCGGCGACCCGGCCTCCCGCGTGTACGTGGACAGCAAGGCCCGCCGCGCCGAACGCCTGGGCGTGCAGTTCACCGCCCGCGACCTGGGCGACACCCTGAGCGACGCCGCCCTGCACGCCACGCTGGACGAACTGTCCGCCGACTCCAGCGTGCACGGAATCATGCTGGAACTCCCGCTTGCTCCCGGCCTGGACGCCGACGCCGCCCTGCTGCGACTCGCGCCCCGCAAGGACGTCGAGGGCCTCAGTCCCGCCAACCTCGCCCTGATCGCCGCCGGACGTGAAGCCGAGGCGCTCCTGCCGCCCACGCCACGGTCCATCCGGTTCCTGCTGCGCGCCGCGCTGGGCGACGACCTGCGCGGCCTGAACATCGCCGTGATCGGCCCCGGACGCACCGTGGGCCGCCCCCTGACCTTCATGCTGAACAACCGGGGCGCGACCGTCACCCTCTGCAACGAACACACCCGCTACCTGGGCCGCGTACTGGCGCGCCTGGACGCCATCGTGGTCGCCGTGGGCCGCGCCGGACTGCTGCGCCCGGAACACGTGCAGCCGCACCACGTCGTGATCGACGCCGGCATCAACGTGCAACCCGGCGGGGTCGTCGGGGACGCCCTGCCGGACCTGCCGGTGCGCGCGCAATCACCCGTTCCGGGCGGCGTGGGCCCGCTCACCAGCGCCCTGATGTACCAGAACCTCGTGCGCGCCGTGAAACTCCAGCGCGGCGAGCCGGTCGAGTGACGCCGCCCGCGCCACGCGTGGCGTTTATAACCGACGCGCCGCGCGTGGCAGGCAGCGAGGTCTGGATGCTGGACGTGCTGCCGCTGCTGCCCGCGCACGGCCTGAACCCCACAGTGTTCCTGCCACGCGGCGGGGCGCTGGATGAACTCGCCCGCCGATTCGGGGAGGCGGGGGTGCCCGCCCGGCGGTACGATGACCTGAAGGCCATCACTGGCGACCTGAACAGTTTTGACCTGCGGGTCGTGCAGGCCTGGGACCCCAGTACGTACCGCGCGCTGGACACCCTGCGCGCGCCCCGCGTGGCCGTGGTGCACGATCAGCTGGACTACCACTACCCGGCGGGCCTGCAGGGCTGGTACCGGCAGGTGTACCGCGCGACCAAACTGAGCGGCCTGCGCCGCGCCGACTCGGTCCTGACCGTCTCACGGTGGGGACAGGCCTTCTTGCACACCGAGATGGGTCTGCCCCACGTGGGCGGTCTGACGAACGGCGTGAACCCGGACCGCTACCAGCCTGCCCCGCCCGATCTCCGCGCCGCACTGCGCGCCCGCCTGGGCTTCAGCGGCTTCACGGTACTCGTGCCCGGCCGCTTCGCGCCAGAGAAGAACCAGTTGGCAGCCGTGCTGGCGGCCCGGCACGCTCCGGACCTGAACTTCGTGTTCGTGGGCGATATGGATTCAAGCGTGGGAAGCCTGGCCCGCACCCTGACCCGCGCGCTGCGCCTGCACAACGTAAGGTTCCTGGGCCGCCGCTGGGACCTGCCGGACCTGTACCGCGCCGCCGACGCGCTGCTGCAACCCACCCTGGCCGAGAACCAGTCGCTGGTCACGCTGGAGGCCATGGCGTCGGGCCTGCCGGTGGTGACCACGCCCATTCCCGCGCAGGCCGAACTGATCCGCGACGGCGTGGACGGCCTGCTGGTCCCGCCCGCCCCGCACCTGCTGGCGCGGACACTGCGCGCCATGGCGGCCCACCCGGACCGCACGGCGCAGTTCGGAGTGCAGGCCCGCCAGCGAGTGCTGCAGCGGCACACCCTGAGCGGTACGGCGGCGCAGGTCGCGGCGCTGCTGCACTCTTCCCTGCTGATCTGATCCGGCCAGACGAACCGGATCGACCGAGCCCACTTCTCTTCAGGCGCCCAGGAAGGCGCTGACCATGCCGGGCAGGGGGCCGGGGTCCATCAGGAAGGCGTCGTGCCCGTGAATGGAGTGCAGCTCGCGGTAGTCGGCGCGGGGCAGCAGGGCCGCGCCGGCCTTCACCTCGGCTGGTGGGTACAGCACGTCGCTGCTGATCCCGACGACCAGGGTGGGCGTCTGGATGGTGCGCAGTTCTTCGTCGGTGGGTTGGAAGGCGTCCATGGCTCCGGTCAGGGCGACGTAGCTGCGTTCGCAGAAGCGCGCCTGGAGTTTCTCGCCGTGGTGGTGCAGGTAACTGGTGATGGCGGGTACACCGGGCACGCGCTGGCCGGTCTGCGTGACGGCGAAACTGTCTGGGCTGCGGTACGAGAGCATGGCAATCTGCCGCGCGACCTTCAGTCCTTCCCCGCCGGGCGCGGCGCGGATGGCGCTGCGGGCGGCGGTGTTCAGGCCGATGGCCCACGGCGAGTGGCGTGCCGGGGCGCCGATAATCACGGCGCGTTCCACGAGGTCCGGGCATTCGAGCAGCCAGGCGTAGGCGAGCATGCCGCCCATGCTGGCGCCCACGATCCGCACGCGGATCACGCCCAGGTGGTCGAGCAGCGCGCGGCCGGTGCGGGCCATGTCGCGCAGGGTCAGGGGCGCGTCGGCTCCGGCCACGCGGGGCAGCTCGGCGGGGCCCGTCGTGCCGGCACAGCCGCCCAGCACGTTCGCGCAGATCACGTAGTCGCGGGTGGGGTCCAGCGGGCGGCCCTCACCCAGAAAGTCCGGCCACCACTCGTGCACGGCGCTCGTGCCGGTCAGGGCGTGCAGGACGAGGGTGGCGGTGGGTTGCGGCGTGCCGTACGTGTGGTACGTGACGGTCACGTCGTTGACCGGCTGTCCGCAGTCGAGCAGCAGGGGCGCGTGCCGGAACAGCCGGGCGGTCTGCGCGGCAGGCATCTGGGCGGCACGCGTCTGGACGGCGGGCATCTGGGGGGCGGGGGTCAGGTCAGGCTGGCCCGCCTGACATCGGTCCGTGGCGGCTGGAGCGTCCTCCGCTTCGGTGCTCGCGGAGACCGGCAGGTGGCCGTGGCCCGGGTGCGTCTGGGCGGTCACTGACTCCCTCCCGCTCCGGCCACTCCTGATTGCGCGCCTCCAGACGGCGCGGATTCCGCTCCGGTCAGCGCGGCGGCCAGCGCCTGCGCGAAGTCCTCGCGGATGTCGTCGATGTGCTCTATCCCCACCGACACGCGCACCAGTCCGGGCGTGACGCCGGCGGCCGCCTGTGCCTCGGCGCTCAGCTGGCTGTGGGTGGTGCTGGCCGGGTGGATGACCAGCGTGCGGGTGTCCCCGACGTTCGCCACGTGCTGCGCCAGCTTCACGGCCTGGATGAACGCCTCGCCTGCCGCGCGCCCGCCTCGCAGTTCGAAGGTCAGGACCGCGCCCGCCCCGCGCGGCAGGTAGTGCTGCGCGCGGTCATAGTGCGGGTGGTTACTCAGACCGGGGTACGTAACGCGCGCCACGTCCGGGTGGGCGGCCAGCCACGACGCGAGGGCCAGGGTGTTCTGCGCGTGCCGCTCGGCTCGCAGGCTCAGGGTTTCCAGGCCCTGAAGGAACTGCCACGCCTGCTGCGGGGCCAGGGTGGGACCCAGGTCACGCAGGCCCTCGGTGCGGGCGCGGGTAATGAACGCCACGTTCGGCAGGCCCAGCGGGTTCCCCTCCCCGAACGTCTCCCAGAAGTTCAGGCCGTGGTAACTGGGGCTGGCCTCCGTCATCAGCGGGTAGCGGCCGTTGCCCCAGTCGAAGGTGCCGCCGTCCACGATCACGCCGCCAATGCCGTTACCGTGCCCGCCGATCCACTTGCTGGCGGAGTGCAGCACCACGTCAGCGCCGTGCCGCAGCGGCTGGCAGTAGTACCCGCCCGCGCCAAAGGTGTTGTCCACGAACACCGCGACACCCTGGGCGTGCGCGGCGGCCGCGATCCCCCCGAAATCCGGGACGTTCAGGGCCGGGTTCCCGATGGTTTCCAGGTATACGGCGCGGGTGTGGTCGTCGATCAGGGCCGTGAACTCCTCCGGGCGTTCCTCACGGCTGGTAAAGCGCACCTCGATCCCCAGGCGGCGCAGGGTCACCCGGAACTGATTGACGGTTCCGCCGTACAGGTTCGGGCTGGACACGATGTTATCCCCGGCCTGCGCGACGTTCGTGATTGCCAGGAACTGCGCGGCGTGCCCGCTGGCGACGGCCAGCGCGCCCACACCGCCTTCAAGCGCCGCGACCCGCGCCTCGAACACGGCGTTCGTGGGGTTCGTGAGGCGGCTGTAGATGTTCCCGAACGCCCGCAGGCCGAACAGGTCGGCGGCGTGCTCCGGCGACTGGAACACGTAACTGTTCGTGGCGTAGATGGGCGTCTGCTGCGCCCCGGTGGCCGGGTCCGGCTGCTGACCGGCGTGAACCTGCAATGTTTCAAATCTGTACGCCATGACGTGCGCCTCCTCGGCGGGAACCGTGGGACGCCGCCTGTGTGTAAAGGAGGCGCCCCTGCTCGTGTGGTGCGAGAAGGAGCGCTGAAGCGAATCAACCGCGTGACCTTCCCTCTTGGTCCCTCCCGGCGGTCATCGTTGACCCGCGGCGGGTGGGCTGGCCTTGGCACCGTGACGCGATGAGGTCCGGTTGCCGCGCCGTCTACGAGCCAGTTCTCTCGGGCGCTCTGAAGTGGGTCGCTCCACGCAGGAGCTACCGCGCAGACTAGCGTCCCGGCCCGCCCAGGGTCAAGGGCGGCCCCACATGAACGACGCCGTGAACCGCAGTCACAGCAGGTCCGGCCAGAGCCAAGCGCAATCCGTATGCTGTACCTGCTTTCACCCGCTCGGATTCATTCGGAACTGCACTGAATGAATCGGGGTAACTGCTCAGCACGATAAACACGGCAAAAAACGCTTGTTCCCGTTTTGTATGAGCATAATATTTACTGCAAATCTGCCTTGGACGAACCAATTCGCCCATATCGGCAATTTCAGTCATTTGAAAGCAGCTTCTTAGCAATTTATAGGGCTGAATTCAGATTCTGAGCAATTTACCCTGCTGAGCAGTTACGAATCGGAATTCGTATTCTTCGCATCCGTCCGGATTGATTCGAGACTGCACCGAATTCACCGGAATTCGTTTCAGACGCGGGCGGCGCAGTCGGGGCACTGGCCATACAGGGTGACCTCGTGGGCGCGCACGATGAACCCACCCGGGTAGACGGTGCCGCTGGGCAGCGCGACGGGGCAGGTGTGCAGCGTGAAGACGCGGCCGCAGTCCTGGCAGGAGAAGTGGTGGTGGTGGCCCTGGCCGCTGGTCTCGTAGAGGGTTTCACCGTCCAGGGTAACGGGGTGAATGCGGCCCTGGTCGGTCAGGAGTTTCAGGGTGCGGTACACGGTGGCGATCCCCAGGCCCGGTAGGTCGCTCCGCGCGCGGTCGTGCACGTCGGCAACGGCCAGTGGTCCCTGGGCGGCCTGCATGATGCGGGTGATCACATCGCGCTGCCGGGTGCTGCGGGTGGCGGTCATGGCCGGAGGCTAGCACTCCTGATCGGAGCGTATCAAAAAGCAGCCCACCTTTGACGGGCGGACTGCTTGGTGGGTGCGGGCGGTGTTTAGCGGAGGTTGGGGTTGCCCATCTCGTCGGGCGCGATGGGACTGCCAACTGCTTTGGCCTCCACGTGGCTGACTGGATGCGGCTTCACACCGGGGTGCGCCGGAGTTTCCAGTGCAGCCGAGGTGCCCGGTGCGGGGGGAACGCTGCCCTGGGCGGGGGCCTGCTGGGCGTAACTCTGCACAGACTGGGCGCTCGCGGCTCCTTCGCTGGCGGGTGCCTTAGTGAAACTCACGGCGGCGCTGGACGGAGCACCCCCCAGGGTGCTGGGTGCGCCGCGGGCGGGTGTGATCTGAGCAGAGGCGCGTGCGGGCGCGGCGGACTTGGCGCTCCCGGCAGGCTGTCCAGATTTCTCCATCAGCGTGTCCGCGACCTGCTCAAGCCGGGGCGTGACCACGCGGTCCATGACGGTCTTGAAAGCCAGGGTGCCCAGCGTCGCCACGAGTGCGCCGCCCACGCCGCCGCCCCGCTGGGACTTCTGCGCTTTGATCAGGGCCTTCTGGTGTTTGATGGGGCTGTCGGCGTCCACGTACACTTTCTTGCTGCGTTTGAACTGCCGCCCGACCACCAGGCCCAGCACGGCGCCCACGGCAGACGCGCCGCCGAGCATTTTGAGTGGTTCTTTTTGCAGGTTGACCTGCAAGCTGGCCTGCTGGGTCAGCGCGTCCACGCTGTTTTTCAGGCGTTCACGGGCTTCCTCGCGTTCCGTGAGGTACTCGGCCATCAGGACTGCCCTCCTTTTTTCATGTCGTCGCGGAAGGTCGCGGCAGTGCTCACGGGAATGCCGGGGGCATCTTTGAGCACCACGGGTTCCTGAAGGTTCGGGTCGTGCTGGTGCCCTCGGGTGGCGGCGTGATGACCTTCCCCGGCCGCGCTGCCGTCGATCTGCTTGTTCAGGCCGCTGCCGTAGTGAACGGGTTCGCCGCTGGGTTTGCTTTCGTACACGGGAACGGTGGTCTCGCCGCCCTCGACGCGAATGGTAGCGGTGCCGCCCCCTTCGCGGGTCACGCGGGTCTCGCCTGCGGCGTGGGTGCTGGCATCCCGCCCGATTTCAACGCGGGGGCCGCTGGGGTTGTAGGCGTCACGCCCGGTTGAGCCGGCCACACTGTGAGTGCCGGTGCCTTGGCTAGTGGTGCCGTGGGTGCCGGTCGTGTGGCTGGCCGCGTTGGTGGCGGGGAAGGGCTGAGCGCTACTGGCGCTGGTGGCCGGAGCGGTGTCGGTCTCGGAGCGGCGGAAGCGGGGTTCGTTCATCTGCACCTCGGTCCCGAGTTTCTTGATCCCCAGGACGATCAGCGCGCCGGTCACGGCAAAGCTCAGCAGGGCGATGATCAGCGCGGCGGCCCACGCGCCCAGGCCCAGACGCATCAGACCGTAGAACACAGCCAGGATGATGAAGATCAGACCCAGAATCAGCGGGCCGGTGGAGGCCAGCAGCAGCACGGCACCGATGCCCTTGGCCTTGGCGATCTCTCCGGCCTTGCGGGCCACGGCGTTGATCTCGGATTTCACGAGGGTCAGGCCAGCGTCGAATACATCGACCAGCGCGCCCCCCATACTCTTGCGTTCTTCCATGGTTTCCCTCCAGGTACCCTCACGAAACGTGAACAGCGGGCCTCAATACGTAACAGCATAATGAACCCTGTGAGCCGTTCTGTGCAGGAACAAGAAAACCTCAACCCGGACCCATCTTTCGCTGCGGACCATTCCGGGCCGCTCCTGAGCGCCGCGCAACGCAGCAATCTCCTGTCCCTGACGGCCGCCGGGTACGCGTGGTGGCGCGCGCGGTCACTGCGGGTGCTGGGCGCGGCGTTCACACTGGAACGCGAGGCGGCCCTGTTCCGGGGACTGTGCCGGCCGCAGGCCGGGCAGGACTGGCTGGACGTGGGCACCAGCGCGGGCTTCTACGCGGGCGTGCTGGCCCGCGCGGATTGCCGGGTGCTGGCCGTGGACCTGAGCGCCCCGATGCTGCGTGAAGGCGCCAGACGCGAACCCGACCCCCGCATCGACTGGGCCCAGCTGAACATGGAGCGCAGCGACCTGCCGACCGCGGCGTTCGACGGGGTCACGGTCGGCGCGACCCTGAACGAGACGCGCGGCCCGGCGGCGCTGCTCGCCGAGTGCGCGCGGGTCCTGCGGCCCGGCGGGCAACTGTGGCTGATGTACCTGCGGCGCACGGGCGGGCCGCTTCAGGCGGTGTTCGAGCGGCCGCTGGTGGGCGGCCTGAACTTCCCCGATCCCGCCTGGGTGCACAAGCACCTGCCGGGCCTGACCCGCACGGACGGCCTGAGTGCAGGGGCCGTGCAGTTCGAGCGCTACGTGAAACCTCCGGACCCGCAGGCTGCCCATGGGGGGCACTGAGCGTGGTGGGTGGGAGACTCTGTAAGAATGCGTGACGTTTCCCCCCTAGGCGGCCTCTACACTCGGAGTAAGGAATCCAACCGTGACTGACGTGACCTTCACACCCCCGACCGGCACTGCCCTGATCCAGGCGGTCGCGCACTGCCAGGGCATCACGCGGGAGCACAGCAAGACCTTCTATCTGGGTTCTCGGTTCTTTCCGGCGCAGCAGCGGCGGGCCGTGTGGGCCGTGTACGCCGCTTGCCGCGACGGCGACGACATCGTGGATGAACGCAGCGGCGAGGCGGCCCGCGTGGAGCTGGACGACTGGTGGACGCGCACGCAGGCGGCCCTGGCCGGGCGGCCCAGTGAGCATCCCATCGACCTGGCCCTGTCCTGGGCAGCCCGCAGTTACCCCATTCCGCCGTCCGCCTTTGCGGAGCTGCACGACGGACTGCGCATGGACCTCGCCGGGCACGAGTACCGGACCATGGACGACTTGATGCTGTACTGCCGGCGGGTGGCGGGCGTGGTGGGGTTCATGATCGCGCCGGTCAGCGGCTATAGCGGCGGCGAACGCACGCTGCACGCCGCGCTGATGCTGGGGCAGGCCATGCAACTGACCAACATCCTGCGGGACGTGGGTGAGGACCTGCGCCGGGGCCGGGTGTACCTGCCGGAAACGCTGCTGCTGCAGTACGGCGTGTCCCGCACCGACCTGGAACGCGGGGTGGTCACGCCCGGGTACCGCGCGCTGATGGAGCACCTGTCGGGGCTGGCGCGGGACTGGTACGCGCAGGGCCGCGCCGGAATTCCCTGCCTGCACGGCAGCGCCCGGCTGGCCGTGGCGACGGCCGCGCGTGCCTACGAGGGGATTCTGGACGACCTGGCTCGCAACGACTTCGATAATTTCGGGCGACGGGCCCACGTGAGCGGCACGCGCAAACTGATGATGCTGCCGCGTGCCTGGTGGGAGTTACGGTGGGCCGCGGTTCCCTGAGAGTGCGGCGCTGCCGGTCGCCGCAGGCCCGTTCACTCCAGCGCCCTTGACCACTGCCGACCCCGTCCATCCTGATCACGCCGCGCCGAGCGGCGGAGGTAATTCCATGACCGCTTTCCCTTCTATTACTTCTGCTGACACTCCTGCTGGCACGCCTGGCAAACGCAAGACCGCGCTGATCATCGGTTCCGGATTCGGGGGCCTGAGCCTCGGGATTCGCCTGCAATCGCTGGGCTTCGACACGACCATCCTCGAGCGGCTGGACAAGCCGGGCGGGCGCGCGTACCAGAAGCGCACCGAGGACGGGTACGTGTTCGACATGGGGCCGACCGTGATCACGGTGCCGCACTTCATCGAGGAACTGTTCGCGCTGGAACGCGACGCCGGAATGCTGGGCGAGGCGGATTACCCCGAAGCGGTGCTGGCCCCGGACGCCCGCGTGCGTGAGGGCCAGAGCGGCGGCCCACGCACCCGCGAGTACGTGAACCTCGTGCCGATCCTGCCGTTCTACCGCATCTACTTTGACGACGGCACCTTCTTCGATTACGACGGCGATCCGGTCAGCACCCGCCGCCAGATCAGCGAACTGGCTCCCGAGGACCTCGCCGGGTACGAGCGGTTTCATGAGGACGCCCGCGCCATCTTCGAACGCGGCTTTCTGGAACTGGGCTACACGCACTTCGGGGACGTGGCGACCATGCTGCGGGTCGTGCCGGACCTGATGCGCCTGGACGCCGTGCGGACCCTGTTCAGCTTCACCGGCAAGTACTTCAGGAACCCCAAGATGCAGCAGGTGTTCTCGTTCGAGACGCTGCTGGTCGGCGGGAACCCCCTGAGCGTGCCCGCCATCTACGCCATGATTCATTTCGTGGAGAAAACCTGGGGCATTCACTACGCCATGGGCGGCACGGGCGCGCTCGTGCAAGGATTCGTGCGCAAATTCCAGGAACTCGGGGGCCGCATCGAGTACGGGCAGGGCGTGCAGGAGATCCTGGTCACGGACGACCGGGGCCGCCCGGTCCGCCACCCGCTGGGGCGGCGCGTGGCGCGCGGCGTGCGCCTGGAAAGCGGGCAGGAACGCCACGCGGACATCGTGGTCAGTAACGGCGACTGGGCGAACACGTACCTTAAGCGCGTGCCGGCCGCCGCGCGCCTGGTGAACAGTGACCTGCGCGTGAAGGCCGCGCGCCAGAGCATGAGCCTGCTGGTCATCTACTTCGGGTTCCGCAAGAACGACACGGATCTGAAGCTCCGCCACCACAACATCATCCTGGGGCCGCGCTACCAGGAACTGCTGACCGAGATCTTCGGGAAGAAGGTTCTGGGCCGCGACTTCAGCCAGTACCTTCACGTGCCCACCCTGACCGACCCCAGCCTCGCCCCGGAAGGCCACCACGCGGCGTACACGCTGGTGCCCGTGCCGCACAACGCCAGCGGCCTGGACTGGACCGCGCAGGGCCCGAAACTGGTGGAGCGGGTGTACGCCTTCCTGGAGGAACGAGGGTACATCCCGGACCTGCGCGCGCGCCTGACGCACAGCGAGTTCATCACGCCCGACTACTTTGAAGGCACGCTGGACAGTTACCTGGGTAACGCCTTTGGCCCCGAACCGACCCTGATCCAGAGTGCGTTCTTCCGCCCGCACAACCGCAGCGAGGACGTGCGCAACCTGTACATGGTCGGCGCGGGCGCGCAGCCGGGCGGCGGGACGCCCAGCGTCATGATGAGTGCCAAGATGACGGCCCGCCTGATCGCGCAGGACTTCGGGATTCACCCCAGTGTGCGTGACGGCGTGCCCGCCACGCGAGGCAGCGGCACACAGAGCGCGGCCGACTGATACGGACTCCGATTGAATGGGCTGCAAAGCCCATTCAATCCGAGCGGAGCGAGTGGGAGTAGGGCGGGTTCCGGACGTGGAGCCGGCAATCCGGCGAAGTTCCGGGTTGTCGGCGAAACAAACGGAATCCGTATGTTATTCCTCCTGGCGTTTGCTCGGACCGGTTCAGTACTGTACTGAATCAGTCGGAATCCAAGTGCCCCGGAGAAAGCAGCGACCACCACACATCCAGTCGTGCGGCGGCCCCTGCTCCCGACCTTCAGCGCGGGTACAGGGCGTTCACGGCGCTCTTGTCGGTCACCGAGAAGCCGTTGCGCTGGCCCATGCGGTTGATGTCGATGCTGGAATTCAGGGGCTGAATGGCGATCTTGCCGTCAAAGAGTGCCGGGTAATGCATGATCGAATCGAGGTCGTACGCGCCGTAGCCGGCGCTGCCGCTGCGAATCTGGTACTGGCTCTGCCAGTCGGCGGGGATGTTCGCCCAGACGATCCGAACGTACTGGTCGCGGTCCGGGCGGGTCTGCTCGTGGAACAGACCCATGGCGTGACCGAACTCATGGATGATCGAGCCGGTCGTGCAGCGGTCAGCCAGAGTGAGGGTCTGCTTGCCGCCCACCATGCCCAGGCTCGACGCGCAGCTGGTGCCGGTGTTGTACGTGATCTCCACGTAGTTAAGCTGCGTGGTGCTGGTACGTGGGGTGACGATCACGTTGGTCGTCGAGCGGATGGTGGACGCGGCGGCCACCACGCGGTCCCGGATGGCCTGCGGAACGTTCGCCGCGAAGGTGTACGGAATGGTGCGCGCCTTCCAGCGGTAACGGGTATCCACGACGTACGTGCCCTGCGGCGTGACGCTGCGCAGATCCGCCAGGATAATGTCATCCTCGAGCATCAGGTAGCCGTCCTGCTCGAAGCCCGTGACCTGCTGGCGGGTGCCGTCGGGAAGGATCAGCGTGGCGGGCCGGGTGACGGGGGCCGTGCGCGCGGACGCACCGTCCTGCTGCGGGGAAGGCTGGGAAGTGGAGCACGCGGCGAGCAGCAGGGAGAGAAGCAGAACAGGAGTGACGTTACGCATGGCTGGGCACCTCGGTTATGGGATGCGGATAGATTAGAAAATACTGAGAATTCTGTCAATAAGCCTGTCCAGCGTAGAGGCCATGGCCCCCATCCCCGGGGATCATACGGACCCTGCCCAGTCTCATTTGCAACCCCAACACACACGAGCTTGCGAACTCCAAGACCAAGAGACCGGCTGGCTCCTGCCCGCTGGGCGGCGCAGCTCTACGAATCTGCTCGATGGGCCAGATGTTGCAATGCGTTCAACCGCAGTCCGAATCACTCGGTATGGGCGAGCAGCCACTCCAGGATTCGCGCCCGAACCCGGTCACGTGGCTCGTCGTTCAGGAGTTCATGGTAACCGCCGTCCTCGACGTGCAGATCACGGTCAGCCGACGCGATGACCTGCATGAAGCGCTGGCTGCCGCGCGGGTCCGTCAGGCGGTCAGCCGCGCCGTGCACGATCAGGGTGGGCAGCGTCCAGCGGGCGTACAGCGGCCACAGGGAGGCGCTGAGTTCCAGCATGCTCGCGGCCGTCAGGGCTGAGACCTTTCCGTGGTAGATGCGGGGGTCCGCCTCGTACGCGGCGACCTCCTCGGGCAGGCGCGACAGGCCGCCCGTCCCCAGATCGGTGACCGGCAGACCCGGCGCAACGCGTGCGATCAGCGGCGACAGGCGTTTCACGAGCGCCGATTCGTTCTCGCCGACCAGCAGCGCCGGACTGGACAGGATCACGCCACTGACGCCGCGCGGATCGCGGGCCGCGCTGGCCGCCGTGACCAGTCCCCCCATCGAGTGCCCCATCAGGAACAGCGGCCGGGGGTCCGCGCGCAGCGCCCCGCGAGCCGCGAGGTGATCTTCCACCAGAACGCGCACGTCCACCACGGCGCGCGCCCCACCCGACGCGCCGTGCCCGCGCTGATCGGCGGCGTACACCGTGAAGCCCGCTCCCACCAGCGTGGGAATCAGGGCGTGGTAACGGTCCACGTACCGCGCGGCGTACTCCCCGAACCCGTGCGTGAGCAGCACATTCCCGCGCGGATCCGCCGCATGCCAAACGTAGCCTTTTACGGGAGCGCCGGGGACCGTCCAATCCTGACTTTGCATGAACCGAGTGTAGGGCAGTCGCCGCCGCACGAGGAAGGGCCGGGCGCGCGGATGTCAGAAACCCGGACGCAGCGGAGCAGATGTGGTGGTCTCATACGGATTCCGCTCCACTGCGCCACAGTCGGAAAAGCGCCGCCTGCGGCTCCAAACCGCGAAGGGGCGTATGGTGTTCCTACTCGCATCCGCTCGGATTGATTCAGAACTGCACCGAATCAATCGGAAGCCGTCTCATACGGATTCCACCCGGGGCCGTATCCCTGCCCTTGCTCAGCCTGGAATGAGAGTGGCGGGAGGCGCAAGCATGAAGTTCCGCTCAAGCGCCGCTGCGCTCTCCACGCAGCCTGACTGCGCAGACTGGACCACATGGCAGATATCGCACGCACCGCAACGGCCCACTGGGAAGGCGACCTCAAGCACGGCAAGGGCACCGTGAGCACCGAGAGTGGCGTTCTGGACGGCGCGCAGTACTCGTTCGGCACCCGCTTCGAGAACGGCAAGGGCACCAACCCCGAAGAACTGCTGGCCAGCGCCCACGCCGGGTGCTTCACCATGCAGCTCTCGGCGCTGCTCGCCAACCACGGCCACACGGTCGAATCCCTGGACACCCAGGCGACCTGCGAGATGGTTAAACACGGCCCCGGCTTCAAGGTCAGCGCCATGAAACTCGTCGTGCGCGGCCGGGTGACCGGCAGCGACCAGACCGACTTCGAGGAGCATGTCAGGCAGGCCGCCGACCTGTGCCCCATGAGTCAGGTCATGAAAGGCAACGTGGAGATCACCCACGAAGCCATCCTGGAATAAGGTTCCGGGTTCTGCGGCGCCCCCGATCACCAGGGGCGCCGCTTTCTGTTGCGGCAGGCCAATCTACGGATGTGCAGGCGCGTGTGTGGCAGGCGCGTGTGGCTGCTTGCAGGGAACCCCGCTCATGCCGGGTCCGCGTCAGTACACGTGGAAGTCGTTCAGGCCGGTGTGGTCGCTGTAGGTGGTCTGCACGTCCTGAATGCGGGCGTGGGGCGGGCCGCGCCGCAGCCAGTGCAGCAGGCGGTCCAGTTCGGGCTGGGGGCCCTCGGCGACGATCTCGACGCGGCCGTCGCTGAGGTTCTCGGCGTACCCGGCGAGGTTCAGGTCGCGGGCGTGGCGCTGCACGTAGCGTCGGTAGCCGACGCCCTGCACAGTTCCGGTGATGAGGGCGGTCAGGCGCATACAGGTCATGGTAGCGGCTTTGACGGCGGGGCCGGGGTGCGTTCCTGACGGTTGCGTGAGGCCGCGTTGGGTGCGGCGTTCACGTGAGGCTGCGTAGAATGCGGGGAATGCGGGGAATGCGGCTGGAAGCAATGATCACGGTGATGGTGGGGGCGGGTGTGCCTTCCGGCGGGCAAGCCCGGGTCCGGGCGTGACGACCGAGGAGCGGCCGGACGAACTGAAGGACAGGCCGGAGCAGCGAGCGACCGGCCGCCTCTGGCCGTGGGTGCTGGGTGTGCTGGCGGCGCTGCTGCTGCTCCTGGCGTTCCTGCCCGCCCTGCTGGGTGGGGCGCTGCTCTCCCGGTTTGGCGGGAAGATGATCTCGGCGCAGCGGGTGGAGGGTCCGTTGTGGGCGCCGACGCTGGGCGGCGCCCGGGTGACGCTGCCGGGCGTGACGGGCCGCGCGGATTCGGTGACGGTGACGGTGGCGTCGGTCAATCCGTTCACGCGGACGCTGCGCCTGAACGTGTCGGCGCGGGGCGCGGACGTGCGCCTGAAACTCGCGGACCTGCTCGGCGGGACGGGTGACGAGGGTGGGGGCTGGGGCGGGGGCTGGAACGTGGCGCTGGCCGGACTGGACGCGCAGGACTCGCGGGTGTCGGTGGACGGGCGTGGGATCAACCTGCCGGACGGCCACTTCCGGGTCACGCGGGGTGAGGGCGGGCGCGTGCTGGTGCGCGGCGCCACCCGCGAGGGCGAGCTGAACGCCGACCTGCGCGTCTCCGAGTCAGGGGGCGCGGGCGTGTTCACGGTGGACCTCGACGCGGACGCACGGGTCCTGAATCACTACTGGCCGGGCGTGACGGGTGGCCGCATCAGCGGGCGGTACGTGCTCGGCAGCGGCCCGGTGCGGGGGGACCTGAGGGTCACGGACGGCCGCCTGCGCGTGCCCGGAACGACCTTCGTCACAGTGACCGGCATTACCGGGACGGCCAAGCACCGGGGCGACCTGTTTGACCTTGAACTGGCGGGGCGCGGCTGGAACGGCCCGGTCACCGCGTCCGGGGGCGTGGACCTGAAGGCCGAGAACTGGCGCGTGACGGTGGACGCCCGTCCCACCGTGGCGGGTCTGGCAGAGTCGCTCGGCACGACCGGCACCGGAAACCTGAAGGTGCGGGTCACGGCGAGCGGCTGGAGTACCGTGCGCGTCAAGGGGCACGTGCAGGGAGCCGGGACGGTCGCGGGCGTGGGTTTCCGCGACGCAAAGGCCGAGTACACCTACCTGAACGAGGACGGGAACGTGGCGACCCAGACGAACGACCTGGCGTTCAGCGCCGTGACCTCGCTGACCGGGTCGGATCAGCGGCTGGAGGGGCAATGGGCCCTGGGCCGGACAGGCCGCGCCACGCTGGTCGGGGCGTTCGGGCAGCAGCCGCTGAACGTGAAGGCGACCATTGACGCGAAGAACCGCGTGACGCTGCGCGGTGAGGGCCTGGGCGGGCCGCTCTCGGGCACGCTGGACCTGAGTGGCATGAACGTGAACGCCGTGCTGAATCCCACGTACGGGGCCGCGCAGGCCCGCGTGGCGGTGCGCGGCACGCCGGACGACCTGCGGGCCAGCATCAGCGGCGCGCAGGCCGGGCCGTTCACTGGCCTGTCCGGCAGCGCCGCCCTGGACGCTGAGGGCCTGCGGGTGGACCTGGGGGCGGTGCGTTTCGACCTGAACCGCGAGTTCCGGGGGACGTGGCAGGCGCAGGGCCTGAAGGGCTCCGGGATCATCCTCAGCGGGCGCGGGAGGTTGGACCTGACGGGCGGTGACGTGACCGGGCAACTGGAGGCGACCGTGCCGGGCGTGCGTGACACGCTGGCCGGGCCACTGGACCTGAACTACACCCGGCAGCGCGGCACCTTCCGCAGCGGCGCGCAGGTCCTGACCTGGAACGGCGACCGTTACGGCGTGCAGGCGCGCAATCTGCCCGTGACCGGCGGCCTGAACGTGACCGGCGACGTGACCGTGACCTCTGCCCTGAAGGCCTTCGGGACGCTGCGTGCGACCGGGCCGGGCGTGACCCTGACAGCCACGGCGAGCGGCACGTCCGCCCGCCTGCGCGGGTCGGCGGGAGGCGTGAGCGTGCTGGCCGACACGCAGCTTCAGGCGCCTTACCGGACGACCGCGCGCGTTCAGGGCGCGGACATAGGCGGGGCCTTGAGCGTGGACCGGGGCGTGCGCTTCACGCTGACCACCGCCGGTGACACGGCGCGCGGCGTGATCGACGGGGACCGCTGGGACGCCACGGGCCGCGTGAACCTCGCGGCGCTGCGGCCCCTGCTGAACGTGGAGGGACTGGGCGGCACGCTGGACCTGAACCTGGCCGGTCAGGGCGGCTCGGCGCGTGTGAACGCGCGGGCGCTGGGGGCCGGCGTGACCGGCACCCTGACCCGCGCGGGCGGCCCGCTGAACGCGAAGCTGCGGATCACCTACGCCGGCGTGCAGGCGGCGCTGTCGGGCCGGGTGTACCCGGACGTGCAGGCGCAGGGCCGCGTGAGCGCGCAGGGGCAGACCCTGAACCTCGGCGTGGCCGGGGCGTACGGCGACCTGCGGGCGCGCGTGACCGGACAGACCAGGCCGCAGTCGTTCGGCGGCGTGACCCTGCCCGCGCAACCCGTGAACCTGAGCGGCACGCTGACGCCGCGCCTCACGGCCAGCGGCACCTGGGGCGACCTGAACGTCACCTACGACGCGGCGACCGGACTGGCCCGCGTGACCGGGCAGCAGGCCCTGACGGCGTTCGGGCGGGCGGGGCGCGTGCAGGGCCGCGCGACCTGGGGCCCCGGCGGGTCGTTCCGGGGCGCCGTGGCGGCCCGCGGGGTGCTGGACGGGTACACGGTGAGCCTGGACGGCCCGTGGGACGACCTGAACGTTCTGGTGAGCAGCGGCGAGGGCCTGCGCGCGCGCGGCACGGCCTCGCTCCCCGCTGGCCGCTACGACCTGAACGTGAGCGGGGCGCTGGGCGGCGGACTGTCCGTCAACGGCCACGTGCAGGGCACAGGTCTGAACCCACGCGGCGCGGTGACCGTGACCGACCAGGCGGGCGGGCGGGCGCTGGTCAAACTGCAGGGCTTTGGTAATCTCAGCGTGCAGGCGCAGGGCCTGACCCTGGGCGGACAGACCCTGCGGGGCAACCTGGGCGCCGTGAATGGCGTGGTGAGCGGCACCCTGAAGGCTGGGGCGCTGGATGTCCGCGCTGTAAACGGGCAGGTGCGGATCAGCGGCAAACTGGCCGGGCAGACCATCCTGGCAACCGGGAAGATCACGCCCCCGGCCACCCTGGAGAACCTGGACCTGCGCGTGACCGGGCCGTACCTCACGGCTCAGGCCACGGGGAGTGCGGCGAACCTGCGCGGCACCCTGACCCTGAAAGCCCAGTCGTACGGGTCGGGCGCGGCCACCCTGAGCGTACCGGCGCAGTCGTTCCCGCTGTCTGGATCGCTGACCGGGGCGCGCGTGCGCGTGGGCGGCCTGACCTACCAGGGCGGCCTGTGGTCCGGCGCGCTGGGCGCCCGTTACGCGCTCTCCGGGCAGACGGGCACGCTGCGGGTGCTGGGCGAGGCTGCGCGCCTCGTCGCCTCGCCGACCGGGCCGCTGGCAGGCCGCGTGACGGTTCTTCCCGCACTGGGCGGCGCGCTCAGCGCGGACCTCAAGCCGGTTCGGGCGCTCCTGCCCCCACCCGTGCGCTCGCAGGTCGTGGCGGGGCGACTGGTCGCCAGCCTCTCCCCCACCAGCGCAGCGCTGAGCCTGACGGGCACGCGCTACCTGACCGACCCGCTGACGCTCGCAGGCCGCGTGGACTGGCAGGGCGGCCTGCGGGCCAGCGGCACCCTGAGCCACCCCGGCACGCGCATCCCGGTGCGCTTTGACGGCCGGACCCTGACCGTGAACGGCGCAGCGCTGAACGCACGGGTTCTGACGCCCGTGCTGCCCGGCGCGGCAGGGCGCGTGACCCTGAACCTGAGCCTCCCGGACCTGACCGGCCCCGACCCGCTGGCCCGCGCCAGTGGGCGCGCCGACCTGAACGTGCGCCAGGGCAGTCAGCAGGGCGCGCAGGGCCGCGTGACCCTCTGGCGCGGGCAACTGTCCGCGAACCTGAGCAGTACACTGGCCGGGTACGCCGTGACCCTGCGCGGCCCGCTGTACCCGCAGGTGAACGCGGCGCTGACCCTGGACGACCTGCGCGCCACCCTGACCGGCCGCCCCGACACGACCCTGACCCTGCGGGCCACCGGGGCCTTCGAGGGCCGCGCGGTGAACCTGACTGCGGCGGGAACCAACCTGAGCGGCACGGACCTGACGCGCCGCGCCGCCGTGACCCTGAACGGCACGGTGGCCGGAGCGGCCGTGAACGTAAACGCCCGGCAACCGGCGGGCGCCGCGCAGCTGATGGACTGGCAGACCACCGGGAGTCTCAGCGTGGCGGACCTGCGTCCCCTGGCGGGCGTGAACGGCACCCTGAACGCCGTGGTGGGGGGCACGCTGGGTGACCTGCGCTTGCAGGCCAGCGGCGCGGCGGGGGGCGTGCGCTTTGCCGCCCCGGCGCGGTACGCGGGCGGCGTGCTGCGGGTGGACGGCGCGCAGGCCACCCTGACGCAGGCCACCCTGACGCAGGGAAGTGTGCGCGCCAGCGGAACGGTCCTGCCGACCCTGAAGATGAGTGCGCGGGCCACCCTGAACGAGTGGCTGCCCGGCACCTACACCGCGCAGATCGGCGGAGCGCTGACCAGACCGGACGTGAGCGTGCAGGGTGTCGTGACCGACGGGCACAGCGGGCTGCGCGCGGCGGGCTCGCGGGTGCGGGCGCACCTGCTGGGCCGCGATTACCGCGCGGACTTCACGGGCGCGGCCCTGAGCGGCGGGCTGCGCGGGCAACTGGGCGCAAACGCGCTGGGCGGCCTGGTCAGCGCCGCGCTGCACCTGAACACCACCTACGTGTCGGGCGCGAACGTGGTGCGCCTGAGCGGCCCCATCGGCTGGCGCAGCGGCGCGGGTTTCAGCGGGAGCCTGCGGGCCGTGGGGGACCTTGAGAGCGACCCGCTGGACGCCGTGCTGGACGGCGCAGGCGGCGGCACCCTGAAGGTCGCGGCCCTGATCGGCACGGGCGCGCGGCAGGCCCGCGTGACCGGGCAGCTTCCGGCGGACCTTCCTTTCCGGCCCGGCGGCACCCTGGACCTTCAGGCCTTCGACGCGGGCGCGCTGTGGGGCCGTGACGGTCAACTGGCCCTGACTGGTCAGGCGACCCTGGGCGGCGCCACCTGGACGGCCCTGAACGTCACCTTCGCCGGGCGTGTGCTGGACAGTGCCGGGGACTTCACGGGCGACCTGGGGGCCACCTACCGCGCCGGGAACGCCAGCCTGCGCCTGCGCGGCGAGCGGGTCTCGGGCGGGGGCACGCTGGAGGGCGGCGAGTACCGCCTGACCCTGCGGGCCGGGGAGGTGCAGGCCCCGCTGCGGGTTGCGCGCCTGCTGCCGGCCGGGCTGGGCGTGGACGCCCTCACGGCGGCCGGAACCCTGAACGCCACCGGTTCGCTGTCCGGCGGGCTGCGGGAGGTCACGGCGCGCAACCTGGCCGTGAAGGGCGTTCAGGCGCAGTCCGGTCCGTTCAGTCTGTACGGTCAGGCGGCGTACGTGCCGCGCACCGGAACCCTGAACGCCGAGCTGAGCGGCAGCCTGCGCGGCGGCGTGCTGCGGGCCAGCGGGGCGCTGCCGGGCGGCCTGCGCGTCACGGCGCAGGGCGTGGACAGCTCGTACCTGAACGCCGCGTCGCTGGGGCGGGGCAGGCTGGCGGCCGATATCACGCTGCGCGGCGCGGTCACGGACCCGCTCGCACAGGGCACGCTGGACCTGAAGACCGACACCCTGAACGGCCACGTCATCCTGTCGGGCCGGGTGGTCTCACCGGACCTGAACGCCCGCGTGGACCTGCTGGGCCGCGCCGGGGGCACGCTGTACGCCCAGGCAAGCGGGCTGGACCTGGCGCGCGGCCAGGTCAATACGCGGGTGTACGGCACCGTGACGGGCGGCGCAGGCCGCGCCGCGCTGGACCTGCGCGGCAGCTGGCCGAACCTGACCGGGGCCGTGCAGGCGCAGGTGGCAGGTCTGGAAGACCCCGTGATCCTCAGCGGGAACGGTCGGGGCGGCTACGACCTGAACGCCGGAACGCTGGGCAGCGGCACCCTGACCCTGGGAGGCGGGGCAGGCAGCGGGGCAGGCAGCCTGATTCCTGCGCTGGAAGGCACCCTGAACCTGACACCGCTGCCGCTCGTGGGCGGCACCGGGCGGCTCACGCTGGCGGGTACGCTGGGCGGCACGCTGGCCGCGCCGACCCTGGCGGCAGCCGTGCAGTCTGCCGGAGCGTCGGCCAGCGGTGTGACGCTGGACGACCTGAGCGGCACACTGAGCGCCTCGCTGGCGGGCCTGAGCGGTACGCTCTCGCAGGCAGCGCCGCCCATGGCACCGGGCGCATTCCCAGCTGGCCCCGCTGTGGACAGTGCCTCCTCCCCCAAAGGCGCCCGCGCGGTGGTGACCCTGAGCGGCACGGACCTGACGCTGGACGGCCTGCGGGCCCGGGCAGCGGGCAGCACCCTGGACCTGGGCGGCACCGTCAGCCTGAGCGGCCCGGCCGCCGACCTGACCGTGGCCAGCCAGGGCACCCTGGACGGCACGCTACGGGCCACCTACCGCGCGCAGGCTCTGGCCGTGAGTGGCGCGCTCGGTGGGCCACAGGGCCTACAGGCGGCGCTGGACGTGCGGGCCGATCCGCTCACCGGCTGGCACGGCACGGCCCGCGTCACGGGTGGTCCGGCGGGCGTCCTGACGGCCCCGCTGGCCCTGAGCGTGGGTGGAGCGTTCGCGCATCCACTCGTCACGGGCAGCGGCGAACTGTTGAAGGCGGGCGCGCGGGTCGTGGCGTCGGCGGACGGCGCGCAGCTGCGCCTGGTCGATGGGCCGGGCGCGAAGGCCAGCGGCGCGGTCGAACTGCGCCCGCGTGGGGGCGTGTGGACCCTGCTGGGCGCGGCCAGCCTGAGCCGCCCGGAACTGTCCCTGAGCGTCACGCCGAGTGGCCCGCTCAGTGACCCGGAGCTGCTGCTCAGTGTCCGGCGGGGCGGGTGGCAGGCGGGTGGTACGGCCAGCCTGAACGCGGCGGACCTGACCGTCTCGGACGGCGTGCGCGACGGCACGCTGCGCTGGGCGGGCGGACAGCTGGCCGTGAAGTTGCCGGGCCTGACCCTCGACACCCTGAACCTGAAGGGCGTGAGCGGCCTGCTCAGCGCCAGCGGCACGGTCGGCACCGACGCACTGGACGGTCAACTGACCGCCTCGGTCTCGGACCTGAAGACCCCTTACCGCGCGCCTTACCTGGATCTGGCGGTGGGCGGCGACCTGAACGCGGTCGTCACGCTGCGCGGCGGGCGGCCCTCGGTGACGGGCACGGCGGTCCTCCCGGCAGGCACCCTGAACTTCACGGCGGCCCAGGCGGGCCACCAGTGGACGGGCCGGGTGAGCGGGACGGTCAGCGCCCCCCTGACCACGAAGGTCACCCAGACCACGCCTGTTCAGACGACTGCCTCCGCGATCACGCTGGGCACACTGGGTACACTGGGCACACTGGGCACGCTGGGCCTGGATGTCCGCGCCGACGCCAGCGGCCTGACCGGGCAGGTAACCGCCACCCGCTACCCGCTGACGCTGGCCGGGCAGAGCCTGAACGTCAGCGGCACCCTGGACCTGACCGGGCAGGCGTTCCGGGCGGACCTGCGCGGCGCGAACGACATCGGCGAGGCGGTCGTGGCGGCCTCCGGCGGACTGGCGGACCTGCTGCCGGTCCTGAACGGTCCGCTGGCCGTGCAGCCCACCGGGGACGGGTACTCGGTGCGCGCCACGCTGGATAACGTGGAGGTCCAGGACCTGAAGATCGCGCCGCAGCTCTCAGGCCGCGTGAGCGGAGAGGCGAACCTGCGCGACGGGGGCGGCACCTTCGTTCTGCGCTCGGACAACCTGACCGTGGGACCCAAGGTGCTGCCGGCGCGGCTGGAAGGCACGCAGGTGTCGGGCGACTGGCGTATCCGCGGGTTCCTGGGGCAGTCGGAGTTCACAGCGGGTCTGGGCGGCGGCGAACTGTTCGGACAGGGCACGCTGCGGGCGCTGCCGCTGGGCGCGGTGATCGGGGCGTTCGCCGGGACCAGTCCGGGTGAGGGCGTGGTCACGGGACTGGCCCGCTTCCGCTTCCCGGTCAGCGATCCGCTGGCGGGGACGGCCAGCGTGGTCGCCGAGCGCATCCGCGTGACCAGCGTCAGGGGCGCGGGCAGCGCCGCCGTGACCGAGACCCTGACCGGGACGGGCACGCTGGAGTACGCGCGGCGCGAACTGCGCAACCTGAACATTGCGCTGAGCGGGGCCGGTACCTGGGACGTGCGCGGGCAGTACACCCGCGAGCGCGTGGCCGTGACCGCGCAGTTCAGCAACACGACCTTCACCCCAGCGCTGCTGCTGGTGCCGTCGCTGGCGGCGTTGCAGCCGGACCTGCAGGGCACGCTGGAACTCTCGGTGGCCGGGACGTACGAGCGGCCGCGCGGCCTGCTCCGCGCTCAGAACATCACCGGGAGCGTGGCGGGCCTGAGCGTCAGCGTCCCGGCCTTCGCGGGGGACCTGCCGGACAGCGGGGCGTTCAGCGGGGGCGGCGCGGTCCTGACCGGCGGCACGCTCGGTTCGGACGGGCAGGTCACGCTGGCCGGGCAACTCACGCTGGGCCGCCTGAGCGACACACGCGTGAATTTCAGCGGCCTGCTGGCCCCGGAGATGCTGGGCTCGCTGCCGAACACCACGGTCACGCTGGCGCAGCAGACCGAGTCCCGCTGGACCCTCAACGCGCAGAGCCTCAGTGCCGCGAGCGGCGCGGTCCCGGCCGGTTCGCTGAGCGTCACGGGGGACGTGGCGCCCCGCTGGGACCTGACGCTGGCCGCCCGGAACTTTAACCTGCCGCTGAAGGTCATCTACGGACGTGAAAGCACCCTGAACGCCGACCTGCGCGCCGTGGACGACGGCGAGGCCATCCGCATCAGCGGCGCGGCCGACTTCACGCGGCTGATTCTGGGCCGCCCGAACGCGCAGGCCACGCTGCCTGCGCCCGGGCAGACCAGCGTGGGCGGACCCACTGGCCGCACCACCGACCACTACGTGAGCCCCCTGCCCGAGGAACTGCGGACCTTCCCGCAGGCTGCCCGGGCCGACGGACAGGCCCCGGCGGCCCGCCCGTTCCTGGAACGCCTGTCGCTGGAAGACATTCCCATCCGGGCCGTGAACGGCATCCGCGTGGACGAGAACCTCATGCGGGCCGACTTCACGGGCAGCGTGGTCGTGTCGGGCACCGGGGCGCGCCCGCGCCTGACGGGTGACATCCGCTCGCAGCGCGGCTTCGTGTACCTGCGCGAGAACGAGTTCACGCTGTCCGACAGTACCGTCACGTTCGGCGGCGAGAATCTGTACCCGAAATTCAACGTGACCGCCACCGGGCAGGTCACCGCGACCCTCCGCGAGTCCCGCCAGCGGGTGCCGGTGAAACTGAACCTCCTGGGCGAGTTCGTTCCGCAGCCCAGCGGCGCGGCCCTGCTGGACCTCACCACCACCCTCAGCTGCGCGCAGGACGGCCCCACCTGCGCCGACCCCATCAGCGGCGCGGCCTACAGTGAAGCAGAACTGTACGCGCTGGTCGCCACGGGCGTCCCTAACCTGACGGCCCTGCCAGGGAACCTGACGGCCCTGGGCACCAGCGCCTTCCAGACGGCCCTGAACGTGTTCGTGCTGGGCGAACTGGAGCGAACCATCGCCGCCGCGTTCGGTCTGGATGTCTTCCGCCTGACCCCGCAACTCGGGAACGCAGACGGGTCGGTGGGGGCGACCATCACGCTCGGGTCGTACCTGACACGTGAACTGTACCTGCAGTATCAGGTGGACCTGAACGGCGAGGGTCTGATCGACGCGCAGTACAGCACTCCCGACGATCAGTTCACGTTCCGGGTCAGCACGCCCATCAGCGGCCTGAACCTTCAGTCCATCCGGCCCAGTTTCAGCGCCGGGTACAACGTCAACGGGCGCACCAACGTCAGCCTGGGCGTCGAGAGCGCCCAGCAGGGCACCACGCTGCGCTTCGGCGTGACCTACCGCATCGGTGGCCGCTGAGCGCCCGCTCGAACAGCGGCAGCCAAGAGGGCCGCCCCGTCTGCACGGGAGCGGCCCTCTTGGCTGCACTGCACCGTTTCAACCGCAGTGGGTATCAGCGGCTGGTCGTGATGTTCGCGCGGGGTTCCAGCGCGTAGAAGGCCACGATGGCAACCAGGGTCCCCACCCAGCCGGGCGCGCTGCCCAGTTCCAGATCGAAGGCTCGGCCCAGGACGGTGCTGCCCAGCTGCCCGGTCAGTCGCTCGCCGGTCTGCTGCGCGACCACGTTCCAGCCGATGATGGGTTCGCCCATAAAGCCCGTGACGCGGTCCACGCCACGCAGCGTGAGTTTCTGCGCGCCCACGTTCCCTTTGAGTTCGCCGTCCTGCAGTTCGATCTTCACGGGGTCCGCGCCGACGCTGCCCTGCACGCCACGCTCGGTGATCTCCAGGTTGATGTCCTTGCCGTGTAGTTTTCCGCCTGCGCGGCCCTTGATGGTGTCGCCGTCGATGGTGCAGCGGATATCGTAGCCGTCCGCTCCACCAAGGCGGCCCTTGATGAGGTCTTCCATGCGCGGAAGTATAGCGGGGTCCGGCCTGCGGCGTGCTCCGGCTGGGGCCGGCAGATCAGTGCAGACGGATCAGTCTGGGTGCATTGGTCTGGGCGCATTGGTCTGGGCAGGTTAGTCTGGGCGAACCAGGCCCAGCCCCGCGAAGTAGGCGCGGCGCGTGACGGTGGGCCCACCGTCACCCAGGGTCACGCGGCCCGCGCCCCAGCGTTCGAACAGGATTCTCAGGGCGCCGCCCAGCAGCGCCGCGCCGAACCAGGCGAGCGGCGCGCCGTTCCAGCGCAGCGTGCGGCCATCCCAAGCGAGGTGTGGGCAGGTGGGGTCCTGCGCGGCCCAGAACATGCCCCCCTCACCCGGAGCGTCCCCGAGGTGCTGGGCGCGCACGGTCAGGGGCGGTTCGCGGACCTGGGTGTCGTACTGCTCGGCCTGCCACACCTGCGCGTACAGGACGTACAGACCCTGCTGCACCTCGTGCGCCCGGGCGCGCACGCGGGCTTCCTCGCGGCCGCTCAGGGTACCGGGCGGACGGTCCAGTTCGGCGCGCAGACTGCACAGCCGCGCTTCCAGCGGCGCGAGGCGCTGCCGGGGCGTGGGCGCGGGCGGGGGCGGCGGCGGGTCGCCCTGCAGCGTGGCGGCCGGATCGCGGTACTCGCGGCTGCCCCAGCCACTCACCTCGCGCAGCGCGGCGTCCTCGATCACCCACAGGCGCGTGGCGACCTCCCGCGCAAAGCGGCGGTCGTGCGTGACGATCACGACCGCGCCCGCGTACGCCTGTACCGCGCCTTCCAGGGCCAGCAGGGCGTCCACGTCCAGGTGGTTGGTGGGTTCGTCGAGCAGCAGCAGGTCCGCGCGCAGGCCGCTCACGAGCGCCAGTCCGGCACGCGCACGCTCCCCGCCGGACAGCACTTCGGGCGTCTTGGGCCAGTCGGCCGCGCTGAAACCTGCGCGGCCCAGCAGCGTGGTCGCCTGCCGCCCGAAACGCCGCTCGAACTGCTCGTGCAGGCCCTCGCCGGGCGTCAGGCCGTGCCAGGTCTGGTCGAGGCTGGCGACCGTCACGCCGCCCGCCACGCGCAGCAGCGGCTCGGGCAGCGGCAGGCCCGTATCCGGGTCGCGGCCCGGTGGGTCCGGGTGCAGCTCGCCGGACAGCAGGCGCATCAGGGTGGTCTTGCCCGTGCCGTTCGCACCCATCAGGGCCACGCGGTCGCCCTGACGCAACCGGAACGCCGCGCCCTGCAACACGGGCCGCCCGGCGTAACTCTTGCTCAGGTGTTCCCCCCACGCCACCAGCGGCGCCTTTGCCGTGCCGGCCAGCAGGCGCATGCGGATCTGCCGTTCCGGCAGGGGCGCCTCGGGCACCACGACCCGGTCGGCGCGGCTTTTCAGGGCGCGCGAGCGGCGGCCCCAGCGGTCCAGGGTGTCCACGCTGCCCGCCAGTCGCCCGGCCTCCTGACCGGCCAGGCGGGCCGCGCGGGATTGGGTGCGCCGCTCCAGGTCCCGTTGCGCGCGCGCGCGTGAGTACCCGCCCGCGTACGGGGTCGCCTCGCCCGCGTCCAGCCACACGCTGCGGGTCGCCACGCCGTCCAGGAAGTCGCGGTCGTGACTGGTGAGCAGCACGCCGCCCCGGAAGTCCCGCAGCCAGCCTTCGAGCCACTCGCGCATGCGGATGTCCAGGTGGTTGGTGGGTTCATCTAGCACCAGCAGGTCCGGCTCCCTGGCCAGGGCCAGCGCCAGCGCCAGCCGCGTGCGCTCCCCGCCGGACAGCGTGGCCGCCTCGCGCCCCAGAAAGCGCGTGAGGTCCAGCATGCCCAGCACCCGCGCCGCCCGTGCGGGCCAGCGGAAGGCGTCCAGGTCGTCCAGGCGGGCGTGCAGCGCCGTCCAGCGTTCCAGGGTATCCGGGTCGCCCAGGTCCGCCTCCAGCGCCAGCAGGTCGGCCTCCAGGTCCCGGTAGGGGTGCGCGGCGTCCACCAGGGCGCGCACGCTCAGGCCCGGCGGGTGCGCGTGATGCTGCGCCAGCACCGCCACCCGCAGACCGTCCGGGCGCCAGACCTCCCCGTCGTCCGGGGTGCGCTCGCCGGTCAGGACGCGCAGCAGCGTCGTCTTGCCCGCCCCGTTGCGCCCCAGCAGCGCCACGCGCTCACCGGCCGTCACACTCAGGTCCACGCCGCTCAGCACGGCCCGCTCGCCGTACACGACGCTCAGGCCGGACGCACTGATCAGGGTGGAAGGCGCAGACACGCCCGCAAGGCTAGCAGAGGCCCGCGCCACGCGACTCCGCCAGAACGCGCATTCCGGCCCCTCACCGGACCTTCATACCAGCTGGTCACATGCGACAGCGCCGCGAGCCACCGCCCGTTAAGCTACGTACATGACCGACAGTCTCATGGAGAGCCTGAACGATACCGCCACCTGACCTCCCGAGCAGGCCGCCGCCCTGGGCACTGTCCCACCGCTGAACGCCGTGCCGCTGCTGAGTCCCGTGCTGCTGCTGAGTCCCGTGCCGCCCCAGATTGCCACTGCATGGCAACAACCGTGAGGCGCGGCCCCCGGCCGCCCACAACCGCTCGGTATCATGCGGGGGATGTCTGCGTCCCACCCGGTCCCTGTCCTGCCCGAAGCTCCCCGTGACCCGGCTGCCCGGCCTGCTTTCGTGGTGGCGGCGCTGTACCAGTTCCGGGCGGTGAGCGACCCGGCGGCCCTGCGCGGGCGGCTGCTGCCGCTGGGGGCCGCGCACGGCCTGTGCGGCACGCTGATCGTGGCGTCCGAGGGCATCAACGGCACGGTCGCCGGGAGCCGCGCAGGCATCGACGCGCTGCGCGGGGCGCTGCTGGCAGAGGGGTTCACGGGCCTGGAGTACAAGGAATCGGCGGCCAGCGAGCAGCCGTTCCGGCGCTTCAAGGTGCGCGTGAAAGCCGAGATCGTAACCATGGGCGCGGCGGCCGAACCGACCCGGGAGGCCGGGCAGTACGTGGCCCCGCAGGACTGGAACGACCTGATCAGCGCGCCGGATGTCGTGGTGATCGACACCCGCAACCGCTACGAGGTGAAGGCCGGGACGTTCCGGGGCGCGCTGGACCCGCAGATCGATTCGTTCCGGGAGTTCCCGGCGTGGCTGGACGCGCACGCCGGGGCACTACAGGGCAAGCGTGTGGCCATGTTCTGCACGGGCGGCATCCGCTGCGAGAAGAGCACCAGCCTGCTACGCCAGCGCGGGTACGCGGACGTATTCCATCTCCAGGGTGGGATTCTGAAGTACCTAGAGGACGTACCCGAAGAGGACAGCCGCTGGGACGGCGAGTGCTTCGTATTCGACGGCCGCGTGACTGTCGGGCACGGCCTGCACGAGGGCGGGGCCGTGATGTGCCACTCGTGCGGGTGGCCGCTGAGCGAGCAGGAGCGCAGGGACCCGCTGTTCGAGGAGGGCGTCAGTTGCCGCCACTGCCACGCCCAGACCACGCCGGAGCAGAAAGCGGCGTTCCGGGCGCGGCAACGGCATTTCGACCGGCAGGCGACCACCACCGCCCCGTGAGGGCAGCCGCGTGAGGCGGCGGGCGTGCTGGGCGGCGGGCCTCTCCCACACGGTTGACGGGGGGCGCCTGGCGGCGGGCTTTCCGTGTGCTGCCCCACCCCCCAGCCCCCTACCCCAGGGGGGCAGGGGGAGCAGCGTTGCACTGGGCAGGT